>NZ_JBFBEZ010000037.1:0-81483 GCF_040701725.1 Streptomyces sp. NPDC093109
CCCTCGTAGCGGAGCTACTAGGGCATTTCGGCAACGCCGCGAGCGTGCGTGCCACGCCCCGCGAGCCCAGATCACAACCCCACACAGGCCCTAGGTACGGGCCGCCCACTCCAGGGCGGCCCTGGCGATCGTGTCGGCCTGCCGGAACATCTCGGCGTTCGCGCGCGCCTTCGCGCCGATCGGGGTGTTCCAGTGCACGCCCTCGACCGGGATGCCGACCGCGAAGAGATGCGGGTGCGGCCGGCCGTCGGCCGCGCGGACGCGCAGATCGGCGGCGCCGACGTCGAGGGCGCCCGTCGGCTCCGTACCGGCTCCGGTGCCCGCCCGGTGCGGGCGGGCCAGTCCGTCGGCAACCAGCCCGGCGAGCAGCGGGTCGGCGGTCTCCGCCAGGTCCTGGCCGGGCAGCCAGGCGTCCAGCAGGGCGCGGGCCGTCGCCGGAGCGCCGCCGGTGGTCGGGGACGTCATGACGTAACGGCCGGCCTCCTCGTCCACGGTCACGGTGGGCCGCGCCCCGGTGAACTCGACGACGCCCGCCTCGCTGAGGGCGATCAGCTCGGCGATCCGGCTCGCGGGCGGGCCGCTGGACAGATGCGCCCCGAAGGAGCGGAACCACTCCAGCTCGCGGTACGAGGCGCCGCTCAGCACTCCGGCCGCGACCAGCCGCCGTACCTGTCCCTTCACCGCCGTGACCGCTCCGGCCGCGGCCTTGAGCGGGCTGCGTCCCGGCGCGCGGGCCGCCGCCATGTCGGCGCGCAGCCACTCCCGCAGCAGGCCGCCGAACTGCTCGCGGCCGGTGAACGTCCGGCCGGTCAGCGGCCGGTCGAGCGCCGCCATGTCGAAGGAGCCCGCGGTACGGACGCCCGTACGGTCCCAGGCCGCCGCCGCCTCCCGCTCGATCAGCGGCAGGACCTCCGTCGCGAAGTCGACCGTCCCGGGCTCCCGCGCGGTCAGCCGGCCGAGCGCCGCCTCGTCGAAGTGGACCAGGGTGTGGCCGGCCGGCATCTCGCCCGGCACCTGGTTCCGCGCGAGATACGGGACCCCGCGCCCCGACCCCGCCAGGACCAGCGGCTCCCGCCCGGACGGCACATAGCGCAGCGGGCCCCCGGGGCCGGCCGGTTCGAAGCGTCCGCCGCGTCCGGCGGTGAGCAGCGCCAGCTGGTCGAAGAAGTTGAGGGCGAGACCGCGTACGAGGACGGGCTCCCCGGGCGGCAGCAGATCGAGCCTGGCCTCCCGGGGGTGTCCCGGCGGCAGGTACAGCAGCCCGTGCCGGCCGGCCGCGTCGGCGAGCGCGCGCTGCTCGGGCGGGGGCCGCCGGTCGGTGTGGCCGGTGGCGAGGACCACCGCGTCGGCGAGCAGCTCGGTCCCGTCCGCGAGCCGCAGCCGCGACCGGCCGCCGGGGGCGGCGTCGGGATCGAGGCCGACGGCGCGCGTCGGATGGAACACGATCCGGGTGCCGGGGGCGGCGGACGCGGCGATCCGCCCGTATGCCCAGGCGAGATAGCGGCCCATCAGCGCGCGGTTGGGGTGCTCCCACGGCGCGAGGCCCGGCGCGTGCTCGCGCGCCCACTCCATGAGCGTGGGACCGGTCGCCGACGGGCCGGCCATCCGTACCGTGTCGTCGGGGAACGCGGTCGCGTGTCCCGCGACCGTGTTCATCAGCAGGTGCGCGGGCTGCGCCGGGTCCCAGACCCGGCCGGCGCCGGGCGTGTGCGGCTCGACGACATGCAGCTCGGCCGGGGTGTCGGCCCAGGGCCCGGCCGGCCCGAGGTTGGCTATGAGGCGCTCCAGTACGGCCGTACCGCGCGGTCCCGCGCCCACGATCGCCACACTCACCGTACGACGCGCCACAGTCACTCTCCCGAACCCGAGTCCCAGATCTCCGCCAGGACCCGCTGGAGATTTCCGCCGAGCACCTTGCCGATGTCCTCGCCACTGTAACCGCGCCCGGCCAGCAGCTCGGTGATACGGGGCAGGTCGGCGGGGGTGCCCATGCCCTCGGGGTGGATCCGGTCGAGGTCCAGGTCGGCGCCGACGATGGGGATCTCCGGGTAGAGCCGGCGCACCCGCGCCATGCCCTCGCGGGAGTACTTGCGCTCGTCTCCGACGTCCGTGCCGACGATGACGTGGTCGATGCCGGCCAGCTCGACCAGGTGGTCGATGTTGTCGGCGAAGACCTCGGCTCCCGGCCGCCGGGTCAGCCCGTCGGGGGTGAGGAAGCCGGACTTGGCCGCGAGGCCGAACACACCGCCGCGCGCGGCGAGTTCCCTGACGACCAGGTCGCTCTTGTTGCGGGGGCTGTCGACGAAGTGGGTCAGCCCGGCGTGGGTGACGAGTACCGGCTTCTCCGAGGTCTCGATGGTCTCCAGGGTGGAGCGTTCGCCGGTGTGCGAGAGGTCGAGCGCGATGCCCAGCCGGTTGCACTCCGCGACGAGGGCGCGACCGAAGCGGCTCAGCCCGCCGTTGGCGCTCTCGCCGCTGCCGTCGGCCGCGTAGTTCCGGTTCTGGTAGGTGAGTCCCATGAAGCGCAGGCCCAGCTGGTGCAGGGCCGCGAGCCGCCACAGGTCCTCCCCCACCGGCTTGCTGTCCTCGAACCCGGCGAACCAGGCGACCGTCCCGGTCTCCTTGGCGCGCGCGACGTCATCGAGTCCGTACGCCTGGAAGACCCGCCCGTCCGTCTCCGCCAGCCGCCGCTGCCAGCCGACGAGGGAGGCCGCCGCCGCGTCGTAGTCCTGGGAGATGGAGACCGCGTGGTTGATCGCGGTGACCCCGGAGGCGGCGAGCTTGCCGAGGTACGTCTCGTCCGCCCAGGCGAGCGGGGTGCAGTCGAGGGCGTTGAAGACGACGCTGTCGCGGTGCAGGGCGGCGTGGTCGAGGGGCTGCGCCGGGGTGTCGGGCACGGGTAACTCCTTGGAACGGTACGGACGGTGTGGGGGGGGTGCGGTGTGCTCAGGAGCGCAGTGTGCGGCGCAGCCCGAGACCGCGCTCCACCAGCACGACCACGACCACGGAGAGCAGCACCAGCAGGACGGAGAGGGAGGCCACGGACGGATCGCTGCGGTACTCGACGTACTGGAGCACGGCGACCGGCAGCGGCACGGTGTGCTGCCCCGACACGAACAGCGAGATCACGGTCTCGTCGAACGACAGCAGGAACGCGATGACCCCGCCCGAGAGCAGTCCGGACCTGATGGTGGGCAGGGTGATCCGCCAGAACGTCAGGAACCCGTTCGCGCCGAGCGTGCGCGCCGCCTCCTCGGCCCTCGGGTCGGCCGAGACCAGGGCCGCGGAGACCGTCCGTACGACATAGGGGACGGTCACCCCGAGATGGGCCAGGATCAGCCCCCAGTAGGTGTCGGTGAGCGGGATCGGCGCCATGATCAGCAGCAGCGCGAGCCCGAGCACGATGTGCGGGACGAGCAGGGGCGACAGGAAGACCGCCTCGATCGCCGACCGCCCCCGGAACCGCAGCCGGCTCAGCGCGAGCGCCGCCGGTACGCCCGTCACCAGCGCCAGCAGCGCGGTGACCGCGGCGGTGATGCCGCTGACCTTGAAGCCCTCGCGGAAGGCGTCGTTCGCGAAGACCTGCCGGTACGCGTCGAGGCTGAAGCCCTCGGGCGGGAAGCGCAGATAGGTCGAGGTGTCGAAGGACTCCACGAGCACGATCAGGATGGGTGCGAGCAGGAAGAGGTAGAGGACGGTGAGAACGAGGGCCCACACCGCTCTCGTCAGCCGGCGCGTGGTCATGAGCGGGCCTCCCGTCCGCCGGTGAAGCGGGCTTCGAGGGCCCGTTGTGCCCACAGGTAGACCACGATCACCACACCGAAGACCGCGAGCAGCAGCATCGAGAGGACCGCCGCCACCGGCCAGTCGAGGCTGGTGATCGCCTCGTCGTAGATCTCGGTGGCCAGGACGAAGACCCGGCCGCCGCCGATGAGCCGGGGCGTGACATAGCCGCTGAGGCTGAGGACGAACACCAGCAGCCCGGCAGTGAGCACACCCGGCAGGGTGAGCGGCAGGACGACACGGCGGAACACCGTACGGCGCGGGGCGCCCAGTGACGCGGCGGCCTGTTCCAGCGCCGGGTCGAGCCGGCCGAACCCGCTGATCATGGCGAGGATCGCGAACGGCATGTAGATCTCGGTGGAGGCGATGACCACCCCGGTGAGGTTGTTGGCCAGCTGGAGCGGGCTGTCGATCACTCCGAGCGCGTCCAGTGTCTTGTTGACGACTCCCTGGCGGCCGAGGATCGCCATCCAGCCGAAGGTGCGTGCCACGGAGGAGATGAGCAGCGGCGCGATGGCGAGCGCCATCAGCAGGCTGCGCCAGCGGCTGGCGGTACGCGTCAGGAAGAGGGCGACCGGGTAGGAGACGACGAGGGTGAAGAAGGTGACGAGGACGCCGAGTTCGACGGTCTGCCCGAGCACGTTCCAGTAGTGGGAGCTGCCGAGCACCTCGCCGAAGGTGGCGAGGGAGACCGTCTGCCGGATGAGGCCGCCCTCGCCGGACTCGTTGAGCGACATCCGCACCACCCAGACCAGCGGCAGCGCGTACGTCAGCAGCAGGGCGAGGAGGCCCGGCACGAGCAGGACGAGAGCCTGCCGGGCCGGACCGCGCCGGCGCGCGGCCTTCACCGCCGCTGCCGGCGCCGCGGGGGCCGCCGTCACTCCGTACCCTCCTCGGCGGCGACCAGCCGGGGCGCGGCCGGGTCCCACGACAGCTCCACCTCGGTGCCGGGACCGTACGACTCCCGTGTCCCGGTGGGCTGTTCGACGTCCAGTACGGGACCGGCGTCGCCTACGCGCACCCGGTAGGCGACGGTCTCGCCCGCGTACCCGGCGGAGAGGACCGTGCCGCGCGCCCCGCCGTTCCCCGTGCCGGTGCCGGGAGCGGCGGCGGCCAGGGCGATCCGGTGCGGGCGCAGCATGACGGTCGCGGTGCGGCCCGTCGCGGCCCGGCCGGCCGTTCCCCGGTCGCCCGCGGCGGCGACCGTGCCGAGGCCGGGGAGGGCGACCTCGGTCGTGTCCCCGGTGCGGCCGGTGACCGTACCGTCGAGCAGGTTGGCACGGCCCACGAACCGCGCCACGAACGGGCGTTCGGGGCGCTCGTAGACGTCCTCGGGGGTGCCCACCTGCTCTATCCGGCCCTGGTTCATGACGGCGACGCTGTCGGCCATGGACAGGGCCTCCTGCTGGTCGTGCGTGACGAAGACGGTGGTGACGCCGGTCTCGCGCTGGATCCGGACGATCTCGTCGCGCATCGCGGCGCGCAGTTGCGCGTCGAGGTTCGACAGCGGTTCGTCGAGGAGGAGCACGGCCGGTCCGACCACCAGCGCGCGGGCGAGCGCCACGCGCTGCTGCTGCCCGCCGGAGAGCTGGGCGACCCGGCGGCCGGCCAGCGGTCCGAGCCGTACGAGGTCGAGCGCCTCGCCGACGCGCCGCTTCAGCTCCGCCTTCGGGGTCTTCCGCATCTCCAGGCCGAAGGCCACGTTGCGGGCGACGTCCAGATGCGGGAAGAGGGCGTACGACTGGAAGACCACGCCCATGTCCCGCCGGTGGACGGGGGTGTCGGTGATGTCCCGGCCGTCGACGCTGATCCGCCCGGCGGTGGGCGGCACCAGCCCGGCGATCATGCGCAGCGTGGTCGACTTCCCGCAGCCCGAGGGGCCGAGGACGGCGAGCAGCCGGCCGCGCTCCACGGCGAGGTCGACACCGCGCACGGCGGCGCCGTCCTTGCCGGGGTAGGTCTTGGCAAGACCGTCGAGGACGAGGTGCCCGGCGCGCGCGGCGTCGTGCCGTACCGGAGCGGCGTCACCCACCGATGACCTCCTGCTTGATGCGGTCGACCCACGCGGTGTAGCGGGAGGTCATCCAGGACCAGTCGACGGGGATCTGGTTCTTCCGCTGCTCGTCGGAGGCCTGGGTGCGCTCCTTGGTGGCGGCGGCGAGCTGGACGTCCTTGTTGACCGGCGCGTAGAAGGCCTCGTCGTCGAACGCCTTCTGGGCCTCGGCGCCGATGGCGTAGTTGATGAACTTCTGCGCGGCGGCGGTGTGCTGGGAGTTGTTCACCAGGTTGATGGTGTTGACCTGGGTGACCGTGCCCTCCTTGGGAAGGACCGGCTGGACGACGCCCTTCGAGGAGTCCTTGTAGTACTGGCCGCGGGCGTTCCAGCCGACGGCCACGTCCACGTCGCCCGACTGGATGGCGGTGTAGACGTCGGGCGAGGGCTGCCAGGTCTGGACGGCCGGCGAGAGGGTCTTGAGCTTGTCGATCGCCGGGTCGATGTCCTTCTGGTAGTCCGCGCCGAGGATCTTCTCCAGGGCGACGATCAGGGCGACGCCCCGGGTGTCGGCGATGGGCATCGCCAGCTTGCCCTTGTACTCCGCGTCCCAGAGGTCGTTCCAGCTGGTGGGCGCCTTCTTGACGTTCTTGGAGTTGTAGAGGATCGAGAGGCTGTCGAAGGTGACGGCCGGGCCGTAGCCGTCCTTGCTCTTCGCGGTGTCCACGAGGTTCGCGACGTTGGTGACCTTCGACGCGTCGATCGGTGCGAAGAGCTTCTCCTTGTTGGCCGTCGGCGCCACGGAGCTGTCCATGAGGGCGACGTCGGCCACCGGGCGCTTGCTGCTGGCGCGCAGCTTGGCGAGCACCTCGGCGGAGTTCTGGATCGGTACGTAGGTGACCTTGATGTCCGGGTTGGCCTTCTCGAAGGGCTTGATCACCGTCTTGGTGAAGGCGTCCTGGAAGGTGCCGTAGAACCCCATGAAGGTGACGGTCTGCTTGCCGCCCGCGTCGCCGGAGGAGCCGGCGGACGTGGTGGCGCTGGAGGAGCAGGCCGTCGCGAGCAGGGCGGTACTGGCGAGGACCGCGGTGGCGGTGAGAACGGGGCGCAGAGCGGGCATGACGGTCTCCGGTCGAACGGGATCGGAAGGATCGGGGGACGCGGGTCCGAAGCGGGTACGGGCGCGCGGCGGAGCGGCGGGGGCGACGCCGGGCCCGCGACCACGGTGGACGACGGCTACGCGCCGTCCGTCCGTGGGGCCGGGACCGACGTCCTGCTACAGGACTCCCGTGCGTCGGTGCGCGGAATGCCGGCGTCGAGCGTCCTGGCGGGGTGGGGCATGGCGGCGGGGGCGTCACCCTCGTGACCCTCGTGCGCGTGTGCGTGGGCGGCGGCCTGCGTGTCGTCGTGTACGTCTACGTCGGCTTGTGTGTCGTCGTGTGCGTCGCCGAGGACGAGCATCAGGCGGTTCGCCCAGCCGAAGAGGGCCACGGCGTGGACGAGGCCGGTCAGTTCGGCGTCGTCGAAACCGGCCGCGCGCAGGGCCGCCACGTCCTGTCCCGTGGCCGCGGGCGGGGTGCGGGTCTGGGCCTCCGTGAAGCGGGCGAGCGCCGTGCCGCGGACGTCCCCGGCGAGCGCCTCGCCGCCCCGGTCGAGGACGCGGAGCGCCGCCGCCTCGTCGCGGACGAGCTGCGCGTACTTCCTGCCGTGCACGGAGGCGCAGTAGACGCAGCCGTTGACGCGCGAGACCAGCAGCGTCGCCAGCTCGCGTTCGGCGCGCGGCAGTCCGCCGCGCCCGTACATGATCGCGTCGTAGACGTACGTCCGGTGGTCGAGCGCGGCCGGGTCGTGCAGGAGCGTGCGGTAGTACGGGGACGCGGCCGAGAGCGTGGGGTGGGCGTCGATGACGGCCCGCTGCGCTTCGGTGAGCGCGTCGGCGTCGACGGCGGGGACACGGGGCCGCCAGGTCAGCCGGTTCAGGGTGAAGCGCCCCGCCTCCGGCGCGTGCGGCGCGGCCGGAAGCGGAGCGGTCTGGGGTGCGGACCCGGCGGCGGGCTCCCGTACGGGCTCGGGCTCCGGCTCGGCCGCGGGACCGCCGGCCAGCAGGGCGAGCCCGGAGGCGACGCGGGCCTCGTACGCGACGAAGGCGCAGATCTGCGCGAGGGCGACGACGGCCGGCGCGTCCAGTCCGTGGACGGTCACGTCCCGCAGTGTGGTCGGTCCGGTACCGGCGGGGTCGAGGGTGACGCGGTCGGTGAAGTCCACGACAGCGGCGGCCAGTGCGGCCGGTACGGCGGCGGATACGGGTGCGGATGCGGGTGCCGGCACGGCGGCGGGCGCCATGGCCCGGTAGCGGGCGGCGAGCCGGTGCTGTCCCGTACGTTCGGCCGCGCGGGCCGCCGCGGTGATCCGCAGTTCGACGGGGAGGGTGCCGGGGTCGTCCGGGGTGAGCAGGACGCGGCGGGCGGCGGCGGTGTGCTCGTCAGGCCCTGGGCGGTGCCCGGGGCCCCGCACGGTGCCCGTGTCGTGGCTCATTCCTGGTCCTCCTCACCCGTCGCGGCTGTCCGTCCCTGTCCGGCCGGTAAGACGCGACCGCCGGACAGGAGCTGAAAGTAGCCCCGTACCGCGGCGGGCGCAAAGGCCTCACCCCGTCGGAACAGGGCTGTTCGGCCGGGCGTCGGGGCGGTCCGGGAGGGGCGGGTATCCGGAACCTGATGCAACAGGTGCGGGGGCCCGCGTGGCAGACTGCCCGGGATAGTGGATTTTCGGCCTTGCCTGATGCATCAGGTACCCGGCGGCTCCGCCGCGGGATCCGTTCCTGAGCGCCCGGGACCGGCCCGATCCACCAGGAAACTTCTCACATACTGAAACAATGTCCGGAAGGTGAGACAGGATGGCGGCGGTCGCGGCCTATCGGGCGGTGGCGGAGGATCTCCGGCGCCGGATCGGCACGGGCGAGTTCGCCCCGGGCGATCCGCTGCCGTCCCGTGCCGCGCTCGCCCGGACGTACGGCGTCGGCCCGAACGTCGCCGCCGCCGCCGTACGGGCCCTGACCGCCGAGGGCCTGGTCAGGGGCCGGGCCGGCCGGGGCGTGTTCGTACGGGAGCGGCCCTCCTCCGGGACGATGGCCAGGTCGTGGACGCACGAGCGCCTCCAGGGCCGGCTCGCCCTCCGGAGCGGCGGCCCGCCGGGCGGCACGGACGACGACGGCCGTACGGTCCGCGGTACGCCCCGCTCCACGACCGGCGAGGCCCCGGCGGAGATCGCCCTGCGCCTCGGCGTGCCCGCCGCCGCGCCCGTGATCCGCAGCGAGTACCTGCTCACCCGGGACGGGAGGCCGGCCATGCACTGCGTCAGCTGGGAGCCGCTCACCGTCACGGGCGGGACCGCCGTATCGCTCCCCGGCGCGGGCCCCCTCGCGGGCAGCAGCGTGGTGGCCCGGATGTCCTACATCGGACTCCGGATCACCCGCTCCACCGAGACCGTCACCGCCCGCACGGCCACCCGCCAGGAGGCCGACGCCCTCGATCTGGTGCCCGGCGCCCCCGTGGCCGCCATCGAGCGCACCTATTACGCGGACGAACGCCCTCTGGAGACGGCCGATCTCGTGGTGCCCGGCGAGCGCTTCCGCCTCGCGTACGAGATCCCCGCCGAGCCCACGGACGGCTGAACCCGCGGACGGCCGAGCACCGGCCGAAGCCCCCTCCGAAGCCCCCTCCGAAGACTCGTCCAAAGATCGCGGAAGAAGTGCTGAACGCCCGGCGAGTACCGGCCGTAATAGACAACAGGCTGATGGGTCCCCGGGGTTGGCGGGCCCTCCGAGGAGGTCTGTCACCGATGTTCCGCCATCGCACCGCCGCTCCAGGGCACGCCCCGAGGCGCGCCCTGGCCGCCTTCGCGGGCACTGTTCCCCTTCTGCTCGCGGGCACCGCGGCGCTGACGGGGCTGACGGCGGGGCCGGCGTACGCGCACGGCGCGCCGACGGATCCCGTGAGCCGGGTCGCGGCCTGCGGTCCCGAGGGCGGCGCGGCGGCCTCCACGGACGCCTGCCGGGCGGCCGTGGCCGCCAACGACGGCCGGTCCTTCGACGAGTGGGACAACCTGCGGCTCGCGGGGGTGGACGGACGGGACCGCGAGTCGGTCCCCGACGGCCGGTTGTGCAGCGGCGGGCTCGACGCGTACAAGGGGCTCGACATCGCCCGCGCCGACTGGCCCGCCACCGAGCTGAGCCCCGGGGCCGCGTTCACGCTGACGTACAAGTCGACCATTCCGCACGAGGGGACGTTCAGTCTCTATCTCACCCGCGAGGGCTACTCCCCCGACTCGCCCCTGACCTGGGACGATCTGGCTCCGACGCCGTTCATCTCGGCGACCGACCCGCAGTTGGAGGGCGGCGCGTACCGGATCTCGGGCACGCTGCCGTCCAACCGTACGGGCCGGCACGTGCTCTACACGATCTGGCGGAACACCAGCACCCCCGACACGTACTACTCCTGCTCGGACGTCGTCTTCCCCGGTGGCGGCGGTGACGCCGCCGGAGAGACGGACAACGACGCGGACGACGGTACGGGGCAGCAGGCCGGCGAACAGACCGCCCCCTCGGAGCCCCAGCAGTCGGTGACGTACCCCGCCCACCAGCAGACGCCCTCGGCGCCGCTCCCCACGGCGTCCCTCGCGCTCCCGTCCGCCACCCCGAGCACCGCGGAGACCGCCGCGCAGTCCGCCACCGGGGCGCCGCTCCCCTCGGACACCCCGGCCGGGCCCCCGTCCGACGCGCCGCTGACCGACGCCCAGCCCGTCGGCTCGCAGAACGACTACGCGCCGGTGGCCGCCGGGGTCCTGGCGATCGTCGCGGGAATCGCGGTGTTCCTGCTGCGCCGCCGGCACTCCGCCGGCTGACCGCGTCCCCCAAAGCCTCCCCCAGAGCCTTCCCGAAGGGCCTCCCCCAAGGCCCACTCCCCTCCTCACCCGCCGCTCAGCACCGACCGCAAAAGGAGACCTCCTCCATGTCACCGTCCGCCGAAACGGGCCTCCTGCACACCACCGCGCACAGTCCGTCCTGGGCCATGCTGTCCCGGCTGTCACCGACGGACTCCGCGGAGGCCTCCCCCGAGCAGAGCGGGCGCGTCACCCCGTACGGCAGGGCGGAACCGGTGCAGGAGCGGGTCGACTTCTGCATTCCGTGCAACCCGTACTTCCCGACGCCGGACATGTTCAACAGGATGCGCGGGTCCCTGGAGTCGATCCTCAAGTACTACCCGAGCGACGCCGACACGGTCACCTCCGAGCTGTGCACGGTGCTCGGGCTCAACCCGCAGACCGTGGCCATGGGCAACGGCTCCACCGAGCTGATCACCTGGATCGACCATCTGCTGGTGAAGGAGAGCCTGGCGATCCCGATCCCCACCTTCGGCCGGTGGACGGACCAGCCGCTGGAGACCGGCAAGCGCGTCGACATGTTCCCGCTCCAGGAGGACCAGGACTTCACCCTCGATCTGCGGGAGTACGTGCGCTTCATCCGGCAGCGCGGATCCAAGGTCGCCGTCATCTGCAACCCGAACAACCCCGACGGCGGCTATCTCCGCCGCCATCAGGTGCTGTGGCTCCTCGATGAGCTGTCGGACCTCGATCTCGTGGTGGTCGACGAGTCGTTCATCGACTTCGTCGACGCGGAGAAGTCGCCGTCCGTCGCCGATGAGGCCGCCATCCGGTCGAATGTGATCGTCCTGAAGAGCCTCGGCAAGAACTTCGGACTGCACGGCATCAGATTCGGCTACCTCGTGGCCAACCCGGCGCTCGCGGCGAAGGTCCGCAAGAGCCTGCCGAAGTGGAATCTGAACTCCTTCGCGGAGAGCGTCGTCTTCATGATCAAGGAGTACGGCGTCGAGTACCACCAGAGCCTGGCGCTGCTGGCCCGCGACCGGGCCAACATGTCGCAGGCGCTGGCCGCGGTGCCCGATCTGATCGTCTTCCTCTCGCAGGGGAACTTCCTGCTGGTGAAGCTGCCCGACGGGGTGGACGGCGTGGCGCTGCGCGACCGGCTGCTCACCCAGTACGGGATCTTCATCCGCGAGTGCGGGAACAAGCTCGGCAGCAGCAGCCAGTTCGTCCGGCTGGTGGTCCGGCCGCACGACGACGTCCAGCGGCTGCTGACCGCGCTCAAGGCGTGCCTCCCGGCGGGTCCGACGGGTCTGGCCCGGCCCGACCAGTCGTTCCAGAGCGGTCAGCACACCGGGCACCACACCATGTCGTCGCTGCCCGCGCTGACGGCGCGTTAGCCGAACGGGTTCGTCGGGGCCGTCGCCGGGTGTCCGGCGGCGGCCCCGAGGCGTTCGGCCCCCGAGGCGTTCGGCCCCGAGGCGTTCGTGCGCTCCGTTACGTCCCCGGCGCGGCGGACGGGGAGACATAGGCGCGCCAGTCACGCCCGCCCGGCAGCTCCGGCAGGGGTACGACGCGCCAGGCGCGCGCGTACGCCGGGGGCCGCCGCGTGCCCGTCAGCACCAGGGCCACCGGCCGTTCGCGGGCGGCGGCGGCCAGTTCCGCCGGGGTGATGGAGCCGTCGTGGCCGCCGGTCTGGCGCGAGGCGCAGCGGGCGCGGAAGGCGATCCGTACGGCCTCCTCGCCGCTGACCACGCAGGGCGGCCGTACGCCCTGCCTGGCCAGTTCGGCCGCCGCCCGGCCGAAGGCGACCCGGTTGGCGCGCCCGCGCGCCGCCGCGCCGTCGAGGACCGTGTACTGGACGGCGAGATGGGCGCCCAGCAGCGCGCAGAGCCCGGCCGCGGCCACCGCCCGGGGCCGCACGGCCCGGCCGGCCCAGCGCAGGCAGCGCGCCACCGGCAGCGCGAGGAGCGCGTAGGCGGGCAGCAGGAAGCGCGGCGCCGCGTAGCCGATCAGCAGCAGATACGGCACGGCGAGCGACAGGCCGGCCAGCGTCGGCACCAGCACGGCGGCCGGCCGCCGGGAGCGCACCGCGGCCACCACCCCGCCCGCGACGAGCGGCGGCAGGGCGAACCACCACACCGCGGTGGCCGGCCGCCGCCACGCCATGTCGCAGGGCCGGCAGAGCAACCGCCCGTCCAGCGCCCGCACCTGGTCGTAGAAGGCGAGGTGCCAGCCCAGCCGGCCCTGGATCTCGCTGGCCCGGTGCAGCCGCGCCGCGAGCCCGCCGTAGCTCAGATACGCCTCGACGACCCACGGCGCGCACCCCAGCGCCGCCCCCGCGGCCAGCCCCGCCAGCAGCAGGGGCCGCCGCCAGGCCCCGACCAGGAGCGCACAGGCGGCGAGCGGCAGGGCGAGCCAGAACGCGTCCGTGGGCCGCATCAGCGCGACGAACGCCACCCCCGCGCAGAGCCCGGCGAGCGCGGCGCGGTCGGCTCGGTCCCGCGCGGCCCGCAGGAAGCAGCCGACCGCGAAGAGGCAGCCGAGGGCGACCCAGAGATTGGGCATGGCCTGCGGTCCGTAGAGCACGGTGATCCACAGCCCGGCGAACAGCCCGGCGGCCAGGGCGAGCAGGGGTACGGGGAGCAGCCGGCGCCAGACCGCGAACGCCGCGAACAGCCCGGCGCCCGACAGCAGCGCCAGATACACCCGGAGCGCCTCGACGGACGGGGTGAGCGCGGTCAGCGGCGCGACGAGGTAGGTGATGCCCCGGGCGCGCGGCGCGCTGAAGAACGCGGCGTCGGCCCCCGGGCTGACCTGGCTCACGTACACGGTCTCGTCCCAGCCGAGCCCCGCACCGGCCACCAGCAGCGCCAGCTGCACGAGGGTGTACGCCGCCGCCACCGCGACGAGCGGCCAGGAACCGCGCCCGCCCGCGCCGCCACCGCCGTCCGCCGGCCGGCCGCTCACGGCCCCGGGCTCCGTCCGTCGCGGTCCCGACACCGCGGCCGAGGTCTCCGCCATGCGCACCACGCTGCCGCCGCGGCCCCGGCCCGGCCATCGGAGCGCGGCACCCGGCGGATCGGCCGGGGTCACGCGGACCGGCCGGGGCCATACTGGCCGGGTGACCACCCACCGTGTGCTGATCGTCGAGGACGACCACGGCCTGCGCGACGTCCTCGCGCGCGGGCTGCGCGACGAGGACTTCGATGTCGTCACCGCGTCGGACGGCGCCGGGGCGCTGCGCGGTGTCGATGCCCGGGTGGACGCCGTGGTGCTGGACATCGGGCTGCCCGACTCGGACGGCCGGGACGTCTGCCAGGCCATGCGCGCCGCCGGGATCACCGCCCCGGTCGTCTTCCTGACCGCGCACGACACCCTGACCGACCGGCTGGCGGGCTTCTCCTCCGGCGGGGACGACTATCTCGCCAAACCGTTCCATCTGGCCGAACTGGCGGCCCGGGTCCGCGCCGCCCTGCGCCGGGCCGGGCGGGACAGCGCCATCGACACGGGCGGGCTGCGGCTCGATCCCGTACGGCACGAGCTGACCGCGCGCGACACCGCCGTACCGCTGACACCCACCGAGTTCCGGCTGCTGGCCTGCCTGATGGCGGCACCCGGCACCGCCGTACGGCGGCGGGCGCTGCTGCGGGCGGGCTGGCCCGAGGGCGCGCACGTCAGCGACAACACGCTCGACCAGTATCTGACCCGGCTGCGGCGCAAGCTGCGCGCGGCCGGCGCCTCGCACGCGCTCACCACGGTCCGGGGCATCGGCTACCGCTTCGGCCCCACCCCGCCATGAGGTGGCCGGGCCTGTTCCGGTCCGGCTCTCCGTCCGGCCGGCCGATGGGTACGCCGCGTACGCTGCGCGGGCGGCTGGCGCTGACGGCGCTGGTGACCGGCACGCTGTGGGTCGCCGTGCTGACCACGGCGTTCAATCTGGCCCTGGACAACAGGCTGCGCGCGCAGGCCGACGACGTGCTGCGGACCCGGGCCGAGGCCGTGGCCACCACGGTGGAACCGCGCCCCGGCGGCGGGCTCGTCGTCCACGAGCCGTCGCGGGACCGGGCGCTGGACACCGGTGTGTGGATCTACGAGGGGGACCGCGCGGTCGACAAGCCGCCCGGGGCGCCGGCCGCCCTCCAGCGGGGGGCCGACCGGCTCGCCGGACGGGCCGAGGCGTTCACGGACGTCGGCGGCCCGGGCGCCACCCGGCTCTTCGCCCTGCCCGTGCGGGACGCCGGGGGCCGCCAGGTGGGCACGGTGGTCACCTCGGTCGCGCTGGACCCGTACCGCAGTACGGCGGACTCGGCCCTGACCGCGTCGGTCGTTCTCGCGCTGCTCCTGCTGGCCACCGTCTATCTGCTGACCCGGCTGGTCGTCCGGCGCGCGCTGCGGCCGGTCGGGCTGATGAGCGCGCAGGCGGCGCAGTGGAGCGAGGAGGGTGCGGCGCGGCGCTTCGGCGGCGCGGGGCGCCCCGCCGAACTCGCCTCGCTGGCCGCGAACCTCGACGAGCTGCTGGACCGGCTCGCGGCGGTGCTGCGCCACGAGCAGCAGCAGGCCGCCGAGCTCTCGCACGAGCTGCGCACCCCGCTCGCCCGGATCACCGCGGAGGCCGAGTGGCTGGCCGCGCGCCCGCGCGGGCCCGCCGAGCAGCGGGCCTCGCACGAGGCGATCGCGAGCGCCGCCGCCACCATGCGGCAGATCTGCGACAGCCTGCTGTCCGAGGCCCGTACCCGCGGCGACCGGTCCCCCGGCCGCTGCCGCCCGGCCGAGCTGGCCCGGTCCCTGGCGGAGCGGATCGGGGCTGACCACCCCGGCTCGCCCGCCGTGCGGGTCCTCGGGGACGAGGTCACGGCCGGGGTCTCGGCGGCCGTCGCGGAACGTATCCTGATGCCGCTCCTGGACAACGCCCGGCGCTACGCGGTGAGTTCGATCGTGATCGAGTGCGCGGCGGTGCCGGGGGCGGTAGAGGTCTCCGTCGTCGACGACGGCCCCGGTGTGCCGGCGGCGTTCGTCCCGTACCTCTTCGAGCCCGGCCGTCGCGCCGCGCCGGACGACGGGCACGACGGCGCGGGGCTCGGTCTGGCCCTGGCCCGCCGGCTCGCCCGCGCGGCCGGCGGCGACATCACCCTGGGCACCGCGCCCGGCGCCCGGTTCACCGTGCGTCTTCCGGCAGGATGACCCCACCGGCGCCGGACGGCACCACATCGGCGCGGGTACGGGTCAGATGGACGACGAGCCCGAGGATGACGGCGAGGAAGAGTCCGCTCGTGACGACCGTCCCCAGCCCGAGACCGCCGTCCGCGCGGGCCTGGGAGAGGTAGTCGCCCAGTGAGGCGCCGAGGGGGCGGGTCAGGACGTACGCGATCCAGAACGACCAGACGGTGTTCAGGTCGAGGGTGAACCTGGCGACCGCGACCGCGGCGATCAGCAGGGCGAACAGCAGGGCCGACACCCAGTAGCCCAGCTTGAGCCGCTCCGCCGTGAGGTCGCCCGCCGAGGTGCCCAGCGCGAACGTGAAGAGGATCGCCAGCCAGTAGAAGGCTTCCCTGCGGCGGGTACGGATGGCGTGGACGGACAGCGTCCGCTCGCTCGCGTACCAGGCGGCGAACGTCAGGGCGAGGGCCAGGGCGAACATCCAGGTGGTCGTCGTCAGCGGAACACCGAGGTTGTCCGTGAGATTGTCGCTGACCAGCGTCCCGACGACGCTGATCAGTACGACGCACAGCCAGTACACCCCGGGGCGGTAGGCGCGCGCCCGGAACTGGAAGAACAGCGCGACGGCCAGCAGGGCTCCCATCACGTACGAGGTGGCGGTGAGCCCCAGCCCCAGATTCGTGTTCAGCAGATCCGCCGCGGTCTCCCCCACGGTGGTGCAGAGGATCTTGATGACCCAGAAGTAGAGGGTGATCTCGGGGACCTTGTTCCCCCACGCGCGGACGCCGGCCCTGTCCCCGGTCCTGTCCTTGGCCCTGTCCGTGGCCACATGCTTGTTGATCGTCATGGCGGCAGGGTGGCAGCCGCTACCTGAACACATCCTGACTGCGCCGGCGCGGTCTCAGGACCGCCATCAGGACCGCCACCGCCAGTACAGCTCGGGCTCCCGCGGGCCGTCGCAGCGTGCCAGACCCAGCCGCGGATTCCGTGCGTCCGGCTCGCCCTTCCGGGGGAACGTCCGGTCGTGCTGGTACAGGCACCGGCCGTCGTCCCCGGCGATGCGCCACGCCTCGCGCCGCCACCGCGGGCTCTCCCACGGCACGCGCCGCCACTTCTGCCCCTCGGCCGCGCCCCGGCATGTCAGGACCCGGAGGTCACCGCCCGCCCGGGTGAGGCAGTGCCCCGCGCCCAGGCGCGTCCGGATGGTGCCGTCGCTCCCGATGTCCCACTTCTGGGCGGTGGTGCCGTTGCAGTCGAAGATCCGGACCACCCCGGCTCCCAGCGCGGAGTCCTTGACGTCGAGACACCGTTCGGGCGCCCTCCCCCCGGACTCCGTGGTGCGTCCGATGTCCCCCATGATCTCGCCGGACGCGGGGCCCCGGTGCCGCTGCGGATACTGCCGGACGAGCCATTTCCGGTAATTGGCCGTCAGGATTCCCCGGTAGAGGGGGCGCTCCCCGCAGACTCTGGTACGGGGACATTTCCGCTGCGCGTCGTACCACCTGACGGTTCGCTCCTTCGCGGCGGCCTGCCGCGGTGTCAGATTCCTCTTCAGCGGTGTCATGGTGTATCCGAGATAGGACTTCACCGGAATTCCGGCGTGATAGGCGGCTTTCCGCAGGTAGCGCGCCCCGATGCCGTGGTCGCTGTGGTCCACGCGCCCGTCGACCCCGAAGGCGAACGACGCGTTGTCGTGGTCCTGGGTGAGGACGCGCTCCGCCCCGCTCCGCCGGACCAGCGAGGTCAGCACCTCCAGCAGCCGCGCCTCGCTGTACCGGTCGGTGCCCTGGAAGGGGACGATCTCCTTCTTGTCACCGTCGAAGAGCCGCAGCATGCTCTGCGCCTGCCGGCCCCGGGGCATCCCGTCGTGCAGCCGCAGAAAGGTCAGCCGCACCTCCACCGGGGAATCGGTGAGCCTGAACGATCTGATGCCGTGGCCCTTCACCCGTACCGGGTCCCGGCTCCAGCGGTTCTCGGCGCCCGCCATTTTCGCGTACGCCTTGCGGACCCCGTTCTCCCGGTTCTCCACATAGTTCCGGGCTCTTCGCGGATCGCGTTCCCCGCCGTCCCCGGCCGTGAGATAGACGGTGCTGACAGCGCATCCGGCGCGCAGGGTCCGCTCGATCTCCGGATTGAAGAAGAACAGGTCGTCGTCCGGATGCGCCACACCCAGCAGCGTCCGCCGGCAGCCGCCCGGCCCCTCCGCCCCGCCGGCCGGCGCGATCGTCACCGCGACGAGCACGGCCGCCAGCACGGCGGCCGGCACCCGGCTCGCTCTGAGGAACCGGCCCGGGCTCCGGGAACCACGCAGCGCTCGCATGGTTCCTGCTTACACCCGGTCAGTACGACCCCGCCTCTCCAGCGCCGCGCCGCCGCCCGGAACGTGCCGGGGGCCTGCCCCGGTGCGTGTGGTGTACGCACCGGGGCAGGCCCCCGCGTCAGCTGTCCGGTTCCGCCGTCCGACGACGGTCAGCCCGTGGCCGCCACCGCCTGGACGGTCTTGGCCGCGTCCGCCAGACCCGCGCCGCAGCCGCCCGAGCAGGTGCCGGGGATCGCGCGGGCGTTGGCCTTGATCGCGGACTCGATCTGGGCGGGGGTGAGCGAGGGGTTCGCGGCCTTCATCAGGGCGGCGAGGCCCGCGATGTGCGGCGCCGCCATGCTGGTGCCCTGGTAGTACGCGTACGACTCGGTGCCCGGGGTGGTGGTCCCGGAGTTCAGTGTGGACAGGATGCCGTTGGCGGTGCCGGTGCTGGTCTGGCCGCCGGGGGCCGCGATGTCCACGGACGTGCCGTAGTTGGAGTACGTGGCCCGGGATCCGGTGCGGCTCAGCGCGGCGACGCTGATCACGTTGTTGCAGCTGGCGGGAGAGTAATTGGCCGCGTTGGCATTGGAGTTGCCCGCCGCGACGACAACCGTGGTGCCGCGGTTCACGGCCGCGGTGATCGCGCTCTGCGTCGCGGTGGAGCACGAACCGGCGCCGCCGAGGCTCATGTTGATGACCTTCGCGACATTCGCGTTGGCCGGTACGCCCGAGACCGTACCGCCGGAGGCCCAGGTGATGGCGTCGATGATGTCGGAGTCGTAACCGCCGCACTTGCCGAGGACCCGGACCGGCGAGATCTTCGCCTGGTGCGCGATGCCCGCGATGCCCTTGCCGTTGTTGGCGACGGCGGCGATGGTGCCCGCCACATGGGTGCCGTGCCAGGAGGAGTTGGACGCCGGACTGCCCGAGTAGCACTCACCGGCCCGGGCCCAGTCGCCCGGGTCGGACGGGTCGCTGTCGCGTCCGTTGCCGTCCACCGCGACGGCGGTGTCGGAGATGAAGTCGTAGCCCGCGACGATATTGGCGGCCAGGTCGGAGTGGGCGACATAGCCGGTGTCGAGAACGGCGACGGTCACACCGCTGCCCGCGGTGATGTCCCAGGCGCCGGGGACGTTCATCCCGGCAGCCGCCTCGAAGAGGTCCCACTGCTTGGCGTACTCGGTGTCATTGGGGTCCGCCTGCGGTGTGTTCAGCCGGTCCGGCACGACATACGCGACCCGCGGGTCCGCCCGGTACCGGTCGATGACCTCGGCGGCCTCGCCCTTGCTGACGCCCTCCCCCAGGTCGACCAGCGCTGCACCGGTACCCAGCCGGCGCTGGAAGCCCTGGCCGGCATCGCTCCCGACGCCCTTGGCCTCGGCGTCGGCGGCGGCAGCGGCGTTCGACCTGGCCTCGGTGGCGCCGGTCCGGTAGCCGACGATCAGCCGCTCGGCGGCGGGGGCCGAGGGAGCGGCGGCCGGCGCGGGGCTCCCGGCGGCCGGCTCCGCGGCGGCCGGGCCGGTCAGCGCCAGGGAGACGGCGACGGTGCCGGAGAGCAGTGTCGCGGACACCGCGGTGAGGGATATGAGCTTTCGTCTGACATCACGAGAAGTACGCAAGGAAATGCCTTTCGTGCACCGCGTCCGGGCATGGCGGAGCGGCGGTCGATGCGCTTCGCCGTCGAAGCGGTGGGGGGGTGACGATTCGGCATGGGTGGTGGGGGACACAGCCGAACGCGAGCCGTCGCTGGGGTTACCGGCGAGTTGGCTCTGTTCGAACATTAACCACACCGCGGGCGATCTGGATATGGAAGATCGGCAATTCGACGACAAGAGACCTTGCGGAGCAGGGGAATTGGACCGGAAGGCGCTTTCTTGCGCCGATTGGCCACCGAATGGCGGAGTCCCGCCCGACGTCGACGTGTTCGTTCCCCGACGTGTTCGTTCCCCCGATGCCCGCGGAGTCGGTCAGCCCGCGGCGGTGTTGTAGTTGACGACGCTCTCCACCATGACGGCGACCGCGCCGGCCAGTGGGCTGTCCGCCCCTTCGCTCACCACATCGGGCAGCCGGTGCGCCTCCTTCTCGGCGACCGCCACCATGCCCCAGAACGCGTTGAAGCCCGAAGGATCCGCCGGTTTGTCGACGGCCGCCCCGACCGTCACGACGCCGTCCCCCTCGACCAGGGCCAGCGCGCCCATCTGCCGCAGTGTGCCGGGATCCCGCTCCTCGGCGGCCACCACACTCCACCCCGACACGTCCGTTTGCCGCAATGCGGTATGAAGGCTGCCGACACTGCCCACACCGGTGATAACGATGTCAGGAAGGACAAGGGCCACCGGCCCTCGTGTCATCGGCAGGGCGGACCGTATCGCTCCGTCGAGCCCCGGCTCGAACGACTCCTCCTGGTAGACAAAGACCAGTTGGAAGATCTCGGCGTAGCGCGCGAGATACCTCACCGTGTCCAGCTTGTGTGTCGCGAATACGACGACCAGGCGCACGCTGAGTCCGCTCTTGGCCAGTTCGACGACGGATTCCAGGCTACGGTCCAGCACAGTGACCCCGGGAGCCAGCGAGTGCAGCTCCTTCGAGTAGGGAGCCCCGAAGCGCGTTCCGAATCCGGCGCAGGGAAGGATGACCGAGACATCGGGAAGGGGCACGGACGGCGAACTATGCATGGAGTCGCTCTCAGGTTGTGTTGACGATCGGGAACCTTGCGCCTCGCCGGATACGGGCCGCTCCGGGCCGACATCGCGCTGTCGGCCCGGAAGGCATGCGGGCCTCACCGTAGTCACGGAGGACGGCTCCGCGCGAGAGGGCCTGTTGATCTACGAGCCCGCGGGCAGGGACACGGCGTACCTGACCCCTCGTCACTTCCGGTGCCACCGCCGTGCGTTCAGCACCACGCGACGTACACTGCTGCCGCGCACGGCCGAAACGCAGGCAGGACAGAGCGAAAGAGGACGCGGAATGCGGGTACTGCTCTCCACGTACGGGACGCGCGGCGATGTCGAACCGCTGGTGGCACTCGCGGTGCGGCTGCGGGCGCTCGGCGCGGAGGTGCGGATGTGCGCCCCACCGGACGAGGAATTCGCGCGGCGGCTGGCAGGTCTCGGGATACAGCTGGTGCCGGTCGGGCCCCCGGTGCGGACGATGATGCGCGGGACGGGACTGCCGTCGGCGGCGGAGCTGTCCCGGTACCGGACCGAGATGCTCGACACGCAGTTCGCCGTCTTCCCCGCGGCGGTCGACGGCTGTGACGTGCTGGTGGCGGCCGGTCTGGCGCAGATCGGCGCGCGGTCCGTGGCCGAGGCCGCGGGCATCCGCTACGTCTACGCGAGCTATTCGGCGGTCAACCTGCCGTCGCCGCACCACGCGCCGCCGCCGCGGCCTGGCTGGCCGGAGCCGGAGGCTGACGACAACCCGACGCGGTGGGAGTGGGACGCCCACCAGGTGAACGCGCAGTTCCGCGAGGTACTCAACGGCCACCGGGCGTCGCTCGGCCTGCCGCCGGTGGACGACGTCCGCGACCATGTCTACACCGACCGGCCGTGGCTGGCGGCGGACCCGGTCCTGGGGCCGTGGCGGGAGACCCCCGGCCTCGACGTGGTCCAGACGGGTGCGTGGACCCTGCCGGACGAACGCCCGCTGCCGGCCGATCTGTTGGCGTTCCTCGACGCGGGCACACCGCCGGTCTACGTGGGCTTCGGCAGCTTGCACCCCTCGCCGGACACCGCCCGCAGGGCCGTCGAGGCGATCCGCGCACAGGGCCACCGCGTACTGGTCTCCCGTGGCTGGGCGGAGCTGGACCTGGTCGACGGCCGGGCCGACTGCTTCGCCATCGGCGAGGTCAGCCACCAGTCACTCTTCGGCAGGGTCGCCGCCGTGGTGCACCACGGCGGCGCGGGTACGACGCTGACCGCCGCCCGGGCGGGCGTGCCGCAAGTGGTGGTGGCTCTCCAGCTGGCGGACAACTCGTACTGGGCCGGCCGGGTGGCGGACCTGGACATCGGTGCGGCGCTCGACAGTGCGGATCCGAGCGTCGAGTCCCTGAACATCGCGTTCAAGACGGCCCTGGCACCCGCGACCCGGGCGCGGGCGAAGGCCCTGGGCACCGAGCTCCGCACCGACGGAGCGGCGGTGGCCGCGAATCTGCTGCTCGGCACCCTCCGCTGAGCACCTTCTGACGGCTGACGGCGCTCCGCCGGTCCGCGCTGTCAGACCCGCCGCTCCAGCTCCACCTCGATCAGCCGGCGGAGGTGGCGGCGCGCGTCCTGCGTGGTGAGCGGCGGGGCCTGGCGCAGTCGCTGGAGCGCGAGTCCGTCCGCCAGTGCGGCGAAGCGGACGGCGAAGTCGGCCGGGTCCTCGCAGGTGAAGTCGCCCTCCTCCCGGCCGCGTTCGACGAGCGCGCCGATCTCGCCGTGCCAGTGCTCGTACCGTGCCGCCTGGCCGCGCGCGAACGCCTGGTCCCGGTCGCCCGCGTTCCAGTAGTCGAACCACATCCGCCAGTGCCGGTCGGTGTCGTCGGTGAACAGCGCGTCGATCAGCAGCCGCAGGCCCTCCGCCGCCCGGGTGGCCCGGTCGGCGGAGGCGCTGAGCGCGGCGTAGTAGCGCTCGATGTGCAGCACCATCGCCTCGGAGAGCACCTCCTGGACGCTCTCGAAGTGGTACGTCACCGTGCCGACCGACACCCCGGCCGCCGCCGCGACGTCCCGTACCCCGACGGCCGCCGAGCCGCGCTCCGCGATGAGCGGCACCGCCGCCTCCGCGATCAGACGGCGGCGCACCTCGGTGGGCTGGCGGGTCCGGCTGGCGGCGGCGACGGCACGCCGTGGCGTCCTGGCCGTCATCCGGATGTCCTGGGGGTGGTGCTGTGCCATGACCGCTCGGCCACTGTCTCTCCGTTCGCCCGTGCTACCAGGGTGCTGTCCATGATGAACTCCGCTGCCGTGGAGCGCAGTTCGGTACTGGTCGTGATGTGCGCGTCCCAGCCGTCCGGGCGGCGCAGCCGGATCGTCCAGTCGGAGCGCGCCACGGCCGACAGCGGATCGTTCCCGCGGATACGGTAGACCTCGCGGGCGCTCTCCTCGTACCGCAGGCCGTCCGGATAGGTCCGGGAGCCGCCGTAGTTGGGGTCGACCTCCAGGGTCCATTCGCCGGTGGCGACGTCGTGCCGTACGACCCGCTCGGGGCGCGGCGGGGCGGCCGGGTCCGGGGCGTCCACGGTTATCGCGAGCGGCACGGCCTGTTCCGGCTCCTCGAAGCGGATCGGGGGGCGCCCCTCGTCGTACGCCGGATCCCGTACGGGCAGCAGTACGGCGCTCTCGCCGGGGAGTACGGTCAGCGCGCCGCGCTCGCCGTGCGGCCAGACCCACGGCCAGTACGTGTCGGAGACGGCGACGCGGACGCGGTGGCCCGGCGGGAAGGCGTAGCCGGTGGCGTTCAGTTCGAACTCGACGTCCTCGAAGGTGCCGGGCACCCACGGGTCCGCCCGCTCCCTGCCGTGGCGGGAGAGCAGGTTGAGCACGCCGCGGGTGACGAGGGTGGACGAGCCGTCGGGCGCGACGTCGCAGACCCGGGCGATGACATGGGCGCGCGGGGTGGCGCTGTCGAGCCGCAGCCGGACCCGGGGCCGGCCGAGGATCTCGGTCCGCGCGGTCAGCGGCGGGGAGTCGAAGCAGACGGAGCGGCCGTCCTCCTCGCGCTGGTCGGGCGGGAGGTCGGTGGGGTTGCCGAAGGGGAAGAACCGGCCCGCGTCGAGCCCGGTGTGGTGCGGCGAGCGTACGGTCACGGGGCCCGCCCCTGCCTCGCCGAGCGTGCGTTCGTCCCAGGTGACGGCGGGCGACGGCCAGGTGTCGGCGCCGACCCAGCGGCCCGGCATCGTCGTGTACGAAGTGGCGGGCGGGACCGGGTCGTTGATCCAGGCGCGCAGGGCGGGCTCGGCCATGACGCCCGTGTCGGTCCCCTTGAGGTGCTGGTCCCACCAGCGCAGCGTCTCCTGGAGGAAGCCGATCGCCGGGCCCGGCGGCAGGCCCCGGTCGGGGTACTGGTGCGACCAGGGGCCGATCAGCCCGCGTACCGGCGCGTCCAGCCGTTCGACCAGCCGCAGCACGGTGTCCCGGTACGGATCGGCCCAGCCGCCGACGGCGAGGACGGCGGCGTCGATGGCGGAGTAGTCCTCGCAGACGCTGCCGTGGCGCCAGTAGTCGTCCCGTTCCTGGTGGGCCAGCCAGGTGTGCAGGTACGGGGTGATCGCGTCGAGGCGTTCGCGCCACTGGGGCAGCCAGCGGTCCGCGCCGACGTGCGCGGGGTCCGGCGGCCGGGCCGTGAAGGCGAGCATCGTGCCGGCCCAGGCGAGCATGTCGATCCCGAGGACGGCGCCGCCCATGTAGTGGACGTCGTTGTCGTAGCGGTCGTCGGTGGAGCAGACGGTGACGATCGCCTTGAGCGGCTCGGGGCGCAGGGCGGCGATCTGGAGGGCGTTGAAGCCGCCCCAGGAGATCCCGAACATGCCGACCTTGCCGGTGCACCAGTCCTGTGCCGCGAGCCAGTTGACGACATCGACGCCGTCGGCCAGCTCGGTCCCGGTGTACTCGTCGAGCATCACGCCCTCGGAGTCACCGCTGCCGCGCAGATCGACGCGTACGGACGCGTAGCCGTGCCCGGCGTACCAGGGGTGGCGCTGGGCGTCCCGGGGCGCGGTCCAGTCGCTCTTGCGGTACGGCAGGTACTCCAGCAGGGCGGGGACGGGGTCGGCCGCCGCGTCGACGGGCCGCCAGATCCGGGCGTGCAGCCGGGTGCCGTCCCGGGTGGGGATCCAGACGTCGTCGGTCCGGATCCGGCGGTCGTACGTCTCGCGGTACCGCATGGGGGAAGTCTCCTCGCGCCTGAGCTGATGGGTGCGGTCGGGGCGGGCCCGGCGGGTCAGGTGGTCGCCGGGCGCCAGCGGCGGACGCGGTGGCTGCTGGTGATCTCGGTCCATACGTCGTCGCCGGACGCCGCGTCCTGCCACTCCTCCTCCGGCAGGGCCGCCCGCTCCGCCTCGGGGTCGGGCTCCAGCGCGGCGGCCATGAGCAGGCGCGTGTACGGGTGGGCCGGCGCCGTGAACACCGCGTTCGTGGGGCCCTCCTCGACCACCACGCCGTGCCGCAGCACCAGGACCCGGTCCGCGATCCCGCGCACCACCGCCAGGTCGTGGCTGATGAAGAGGCAGGCCAGCCGGCGTTCCCGGCGCAGGTCGTCCAGCAGCCGCAGGACCTCGGCCTGGACGGAGACGTCGAGCGCGGTGGTGATCTCGTCCGCGATGAGCACGTCGGGCTCGCCCGCCAGGGCCCGGGCGATGCCGATCCGCTGGCGCTGGCCGCCGGAGAGCTGGGCGGGCAGCCGGTCGGCGAACTCCGGGGGGAGGTGTACGTCGGCGATGAGGCGGCGGGCCCGTACCGCGGCGTCCGCGCGGGAGGCCGCCGTACCGAAGACGCGCAGCGGGCGGCGTACCGCGTCGCCCACCGAGCGGCGGGGGTTGAGCGAGGTGTCGGCGTTCTGGAAGACGAGCTGGACCTTGCGGCGCAGGGCGCGGGGGCGCTTGCGGGCGGGCGCGGTGAGGTCACCGGCCCCGGATCCGCCGCTGGGCGAGCCACCGTCGGAACCGCCGTCCGAGGCGTCCGCGGTGGCCGTCATCGTGCCGCCGGACGGGGCGTGCAGTCCCGCCAGTGACCACGCGAGCGTGGACTTGCCGCTGCCCGACTCCCCGACGAGCGCCAGGATCTCGCCGCGCCGTACCCGGAACGAGACGCCGTGGACGGCGCGGGTGTCCCCGTAGTCGATGGTGACGTCCCTTACGGCGACGGCCTCGGGGGCGTCGGCGGGCAGCACGGGCCGGGGCCGGATCTCGCGGGTGCCGTCCTCGGCGACCAGCGCGAGGCCGTCGTCCGCGAGGCGCGGCACACCGGCGAGGAGCCGGCGCGTGTACGGCTCGGCGGGCGCGCCGAAGAGCCGGTGCGTGGGCGCGCTCTCCACGACGCGGCCCGCGCGCAGCACGGTGACGTGGTCGGCCATGTGCGCGACGACGCCGAGGTCGTGGCTGACCAGGACGGCGGCGAGGCCGAGTTCGTCGCGCAGCGCGCCGATCAGGTCGAGGACACCGCGCTGGGTGACGACGTCCAGGCCGGTCGTCGGCTCGTCGAGAACGAGGACGCGGGGCCGGGCGGCGATGGCCATGGCGATGGCGACGCGCTGCTGCTGGCCGCCGGAGAGTTCGTGCGGATAGCGGCGGGCGAGGTCGGCGGGGCGCGGCAGCCGGACCTGTTCGAGGAGGTCCACCACGGAGTGCTGAGCGGTGGCCTCGTCGCGCAGCGCCTCGGCTATCTGCCGGCCGACGCGCATGGAGGGGGTGAGCGCGTGCCCCGCGTTCTGGGCGACCATCGCGACCGTACCGCCGCGCAGCCGCCGCAGTTCGCGGGCCGGGAGCGCGAAGACGTCCTGTCCGTCGACGCGTACGGTGCCCGCGGTGATCCGGGAGCCGTGCCGTAGATGGCCCAGGAGGGTGGCGGCGACGGTGGACTTGCCACTGCCGGACTCGCCGACCAGGGCCAGGGTCCGGCCGGGCAGCACGTCGAGGGTGACGTCCTGGACGACGGGTACGTCGGCGCCGCCGCCGGAGCGGTAGGCGACATGGAGGCCGGCCACCGAGACCAGCGCGGTCTCCCGCGGGGCGGTCGTGGGGGCAGCGGAGTCGCCGGTCGCGTGCGTGGTCATCAGGAACCCTCCCGTATCCGGTCGACGCCCCACGCCTTGGACAGGCCGTCGGCGGCGAGGTTGAGCCCGACCACGAGGGTGGCCAGGGCGATGATCGGCGCGAGGCTGGCCATCGGTACGACGGTGATGGCGGTGCGGTTCTCCGCGACCATCAGCCCCCAGTCGGGGGTGGGCGGGTTGGCGCCGAAGCCGAGGAAGGAGAGGGAGCTGATCAGCAGCACCACCCAGGAGGCGCGCATCGCGAACTCGACGCACACCACGTCGGTGATGTTGGGCAGCACCTCGCGGCGCAGGATCGACCAGGTCGACTCGCCGCGGGCGCGCGCCGCCGTGACGTAGTCCGCGGGGACGACGGCGAGGGCCGCGCCGCGCACCACCCGTACCACCTGGGGTACGTAGACGACGGCGACGGCCAGCACGATGACGGCGGGACCCGAGCCGAGGGCGGTGACGATGACGAGCAGGGCGAGGATCGAGGGGACGGAGAGCACCGCGTCGAGCACCCGCATCAGCGCGTCGTCCAGCCGGCCGCCGCGCAGGGCGGTGGCGCAGCCGAGGACGGTGCCGAGGGCGACGGTCAGCAGGGTCGCGGCGGCGGACACGCCGAGCGCGTACCGCCCGCCGTACAGCACACGGGTGAGGACGTCGCGCCCGTACTGGTCGGTGCCGGCCCAGTGGTCGGGGCCCGGACCGAGCAGGGCGTGCGAGGAGTCGCCCGCGGTGGGCGCGTACGAGGTGAGGAGCGGGGCGATCAGGGCGACGACCACATGGACGGCGACGACGGCGAGGCCGATGGTGGCGGTGCGGGAGGAACGTACGGTGCGCCAGGCGCGGGCCACGGGGCCCGGTCGTACGGGCGGCTCGGAGGGCTGTGCGGACGGCGCCGCGGGCTGCTGCGCGGAACTCACGGAACTCATCGGGTCCTCACTCATCGGGCCCTCCCGCCGCGGATACGGAGCTTGGGGTTCAGGGCCATCGCGCCGAGATCGGCGGCGAGGTTGCACAGGACGTACACGACCGCGCTGATCAGGGCGATCGCCTGGATGACGGGCAGGTCGCGGTTCTGCACGGAGGAGAGCATCAGCTTGCCGATGCCCGGGTAGTTGAAGACGTTCTCGACGACGGCGACGCCGCCGATCAGCCAGGCCACGTTGAGCGCGATCACATGGAGCGTGGGCAGCAGGGCGCTGGGCAGGGCGTGCCGGGTGACCACGCGCCAGGAGGAGAGGCCCTTGAGGCGGGCGGTGGTGACGTACTCGCTCGCCAGCACGTCGATCACCGAGGTACGGGCCATGCGGACGATGTACGCGGCCATCACGATGGCGAGCGAGGCGGCGGGCAGCCAGATGGCGGGCAGCAGCTGTCCGACGGTGGCGCCCGGTCCGTAGAGCACGACGGCGGGGAAGAGCGGGAGGGTGACGGAGAAGGCGAGGACGAGGACGGTCGCCACGACGAACTCGGGGACGCTCATCCCGACCAGGCTGACCGTGGAGATGAGGTGGTCGGGCCAGCGGTCGCGGTAGTACCCGGCGACGATGCCGAGGACGAGGGAGCCGGTGACGGCGAAGAGGACGGTGACGCCGGCGATCAGCAGGGAGTTGCCGAGGTACTGCCCGACCTCTCCGCCGACGGCCTTGCCGGAGACCAGCGAGCTGCCGAAGTCTCCCTGCACGGCGCCCTTGACCCACTGGAAGTAGCGCTCCCAGGCGGGCTGGTCGAGATGGAGTTTGTCGCGGAGCGCGGCGACGGCGGAGGGGGTGGCGTCCTTGCCGAGTACCTGGGTGGCGACATCGCCGGGCAGCGCCTGGACGGCGAGGAAGACGAGGACGGAGGAGAGCAGGAGGGTGCCGAGCGCGGTGACGACGCGGCGGGCCAGGAAGGTGAACACGGTGGTCTCAGGCTCCCTTCAGGCCGATGCCGAGGTAGTCGAACTCGAATCCGTGCTCGGCGTAGCCGCGCACCTTCCGGGAGATGCCGACGAGCCGGTCCGCGAACATCGGGGTCATCGCCCCGCCCTTCTCGATGACGAAGGTCTGGGCCTGGCCGTACAGTTCGCGTCTGCGCGTGTCGTCGGTCTCGCGCCTGGCCCGGTCGAGCAGCGCGTCGAACGCCTTGTCCGACCATGCGGTCTCGTTGTAGCTGGAGCCGCCGCGGAAGACCTGGTTGAGGAGCTGGTCGACGGGGCGGCCGGTGAACCAGTAGGTGGCCATGAGCGGCTTCTTCATCCAGACCTGGGTGTAGTACGAGTCCGCCGAGGCGGTCTTGACCCTGATCCGGATGCCGGCGCGCCGGGCCGACTCCTGATAGGCGAGGGCCATGGGCGTGAAGATCGGGTCGTAGGACGAGGTGTAGAGGTCGACCGCCAGCCGCTCCTGGCCCGCCCGCTTGAGGAGATACCGGGCCTTCTCGGGGTCGTGGACGGGGTGGGCGGCGAGGTGGTTGGGGTCGCTGGGCGGTACGGGGTTGTCCCAGCCGAGGGTGCCGGCGCCCTGGAGGGCGACCTTGAGGACGTGCTCGGGGTCGTAGGCGAGCTTCATCGCCTGCCGCACCCGGACGTCGGTGAAGGGCTTCTCCGTGGTGAGCATCGGCATGACGTACCACTGGGCGTCCTTGACGCGGGCGATCGTGGCGCGGTCGGAGGCGGCGACGACCCGGGCTGTGGCGAAGTCCAGATTGGTCTGGGAGAGCAGATCGACCTGCCCGGCGAGCAGAGCGCCCGAGCGGGCCTGCATGTCGGCGACGGAGTAGAAGTCGATCGCGTCGAGGACGGGCCGGCCGGCCCAGTGCTCCTCGTACGCGGTGACGCGGCCGGGACCGGCGGCGGTGAAGGACGTCAGCCTGAAGGGGCCTGTGCCGATGCCGGTGCGGCCGATGGAGCGGGCGCTGCCGTCGGGGATGACATAGCAGTTGTAGTGCGTCAGCAGGCTGGGGAACTCGGCGTTCGGGGTCTTCAGCGGGACGACGAGGGTGTGCGCGTCGGGGGTGCGCAGCGCCTTCGGGTCGACGAGCGGGGCGAGTACGGCGGCCTGCGGCGAGGCGGTCGCGGCGTCGAGGATGTGGCGGAGGGTGTAGGCGGCGTCGGCTGAGGTGAAGGCGCGGCCGTCGTGGAAGGTGAGGCCGCGGCGGAGCCGGAAGGTCCAGGTACGGGCCTGGTCGTCGGGTTCCCAGGACTCGGCCAGGTCGGGGGCGAGCAGACCGTCGGGGCCGACCCTGACGAGCCGGTTGTAGAGGGCGCCCAGGTACTCGTACGCGGAGAGCGCGCTCGCCGGGTCCAGGGTCTCCGCCTCGGAGGCGGGCGGCCTGGCGATGCGCAGGGTGCCGCCGCGGTCGGGCCGGCCGGAGGGCGCGGCACCGGGCAGGACACCCGCCGCGGCGCCGGATCCGGCGCCGCCCGAGCAGCCGGTGAGCAGCCAGGAGGCGCCGAGCGCCGCACCGCCGGCCGCGGCGGCGGTGAGCAGCGCGCGCCGCGGCGGGCCGGCCGGCCCGGGGTCCGTTCGTCGGTCTGTGTCGGACATGTACCGGACGCCCTTCGCATTGATTCGTTCAGCTGAACGATTGGGTGAAGTGCGTGAACGATAGCCAGCCGACACCCTCCCGCCAACCCCTTGTGTGCGGAAATTAACCCGGGAAATCGACTCGTTACCTGGCGCGGCCCCCGGGGCGGACAGGTGGTCCCCCGGAAACACGGAAAGGCGGTACCGGATTTCTCCGATACCGCCTGCGACCTGCGAAAACACAAGTCGGGACGACAGGATTTGAACCTGCGACCCCTTGACCCCCAGTCAAGTGCGCTACCAAGCTGCGCCACGTCCCGGTGCCCGTCTGACCTGCGGTTTCCCCGGCCTGAACGCGCATGAGAACAATACCGCACTCCGGCCGGTGATCACGAACCGCTTTCCGGGCGGCGGTGCGGTTTGACCTCAAGCGTGATTGAGGTTGCAAGGTGACACGCATGACGCCAGACATGACGACACATCCGACGCGCTCCGCTCCGTCCGAGGCCGGCGGTGCGGCCGGCCGCCGGGAGCTGGAGCGGCTGATGGCCCTGATGACGGGGGACGAGAAGCACGGACCCGCCGCGACCTCGACCCTGGACGCGCTCTGGGTGCTGTACGACCGGGTGTTGCGGGTCTCGCCGGCCGAGGCCGACGCGCCGGGGCGGGACAGGTTCCTGCTGTCCAAGGGGCACGGGCCGATGGCCTACTACGCGGTCCTCGCCGCCAAGGGGTTCTTCGCCGAGGAGCTGCTGCCCGGGTTCGGCTCGTACGGTTCGCCGCTCGGCCACCATCCCGACCGGACGCTGGTGCCCGGCGTGGAGATCGGCAGCGGTTCGCTCGGGCACGGGCTGCCGCTCGCCGTGGGCAGCGTGCTGGGGCTGCGCGCGCGGGGGCTCCCCGGGCCCCGGGTGTGGGTGCTGATCGGGGACGCCGAGCTGGACGAGGGCAGCAATCACGAGGCGATCGCCTACGCGGGCCCCGCCGCACTCGACCAGCTGCACACCCTGGTGATCGACAACGCCTCCGCGACCTACGGCCGGCCCGGCGGCATCGCCTCCCGTTTCGAGGCGGCCGGCTGGTCGGTCGAGACCGTGGACGGCCGGGACCACGAAGCGATGTACGCGGCCTTCACCGCGCCCCACCCCGGCCGGCCCCGGGCCGTGGTCGCCCGGGTCGAGCCCAAGTCCTAGCTGGTCCTAGCCAGTCCCAGCCCACCGACCCGAGAGACACACCCCATGGACACCATGCGTGACCGCTTCATCTCCACCGCCACCCGTCTGCTGGACGAGGACCCCCGGCTCGCGGTCGTCCTCGCCGAGATCAGCCGGGACGGATTCGCCGACGCCGCGCGGCGCCATCCCGACCGGCTGATCAACGTCGGCATCCGCGAGCAACTGCTGATCGGCGTCGGCGGCGGACTCGCGCTCGCCGGGGTGCGCCCGATCGTGCACACCTTCGCCTCCTTCCTGGTCGAGCGCCCCTTCGAGCAGGTGAAGCTGGACTTCGGCCATCAGGGCGTGGGCGGTGTGCTGGTCAGCGCCGGCGGTTCGTACGACTGGCCGGCCGGGGGCTTCACCCATATGGCGCCGGGCGATGTCGCGCTGATGGACACGCTCGACGGCTGGTCGGTGCATGTGCCGGGCCATCCGGACGAGGCCGAGGCGCTGCTGCGGCACGCCGCCGCCGGGGACGGCCGGGACTACGTACGGCTGTCGCTCCAGAGCAACGCGCGCGCCAGGCCGGTGGTCCCGGCCGGCGGCGGGGCCGGCTTCGCCACCGTCCGCGAGGGGCGGGCCGGGGTGGTGATCGCCGTCGGGCCGATGCTGGACAACGTACTGGCCGCGACGGAGGGCCTGGACACGACCGTCCTGTACGCGACGACCGTACGGCCCTTCGACGGCGACGCGCTGCGCCGGGCCGTCGCCGCGCGCACCGGGGACTCGGCGGATGTCGTGCTCGTGGAGCCGTATCTCGCCGGGACCTCCACGGCCGCCGCCAATGACGCCCTCCCCGACACACCGCACCGGGTACTGGGGCTCGGGGTCGCCCGCCGTGAGCTGCGCGCGTACGGCGAACTGGCCGACCACGTGGCCGCGCACGGGCTCGACCCGAGGTCGCTGCGGGAGCGCGTCACGGCGTTCCTCGCGCGCGGCACCGTGAAGCGAGAGGATGAGAGCGGCCCGAAGGGCTGACGACACCACGAGGGGAGCGCGCCATGACCGCGAGCACCGATCTGCTCATCGACGCCTTCGGCCGGATCCGTGAGACCGTCCGTGACACGGTGGACGGCCTCTCCCCCGATGAGCTGGCGGTACGCGTCGACGACGGAGCGAATTCGATCGCCTGGCTCGTCTGGCATCTCACCCGGATCCAGGACGACCATCTCGCCGACGCCACCGGTACGGACCAGGTGTGGATCGCGGAGAAGTGGTCGGAGCGCTTCGCGCTGCCGTTCCCCCCGCTCGCCCACGGATACGGCCACTCCACCGAGGACGTGGCCGCGCTCGGCGCCGCCGGTCTCACCGCCGAACTGCTCGGCGGGTACCACGACGCCGTCCACGACCGGACCGTCGCGCATCTCGGCGCGCTGAAGGACGCGGACCTCGGACGGGTGGTCGACGAGGGGTGGAGCCCGCCGGTCACCCTCGGCGTGCGGCTGGTGAGCGTCATCGCCGACGATCTCCAGCACGCGGGACAGGCCGCGTTCATCAGGGGCTGGCTGGAGCGCCCATGATGTCCGTGGCGCCCGTGACGCCGGTGACGCCGGTGACGCCCGTGACGCCCGTGACGTCTGAGGGAAGCGCCGTCGCCCCGATGTCCTTGTAGAAGAAGGTTGTCGCCCTGAGCGTCCCGCCCGGGTCCGCCGCGTGCCCCGGGACCACCCCGACCGCCGTCCAGCCGGCCGAACGGTACAGCGTCTCGGCCGGGCTGCCGGTCTCGGTGTCGAGCAGAAGCAGCGTCACGCCGGCGCGGGCCGCCCCCTCCTCCGCGGCGGCCAGCAGGGCCCGCCCGGTCCCCCGCCCCCGCGCGTCGCGGTGCACGAGCAGCTTGCCTATCTCGGCACGGTGGCGGCCGTTGGCCTTGTCGGCGTACGTCACCATGACAACCCCCACGATCCGCCCTGCGTCCTCGGCGTCCTCGGCATCCCCGGCGGCCCTGCCGTCCCACCTGGCGACCCGCACGGACAGCTGTCCCTCCCGTACGGCCGGGACCCGGCCGCGCCACCAGTCCGCGGCGGTCGCCCGGTCCAGCGGGTCCAGGAATCCGACGGAGGCGCCGCCCGCGACCGCGTCGACCAGCAGCTCACCGAGCGCCTCGGCGGCGCCGAGAAGCTCCCCCGCGGAGAGCCCCACCACCTCGGGCCGTGTCCCGGGCCTCATGGCTGCACCACCACGATCGCGTACCTGACCGGGCCGGGCCCCGGACAGCGCAGCCGGGTCGGGCCCCACAGCCGTGTGCGCAGGCAGTCGCCCACGTTCAGCAGATGCGCCTCGTGCCCCACGGTGAATTCGAGCGTCCCCTCCAGCACCCACACATGCTGTTCCATGCCGGGGACCGGGGGCCGTTCGTACGGTACGTCCGCGCCGGCCCGCAGGGTGCCCTCGACCACTTCGGCCCGCAGCCCGGCCTGCGGCGGCGAGACCGAACGCCGTACGAAGCCGGCGGCCGGGTCCGTCCACACGGTCTGGTCGGCCGCCCTGACCAGCTGGGCCGGTTCCGCCTCGACCTCGCTGAGCAGCTGCGACAGGGGGCGCCCGTACACCGCGCACAGCCGGCCGAGCAGCGACGTCGTCGGGCTGATCTCGCCGCGCTCGGCGCGCGACAGCGTGGAGCGGCTCACTCCGCTGCGGCTCGCCAGCTCGTCCAGCGACCAGTGGTGCTCGCCGCGCAGCGCGGCGAGGCGGGCCGCCAGCAGCGTGTCGAGGGGATCGGGCGGAGACGCGTCAACACTCTCTCTCATATTCGACAGGATATCCCATATTCGGGACACACCATCGAGCGGGAGTGGAGAGTGAGGGCTCGGAGAGGACCGTCAGAGAAGGCCTTCCTCCCGCTGCCGGATCTGCGCCATCAGCTCCGCCGCGAACGTCTTGATCGTGTCGAGTCCGGTACGCCCCCACCGCCGCGGCTCGGTATCGGCGACGCAGACCGTGCCCAGCGCCATGCCGGTCCGGTCGATGAGCGGCGCGCCGAGGTACGAGCGGATGCCGACCTCGTCCACCAGGGCGTTCCCGGCGAACCGGGGAAAGTCCCTCACGTCCTCCAGGACCAGCGCCTTGCGCCGTACCACCACATAGGGGCAGAAGCCGTGGTCCCGGGCCATGAACCGGTCGCCCGGGTCGCCCGGTGGCGCGTGCAGCCCCGCGAAGAACTGCCGGTTCTCGTCGATGAAGTTGACCATCGCGTACGGAGCACCCGCCGTCCGCGCCATCTGCCCGGCGAACGCGTCGAGGGCGGGCTCGGCGCGCTCCCCGAGGCCGAGCCCGCGCAGCCGTACGACGCGGTCCGGCGCCTCCTGGTCGACGGGCGTGAGCAGCAGCCGGCCGAGCGGGTCGTACGTCATGCGCGGGCTCCGTCGGTCGGGGAGGTCGGGGATATCCGGGTCATGGGGCGGGCTCCGGTGCGGGGGCGGGCGGCGGAGAGGCGGTGATCAGATGTTGAACGAGTGTGACCAGCGTCTGGATACCGGAGCTGGCGATCCGCGCGTCGCAGAGCACGATCGGCACCTCGGGATTGAGGTCTATCGCCGCCCGGACCTCCTCCGGCTCGTAGCGGTACGAGCCGTCGAACTCATTGACCGCGACGACGAATCCGATGCCGCGCTGTTCGAAGAAGTCGACGGCGGAGAAGGAGTATTCGAGCCGCCGGGTGTCGGCGAGCACGACCGCGCCGAGGGCACCCCGGGACAGCTCGTCCCACATGAACCAGAACCGTTCCTGGCCGGGGGTGCCGAAGAGATAGAGCACATGCCGCTCGTCGAGTGTCAGCCGGCCGAAGTCCATGGCTACGGTGGTGGAGGTCTTCGTCTCCACCCCCGTCAGATCGTCGGTGGCGGCGCTGACCTGGGTCAGCAGCTCCTCCGTACTCAGCGGCGCGATCTCGCTGACCGCTCCGACAAAGGTGGTCTTGCCGACCCCGAAGCCGCCCGCGACCAGGACTTTCAGCGCGGTGGGGAAGGGCTCGGCGAGTGTGGTCGGCGCGAGGGACGGATCAGAGCTGTCGTCGTAGGCCATCGAGCACTGCCTCCAGCAGGAAACGGTCGGTGGGGTTGTCGAAGCTGTCCGGTGGCCGTGCGGCGATCGCTCCGCAGTCCACCAGATCGGAGAGCAGGACCTTGGTGACCGTGGCGGGCAGCCGCAGATGCGCGGCGATCTCCGCGACCGAGGTCGGCCCCTGACAGAGACCGACGGCCTGGGCGTGCTCGGGGCCGAGATGCGTGGCGGGCACCGACCCCGTGGACATCACCAGGGTCAGCAGGTCCAGCGCGGCCGTCGGCCGGGTCCTGCCCCCGCTCACGGCGTACGGCCGGATGAGCCGGCCCGCCGCGTCGTCGAGCCACGGCCCGTCCGTCGGGAGCGGCACGGTCAGTGGCCCATGGCGCTCGGTGCGGCACCGGCGCCCTGTCGGAGCGGGGTGACCAGATACGGCCGTACGCTCTTGACCAGCATCGCCATCTCGTAGCCGAGCACCGCCGCGTCCGCGTCCCGGCCCGCCAGCACGGCGAGGCAGGTGCCGGAGCCGGCGGTCGAGACGAAGAGCAGGGTGGAGTCCAGCTCGACGACGACCTGGCGGACCTCACCGCCGTCGCCGAACCGCGCCCCGGCGCTGCGGCCCAGGGAGTAGAGGCCGGAGGCGAGGGCGGCCATGTGGTCGGCGCTGTCGGCGTCCATGCCGTGCAGGGACCGCACCAGACCGTCGGAGGAGAGCAGCACGGCGCTGCGGGTGAAGGGGACGCGCTGGACCAGACCGCTCAGCAGCCAGTCGAGGTCCGAGGCATGGCCGGTGGGAACATCGCTCGCCATGGTGCATCTACTCCTTTGTCGTGGGGGTGTTGTCGCGGCGCTGCGGTTCCGGAAGGGAGCCCGCGGGGTGTTCGTGGCGGGTGTCCGCGCCGGGCGCGGGCTGGGACTCGGCGAGGCCGATACCGCGCTGGAAGGCGGCCATCAGCCCCGGGTCGTGGAGCGTGGGTTCCCCGGCGGGCGGCGGCGCGGGGGTGTCCCGCAGCTGCGGGACGAGGTGCTCCTGACCGCGGCGGCGGGGCAGTCGGGGGCGGCTGCCGGCACTCTCGATCGTGCCGTCCCCGTCCCCTTCCCTGGCGTGCTCGCCGCGTACGGGCAGCGGTGCGGGGGCCGACGCCTGCCGCGGGGGCCGGGAAGCGGACGCCGACGCGGACATCGGCGGGGACACCGGCGGGGGCTGGAGCTGGGGCGACGGCCGGGGCGGCGCGGACCGCCGCGGTACCGCGGGCGGTACGGACGGGACCGGGGGCGCGGTCGCGGGCGGCGGCGGGACGGCGGGCGCGGCGGGACGGCCGGCGCCGCGTTCGCCCTGCTCGGTGCGGTCGGAGCCGAGAAGCGTCTGCGGCAGGACGAGTACGGCCTGGACACCGCCGTAGATATTGGACTGGAGGCGCACCGCGATCCCGTGCCTGCGCGCCAGCGCGGACACCACGAAGAGCCCGATCCGCCCGTCCTGGAGCAGATGGGCCACATTGACCTGGTCGGGGTCGGTGAGCAGGCTGTTCATCCGCTTCTGCTCGTCGATCGGCATCCCGAGGCCGCGGTCCTCCACCTCGATGGCGAGCCCCGCCGTCACATGCTGGGCCCGGAGCAGGACTTGGGTGTGCGGGGACGAGAACAGCGTCGCGTTCTCGACGAGTTCGGCCAGCAGGTGGATGACGTCCGCGACCGCGTGGCCGCGCAGGGTGCCGTCGATCGGCGGCACCAGCTTGATCCGTGGATACTGCTCGACCTCGGCGATGGCCGAGCGGAGCACCTCGGTCATGGCGACCGGTCTGCTCCACTGCCGCCGCGAGACCGCGCCGCCGAGCACGGCGAGGTTCTCGGCGTGGCGGCGGATCCGGGTGGCCAGATGGTCGACGTGGAAGAGCCCCTTGAGCAGTTCGGGGTCCTCGACCTGGTTCTCCAGCTCGTCGAGCAGCTGGATCTCGCGGTGGACGAGCGACTGGAGCCGGCGGGCCAGATTGACGAAGACCTCCACCTTCTGCTCGTTGCCGACGCTGCTGGACAGCCGGGAGGCCTGCACCACCGCGCCGACGGCGACGGCCTGGGAGCGGGCCATCTCCCGTGCGAGGAGGTCGAACTCGTCCTCCTCGCCGACCCCGGCCCCGACCCCGGAGTCAGGGCCGGGCCCCGGCCCGGGCCCGGCGGGCGGTGCCCGGCGCACGGTGACCGGCTCGCCGCGCCGGAGCTGCTCCATCACGGCGCGCAGCTCGGCCTGTCCGCGCGCGTGGGAACGGCGCAGCGCGGCGCCGCGCCCGAGAAGGGACTTGGCGGTACGTTCCGCGCCGAGCGCCGCGGCGGCGACGGCCGCGAGGGCGAGCAGCGCGGTGCCGAACAGGGCGGTCCAGATCTCGGCGGTCGGCTCCGCCGCAGTGGTGCGCAGGACGACCACCACGGCCGTCGCGCCGCTCAGTGCGGCGACTATCGCGGGAAGCACCGCGGTACGCATGAGCTGAGGGCGTATGCGGGTGTCGGGCGGGGCCGTCGGCTCGGTCCTGACGAGGGACGACAGCGAGCGCGAGCCCGGCCGGCCGTGCCGCCCGCCCTCGCGGCGTTCCGGCCGCGCGACGGGTGCGCGAAGGTGAGACATGAGTGTCCTCGGTACTACGTGGGGCCCCAGGGAGCGGCGTCGTGCTGGTGTTCCGGAAATGGCGCAGCGGCAAGGCCTGCGCGTACCGCTTCAGCCCTCCGTTGATCACCGAGCACACACGGTAGTCGCCAAGCGTTCCTTCGCGGTGGGCAGTTGACGAACTTCCCCACAGAGCATCCCGCCCTGGTATGAGCCATCGCACACCAGCACGAAATACGGCATTCGGAGCACAGCCCCTCGACATGCATTGGAAGACCTACAGCGGCACCGGTGCGGGGAAGACCCGGTGGCGCATGCCCTGGCTCCTGGTAAGGGCCGAGGGCGAACGCATGACTGTCCCGGCGTGGCAGCTCTCGTCAGCTGTCGGTCGAGACAGGAGGGGGCAAAGGCCCGGTCCGAAGGTGGTGGGTGAGGCGGGCGCCGAGATCGGGAGTGAGGGGGCCTGCGTGGTCGAACCCGAGCTGAGCGGCCAGGGCAGGGATGTGGAGGCGGGCCGCGACGTCGAGGAGACGAGCGTAGGTGTCCACACAACTGCGGGTGCGGTGTCTGGCCGCCGCCGCCAGGACCAAGGTCACCGGGGCGGCCGGCCACCACCAACAAGCGAGCGGCGCATACAGCACGGCCCAGCCGGCCAGGGTCGTGGCGCGGACCAGCGCGGCTCGGGCCTCGGAGATCCGGGTGCCCAGGGCCTCGGGAAGGACGGGTTCCAGGTAGGGCCACAGGGTGGCGAGGTCCAGGCTGTGGTCACGGTCCAGGCGCAGGGCGACGGCCTGGACGCGATCACCGCTCCAGGTCGGCCGCTCGGGCCGTTCCTGGGCGATTCGGGTGCGCCTTGCGAGAGCCGCGCGCCCCACCGCGGGATCGGGCCGGTCAGCGGGGTCGGGCGCGAGGGTGAGCCGCTGCTGCTGGAGGTAGACGCTGTGGGCGTCGTCCCAGCGACGCTGCTTGCGCCGTACCCACCGGTCGGCCAGAACCGGCAGTCCGAGCGGCCACGCCTTCCAGCCGACTGCCAGAACCAGGCGTTCGACCAGCGCACCAGCCGCCTCGGCGACAAGCCCGGCCGCGGCCGAGGCGACCAGAACCGTCCCCACCAGCACGATCTGCCCGCCGACCCCGGTGACCGCCGGCTGCTCGGCGACCGTCGCCACCTCCTGGACCAGCCTTGCGGCATCCAGGGCGTGCCGCTGCCCCAGGGTGTGCGCGGCAGCGGCAACGGCAAGGTAGAGCACCCCGGGCAGGACAAGCAGTGACAGCCACCGATCGGCGAGCTTCTTGCCCAGCTCGCCCCAGAGCCCGCCCACCTCAGACCAGCCGTTCCCGGATGAGTTCCCGCCGGCCGATCGAGCAGACCGGCCGGGCGACAGCCACCTCGCTGCCGTGCCGCCCCGTGCACTGCCGCAGCGGACACCGGAAGACGATCTCCAGCGGCTCCAGACCGCTCAGCTCTCCGGCACGGCCCTGACCGGCGCCGTGGATGCTCACCAAGTCGTCGGTCGCGTCCCTGAGCGCCGCGTCGACCTCGCCCAGGAGCCGTGCGGCCTGCGTCGTATCGGCACCGCAAGCCGCACGCAGCCGCGCGAGTGGCGTCGACGGATCAAGGCCGTCGTCGCCGAGCAGCTCCCGCAACTCCTCGAAATGGGCGCACACATACGCCAGCGCCGCCGCGTCCCTACCTGACAATCCAGCCTCCCCGTCGCCCACCGGAGCAGGTTCCCACCGAACCGTCTCCAGTCGCAGGGAATTGCGACAATAAGCCTTCCACCCGCAGCCGTCTGGCTAGCCTGAGCCGCACGACACAGCCTCGCGAGATGGGGACACCGGTGGAGAGAGACGAAGAACCCGGCGAGGGTCCACTGAACGGGGATTCAGTGGCGCCCGACGGACTGCTTCGCTACTACATCCAGGCATACTTCGACACGAGCGACCCCCATATCGCGCTCTCCGCCGTGCCGTTGTGCGCCGCGGGCTCGCTGATCCATGACATCAGCGAGCGGCTGTACGAGAATTCCGTAACCGAAGACGACGTGGCACTCACACACCTGGTCGGTGTCCTGCTCACCCTTCGTCTCCGGGCTCTCGACGAGGAGCAGGCTTCCTTCGACCATCATGCGCTGCTGTCTGTTTTCGGCCTTCTGCACGCGATCGCTCCGGCGGTCGTTCCCGAGGGCCTCGCCGAAGCGTTCGCCGACGCACCTCCCCCTGTGCCGGAACGGCACACCCTGCTGAGCGCGATGGGCATGCTCCTGCTCCACGAATGCGGACGTACCAAGGAGCCCGAGGTCTCCGGCACCGCCATCCCCTTGTTCGAGGCCGCGTTGCAGACCGCTCCCGCGGAAGAGCAGCCCGTAATCCGGTTCAACCTGGGCAGTTCCTGGATGCAACTGGCCGAGGTTCTGGGCATACCCGACGGGCTCAAAGTGGCCGCCCACCACATGGAGCAGGCGGCAGCCGCGGCCGGAGACAATCCGGAAAGGCCGCGGATGCGGGACAGCCTCGCGAACGTCCAGGACGCGCTGTTCGACCACAGCCACGACATCGCCGACCTCGACAAGGCGATCGGCGCCCGTCGGGCGCTGGTGAACGAGACTCTCCCCGAGCCCGGTTGGTGGTTCCAGCTCGGAGTCCTCCTGTGGAAGCGGTACCAGCACACCCGCATCGGGAAATACCTGAACGAGGCAGTCGACGCGACCGCTCGCGAGACCAGGATCATGCCCGGCACACACCCGAGCCTGCCCGGAGTGCTGGGCAGCCTCGGGAACATGCTGCTTGCCCGCTACACCACCACCGGCGACCTGGACCATCTGGAGGCCGCTCTGGCCGCCACGGCCGAGGGCGAGCGGCTCGCGCCACCGGAGGATCCGCAACGGGCGGCGCTGCACCAGAACATGCACGCCTTGCGGCAGCGTTACGCGCTGGCCCTGAGCGGCCGGCCCCAGCCTGTGTCCACCGGGCTGGACAACGAGCCGCCGGAACCGGACGTCCTTGTCGCCCTCGCCACGAGTCTGCTCGGCCAGTTCGTCCGACTCGGCGACGCGGAGGACGCGGAAGCAGCTCTGCGGCTTTCCCGGGAGGCGCTCGCCGCGATCCCCGGACATGCCCCCGCCCTGTCCGCACAGTCCGCCGCGCTGTTCCACCGCTTCCGCCTCATGGCCGAACCGGCCGATCTGGCCGAAGCGTTCGACTCCGCCTCCGCCGCGCTCGCAGCCACCCCCGACGACGACCCCGCCCGTGTCGACCGTCTGGCCGCCCTCGCGTCCGTCCTGCGTATCCGGTTCGAGACCGCGGGTAACCTGGAGGACCTCACCGCGGCGATCGAGAAGGCCGAGACCGCTGTCAGCCTTGCCGACCGCCGAGGCGCCACCGAGCACACGGCGCCGGCCATCCTCAGCGGCCTCCTGCTCGCCCGGTTTGTCACTCTGCGCCACCGAGCGGATATCGACAGAGCCATCGTGGCCGCCCACAAGGCAGTGGACACCGCGCCGCCCGGCGGAGAGACCGGTCGCGTACTGACCCACCTTGCCGCCGCCCTGCACACCCGCTACGACGTCTTCGCGCAGCGGAAGGACTTGGACAGTGCGATCACCGCGCTCAGAACGGCGACCGCCGCCACCCCGGCCACCCACGCCGACTACCCGGTCATGCGGCTCAAACTCGCGGTGGCTCTTCGCGCCCGCGGCGACCGGGAAGACCTCGACGCCTCCACCGTCATCCTCCGCCGGACGGCCCGGGAGCTCGCCACCCGCAGCCCCGGCGACCCCAACCTTGCTCACCTGCAGTCGGAGCTCGGATTGACCCTCATGCGGCGGCGGTTCAAGGGCGGCGGCACGGGCGACGATGTGTACGAGGCCCTGACGGCCTTCCGAGCCTCCACAGCCAGCGTTACTGCCTCGACGCGAACCCGCCTGTTCTCGGCCTTCTACTCGGGCAAACTGGGCATGCTGACCGGCGACACCAGGGGCGCACTCGCCGACTACCGTACGGCTATCGAACACCTGCTGCCCCGGCTGGCGGACCGAGGCATCCCCCGGGCATCCCGGCTGGCCCAGATCGCGCAACTGCCCTTACTGGCCAGCGATGCCGCAGCGGCCTCGATCGCCGCCGGCGACCTGCGCGGTGCCGTCCGGCTGCTGGAGCAGGGGCGCTCGGTGATCTGGTCCCAACTACTGCAGACCCGCACCGACCGGAACGCGCTGCATGCCGCGCTTCCCCTGCTGGCAGAGGAGTTCGACGCCATCTGCGCCGATCTGGAAGGCAACTGGCCCGGTCCGGACAGCACTCACACCGGGGTACCCGAGAACGGTTCGCGACGCTGGGGACTCAGCGAACAGTTCGACGACATCCTGGCTCGGATCCGCAGGCAACCCGAATTCACCGACTTCCTCGAACCGCCGTCCTTCGAACTGCTGCACCGTGCCGCCAACGAAGGACCGGTCGCGATCATCAACATCAGCAGCCACCGCTGTGACGCCCTCCTGCTCACCTCCACCCCGGGCGAGGACCCGATCAGACTGGTGAAACTGCCCCGCGTCACCGCCAAGGACATTGAGCTCAGCACCGCCGACTTCCTCGACGCCATCGGCCGGCTGAACAGGCCCGGGCTCGCTCTCGGCCCCGTCGAAGCCCACTCGCTGGGCACCCGGGTCACCGACACGCTGCACCGGCTCTGGGAGGACATCGCCGAACCCGTCCTTGCCGCACTGGGCCTCAATCAGCCGCGTCCGGCGGTTCCGCGCCTGTGGTGGTGCCCCACCGGACCCCTGGCTCTCCTCCCCCTGCACGCCGCCGGGCCCAGGAACGGCCCGCGCGTCATCGACCGAGTGATCTCCTCCTACACCCCCACCCTGGGCTCACTCATCAGAGCCAGATCGCACCGCCCGCCCGGGCGGCCCCAACTGCTTGCGGTAGGGGTGGCCGACGTACCGGAGAACGACGAAGACACCGCGCACATGGCCGGCCTGCCCGGCGTCGGGAACGAACTCTCCATACTCAGTGAGCTCTTCGGCGACAGGCTCACCCTCCGGGCCGGGGAACAGGCCGTCACGCCTGCCGTTCTGTCCGCTCTACCCTCGCATCCACGGGTCCACTTCGCCTGCCACGGCATGCACGACCCGGACGACCCCGCCCATAGTCACCTGGTCCTGCACGACGGCCCCCTCTCCGTGTCGGCCATCGCCGAACAGGACCTCTCCGGCGCGGAACTCGCCTTCCTCTCCGCATGCCACACCGCCCGTGGCACCAGCGCCCTCGCCGACGAGGCGATCCATCTCGCCGCCGCTTTCCAACTCGCCGGCTTCCAGCACGTCGTCGGCACCCTCTGGAGACTCGCCGACGGTCCGGCGCCCGACATCACGCGCGAGTTCTACCACGCCCTGGAAACCTCGGGTCAGGGCACGGGCTACAGCGCCCGCGCTCTCCACAACGCCGTCCAACGACTCCGCCAGGACCCCACCCACGCCTCACGCCTGAATTGGGCATGTTACGTCCACATGGGCCCGTAGTGCTCCAGAGCCGCCCCAGCCGCGGGTACACCCTTGTGAACTTCCTCCGCCCTGGTGAGAGGCGACTGTACGAGTGGCTCGTGCACCGTTTCCAGCGGGCCGAGCCACGCGAGTCGGCGTTGAGGTACATGCGCGGCCTGATTCAAAAGACCTTCACCATTTCATCACGATTTCGTCACTCACCTCTCAGAGTCATGCCGTCTGCACTTCACACCCCTTACGGTCATCTGGCACCAATTGATTCATGGGGGACGCATGTCGTACAGCCAAGTGCCGTCTGCACAACCGCAGTTCGCCTGGCCGCGCGTTCCGCCCTGGACTCCGGTGTCTCCCTCACGGTGGCGGACGCCCTGCCGAACGACCGCCGGGTGCTGGTCGAATCGAATGGGAAGGTGTGCACGCAGGAGCCGGCCGCCGGCGCATCGCTCAACGGACAGCCGGTCACGCTCAAAGCGGTCAAATTCGACGAGTCCTGTCCATGACCAGCAGCCGGGCCGCCGTAGGACACACCGGAGTACGTAAGTAACCGAGTTGATTGGGCAACCCACGCGATGAGTCTCGTCTCTGCCGGCTTGGACATACCCGCCGCCGGTGACTACGCCTACGACTGGGCACTGATCGATGTAGAAACCTCAGGACTCATACCCCGACGGGACCGAGTGCTGTCCGTCGCGGTGGTGACGATCAGCCCGGAAGGCGAACAGACCGGAGAGTTCTCGACACTGCTCAACCCGGGATGCGACCCGGGGCCGGTCGAGGTGCACGGGCTCACCGCCGAGCGGCTGCGGGGCGCTCCGGCCTTCGCCCAGGTCGCCGGGCAGATCGGGGCGATGCTTCAGGACCGGGTCCTGGTGGCCCACAATGCCCAGTTCGACTACGACTTCCTCGCCCACGAGTTCGCACGTGCGCGGATGTGGCTTCCGGTCTCGCAGCGGCTGTGCACCCTGGCCCTCAACCGCCAGGTCGACCCGCCGACCGGCGACCTGAAGCTGGGGACACTCGCTGCCCATTACGGCGTCCCCCAACAACGTGCTCACGACGCACTGGACGACACCCGTGTACTGGCCGGGATCCTGCGGGCCTCCCTGCGTGAGGCGGCCCGGCTCGATCTCCCTCTCCCCCTCGTGACCTGCCCGCCCCGGGCGGAATCACAGTTCACGCCGAGGCCGCCCAAAACTCCGTGCGTCTACCGCAATCCCGGCCGTATGACTCCCGCCGGACCGCTCCGGCAAGGCATGAAGATCGCGATCACCGGCGAGACCGCCCACGCCCGTGCGGAGCTGATCGGGCGAGCCGTCGCCGCCGGACTGAACATGATGACCTCCGTCAGCCGGCACACCAGCGTGCTGGTCACCAACGAACCCGCGTCGGACTCGGCCAAGGCACACCGCGCCCGTACCGAGGGCGTACCGGTGATCGACGAACACACCTTTCTGCGGCTGCTCGCAGACGTACAACCGGGAACAGTCTTCGAGACGCCGGTCGCCGCGGCAGTCACGGTCGCCGGGTCCGACACTCGGCGAGCCACCCCCACGCAACCGGTCACTCCCGCAGCGGTCGCCGCACCCAACAGCCGGACAGCGGCTTCGAGCACCCCGGCTGCCTCGAAGACAACCGTGCACCAGACACGTCGGGCGGAGTCTGCCGCAGGTGCCGCACCGGCGGACAGGCCGCTGTCCGGACACAGAGTCCTGGTCCTGGGCGGCGTCCATACTGACGCCGCGGCGGCCCGCACCCGCGTCGTCGCTCTCGGCGGTTCCGCCGCGATCAACCTGTCCGCGGGCGTCACCGACGTCGTACTCCTGCCTGGCGGAGAACGCGACCGGCGTATGACCCGCATCAGAGCCCTCGCGCTCCCCGCGCACGGCCCTGACTGGCTCACCGCTTCGGTAACCACCTCTCAGCCCCCAACGACCATTCGTCCCCAAGAGCCCGTGGTGCTGCCCAGAGGTGGTGTCATCGACCTGCCCATGCCGCCCGGAACCCCTTCCCCCGTGTGGCACCTCACCGCTGGCTGGTCCCCGCAATCCGGCTTCGAGGTCGACGTCGTCGCCTTCCTCCTCGACGAGGACGAACAAGTCACCTGCGACGAGGACTTCATCTTCTACGGGGCTCCGGAGAGCCCCGCCGGATCCGTACGCCTGCTGACCGGTGGCCCAGCCGAGCAAACGGTCACCGTCGACCTGGCCTCCCTGCCACCGACGACCCGCAGAGTCGTCATAGCCGCAGCCATCGACGGCACCGGAACGTTCGAAACAGTCGGCGCGATACAGATCAGCGCGGCCCCCAGCAACAGCGGGCCGCCCCTCGCACGGGCCACCTTGGACGCCGCCACCACCGAACGCACGATGCTGCTCGCCGAGATCTACCGCAGAGGCCCGGTCTGGCGCCTACGCGCCGTCGGCCAGGGCTACGACCACGCCCTGGACACACTCGCACGCGGCTACGGAGTCGACATCGCCGAGTGACTACGCGGCGAAGAAACGCGCCGCCGAACCCTCGGCCCGGCACATGCGGAACGCCTGACGAAACAGACAGGGGCCCGCAGGGCGGCTCCGAGGGGCCCGTTCCCTCACCTCCTGCGCGGTAGGGCTCTTTCCTGCGAGACGGTGTGTGACGAATGCTGTCGCCCGTTTCGGGAGACGCGGGCGACAGCAGTTCAGTACAGCCCCTCGACCGCGGTGCCGGCCGTCTCCAGCGGGCGTACGTTGGCGACACCGTCGGTGGGGAAGCGGTCGCCGGTGTCGTACCGCACCGCCTCGTCCCGCTCCAGCACGTTGGGCAGGAACAGGTCGTTGTGCAGCACGGTCAGCCGGACCCGTCCCGTTGAGCCGTAGGGCACCACGGTCATCGGGTCGGCCTTGTCGACGACCGCCATCGTCACCTGCGGGAAGTTGGGCAGGTACGGCATGACCTCGCCGTCCTGCTCCACCGGCAGGCCGGCCGCGTTGCCGAAGGTGTTGCCGTAACTCAGGCCGCAGATACCGCCGTCCAGCGCCTTGGTGATCTGCCGGTGGACCGAGGGAATCAGGTGGGTACCGCTCAGCCGGACCCCGCGCAGCGCCGCGACCCGCTCGGGGGCCCGTCGGATCAGCGCCACCATCAGCGCCGGGGTGGTGTTGACATAGTCCACTTCCCGGGTCTCCAGCACGTCCAGGATCTGGTCGAGCAGGTGCTCGGTGTAGTCCCGCGCGACGGGCATGCGCGCGGTGCGCAGCAGCCGCTTCACCCAGCGGGGATCCATGTCGATCGCGTACACGACCCCCTGGTGCAGGTCCCCGGCCTCCCAGACGCCGTTGCCGATCAGATGCGGCCCGGTGGGCGTCGCCTGGAGCCAGGTGCGGTACGGCTCGAAGCCCTCGGTCGTGAACGACCAGCGGCGCCACACGCCGCGCTGAACGATCATCTCCGGGGTGCAGAAGACGCGGCACGGCGCGCCCGTGGTGCCGCCCGAGTCCCACACCCGCCCGGTGAGCGGGCGGTCCACGGCCAGCGGGACGAAGTCGCGCGGGTCGCGCGTGCGCAGCAGGTCCAGGTCGAACGGCCCGAACGCGGTCAGTTCCGCGTGGCGCGTGATGTCGCGCGGGTCGAAGGACAGCGTCTTCGCCCGCTCCAGCCAGTAGGGGCTGCCTGTCTCGGGGTCGAAGTGGCGGCGGATCACGCGCCGGGTCCACGCATCCGGGTCCGTGCTCAGCCAGCCGTCGACGAGCTTGTCGCAGTCGGCAGGGGACAGGTCCGCGCTCAGCACGCCGCGAGGCCCGTCTCGGGGTACTCGATGCCGAGCTCGAAGACGTGGGAGACGACCTTCTCGATGTGCTCCGGCTGCTCGACGTGGACCACGGGGAAGGAGATGCGCAGCAGTCCGGCCGGGATCGCCGGGCCGACCACCACACCGAGCTGGACGTCCAGCTCGTGCATGCCCTCGTAGACGTACGGCAGGCTGATCGGGGTGGTGGGATTGCGCTTGAACAGGTCCCGCACGTCGTCGCCCGAGGTCAGCTGCTTACGGTCCAGGCAGGACACCACCGGCAGCTTGGGCGTGCCGAAGCCGATGGCGTCGATGTGCGGCTCGATGAACGTCCGGTACGGGGCGCGCAGCGGGGTGTGCTGGGCGATGCCCCGGCCCGGCATCAGGGTCACCAGCCCCTCGGGCAGCGAGCCCGCCAGAGCGGCCATGGGCTCCTGCAGACCGCCCAGCATGTAGACGCGCAGCGCGCCGTCGGCGGTGTCGCCCATATCGCCGGCGACGTACACGTCCTCGAAGCCTCCGACGAGCGTCTCGACGCTCTGCCCTGCCGGGACGGCCGCGATGGCGAGGACGTGCGCCGGGTCCGAGGGGTCCGGGTCGGGGCAGAGGCGGGTGTTGCGGAGCAGCCCGAACAGCTCCTGGCGGGTGAGGGCGCCGGCCAGGCAGCTGCTGGTCATGGCGCCCAGGCTCAGGCCGCCCAGCACGGAGGGGTGCACACCCTGCTCGGCGAGGATGTCGTGCACGGACAGGGCGAGCGCGGTCTCCCGGATGGAGCCGACGCTCTGCCGCTCCTCCTGGGCCTCCGGCAGGTCCTCCTCCAGGATCTGGCCGACGCTCAGGCCGGTCCAGTCGGCTATCCGCTCGTACAGCCGCCGCATCACGGGGAACGCGCGGTGCAGCTCGATGCCGTGCGGCTCGGTGCCGACGCCTCCGCCCAGTAAGTAACCCAGCGCCATGGAAACCTCCATACGTCATGTGCCGGACACGGCCGTCCGGCCGTCCGCAAACAATGCCGTCCGAAAGCAAAAGGGGGAACAGGGCCTCTGCGGCGCCGGGGTGGCATCGAGGGTGGATCACGGTGCGTGGGGCCCGCCCGGCCCGGCGGGCCCCACGACGTCAGAGGGTGGCCAGCCAGTCCTTGATGACCCGCGTGGTCGTCTCCAGGTGGTCCTCCATGACGGTGAAGTGGTCGCCGGGCACGTCCAGCACCTTGGTGGCGGGCCACACCGCGCGCCACTCCTCGCTCGCCGGGTCGTCCGTCATGCCCTCCAGGGGAACGGTGGCCCGCAGCAGCAGCGTGGGCGTGTCCACCGCCCGCGGCTCCCAGAACTCGTACATCCCGCAGTACCAGCCCATGGCGGTGAGGCGGGTGCCGTCCAGGCTGACGAAGCGCTCCTCGCGTTCGAACATGCCCTTGAGGAGCTGGTCCTGGACCCGGTTGATGTGCGGGCTGGTCATCGGGTAGCCGTCGATGACCACCACACCGGCCGGGGCGACACCGCGCCGGCTCATCCACTCGCCGGTCGCATGTGCGAGCACGCCTCCGGAGGAGGAGCCAAGCAGGACGAACGGGTCGTCGCCGATCAGTTCGCTGATCATTTCACCGTACACATCGGCCAGCGCCTCCGCGTCCGCGGCCAGCGGCTCGTCGTTCTGGAAGCCGGGCACGTCCAGCGCCGCTACGTCGTACTCCTCGCCGAAGAACGAGGCGAACCGGACGAACTGGTGGGCGCCGCCCAGGGCAACGAAGGCGGAGAGGCAGATGATCCTCGGCCGCTTGGCGCCGGTGGTCAGCCGCAGCGGACCGGGGATGCCCTCGCGGCCCTCTTCCACGGTGAACATGGGCCGCAGCTGGGCGGCCTGGTGCAGTATCTTCACACCGGTCTTCAGCCGGCCCCGCTCCGCGGCGTACCGGAACAGCTCACCGGCGGCGTCCAGCGGGCCGGCGCGGCGGGCGGAGACCGGCGGCACCGAGGGCGCGGCGAGCAGCTCGGCGTGCAGGAACCGCGCCAGCTCCCGGGGGGTGGAGCAGTCGAAGGCGACGGTGGGGCGCAGCCGCAGCCCGGTGCTCGCGGTCAGCCGGTTGCGCAGCTCGACGGCGGTGAGCGAGTCCAGGCCCAGGGCGAGGAAGGCGGCGCTCCCGTCGATGTCGTCGGCCGAGGCATGGCCGAGGACGGTGGCGAGTTGGCCGCGCACGATCTCGCCGAGCAGGGCCTCGCCCGCACCTTCGTCCAGACCGGCGAGGCTGCCGCGCAGTTCGTCGGCGCCCCGCCGTTCGGGCGCCGCGCCGGAGCGCCGGACCGGGGCCCGCACGAGGTCCCTGAGCAGGGGCGGGGTGTCCTCGGGTGCGGCCTTGAGCACGGCGGCCGCGAGGGTCGCCGGGACCAGCGCGGGCGCGTCCGTGCCCCGCGCGAGGTCCATGATCGCCAGACCTTGCCCGGTGTCGAACGGCACCACTCCCCCGCGCCAGATCCGCGCCACATCGGCCTCGTCCAGGTTCTGGGTGAGGCCACTGCTGTGCTCCCACAGGCCCCAGGCGAGGGACTGGGCAGGCAAGCCCTGGGCGCGCCGGTGGTGCGCCAGGGCGTCGAGGAAGGCGTTGGCCGCCGCGTAGTTTCCCTGGCCGGGGGCGCCCAGGACGCCGGCGACCGAGGAGAACAGGACGAACTCGCGGAGCCCGAGGCCGCGCGTCAGCTCGTGCAGGTTGAGCGCCGCGTCGACCTTGGGCCGTAGTGCGGTGTCGATCTGCTCGGGGGTGAGCGAGGCAAGGGTGCCGTCGGAGAGCACGGCCGCGGTGTGCACGACCGCGGTCAGCGGCGCGTGTTCCGGTACGGATGCCAGCAGCGCGGCCAGGGCGTCCCGGTCGGCCATGTCGCAGGCGGCGCCGACAATCTCGGCTCCGAGGTCCGCGCCCAGCCGCTGGATCTCCTCGGGTCGCGGGCCGCCCCGGCTTGCCAGGACGATCCGGCGGACGCCGTGCTCGGTGGCGAGGTGGCGCACCACCAGGCCGGCCAGGCCGTCAACGCTGCCGGTGACCAGGACGGTGCCGTCCCGGTCGGGTTCCCGCACGGTGCTTGCGCGGGCGGACCGGTGCAGCCGGGGTACACGCAGTTCGCCGCCGCGCAGCGCCAGTTGGGGTTCGTCGCAGGAGAGCGCGGCGTCCAGCAGGTGCTCGCTCTCCTCGTCGGTGTCGACGACGACGAAGGTACCGGGGTTCTCCGACTGGGCTGACCTGAGCAGTCCCCACACCGGGGAGCCGGCCAGGTCGGTGACGTCCTCGTCGGGCGCGGTGGCGATGGCGCCACGGGTGACGACGACCAGGCGGGCGCCGTCGGGGTGGTCGGCGGCCAGCCACTCCTGGAGCCGGGTGAGTATCCGACGGGTGGTCTCGTGGGCCGCGGCCGCGGTCGGCTCTCCCGGATCGACGCGGACCACGGTGTCGGTGCGCTCCACGGCCCGCGGCAGCGGGCGGGTCGACCAGGCCACCTGGTACAGCGAGTCGTGGCGGGCCAGGCCGGTGAGACGGCGCAGGGCGAGGGAGTCCACCGTGATCACGGGCCGGCCGTCGCGGTCGGCCGCGCGCACGGACACCTCGTTCTCGCCGCGCACCGTGGTCTCGACCCGCAGGTCGCCGCCGGGCTCGCCGTGCAGGGTGACACCGCCGAAGGAGAAGGGCAGGACGGGCCCGCCCTCGTCACCGTCGCGGGTCAGGCCGACCGTCTGCAGCGCCGCGTCGAGGAGCGCCGGATGGACGCCGAACCGCCGTAGCCCGGAACGCTGCTGCTCGGGCAGGGCCACCTCGGCGTAGATCCGGCCGTCCAGGCGCCAGGCGGCGGTCATCCCCCGGAATGCGGGGCCGTACTCGATGCCGCCCTCGGCGAAGGTGCCGTAGAGGTCGTCGATGTCCACCGGTTCGGCGCCGGCCGGCGGCCATGGAGTGCCGTCCGGCTCTACGGGCGCGTCCCCGGCGGGCGCGAGCCATCCTGTGGTGTGCCGGGTCCAGGCTCCCTCGCCGGACGTGGAGTGAACGGCGAACGGACGCCGCCCCGCCATGTCGGGACCCTCCACGGACAGCTGGACGGTGAGCGGCGCGGCCGGGTCGAGCACGAGCGGGGTCTGCACCGTCAGCTCTTCCAGCAGGCCGCAGCCGAGGTCCCGGCCCGCGTGCAGCACGGTCTCGACCAGGGCCGCGCCGGGCAGCACCACGGTGCCGCCGACGGCGTGGTCGGCCAGCCACGGGTGGGTGCGCAGCGAGAGGCGGCCGGTGTGCAGCAGGGTGCCGCTGTCGGCGACGGGCTGCGGCCGGCCGATCAGCGGGTGGCCGTCGGCCGCACCGCCGAGGTGCTCGATGGCCGGGTCCAGCCAGTACCGCTTGTGCTGGAAGGCGTAGGTGGGCAGTTCGACCCGCCTGGCGGTGGGCAGGGCCGCGCTCCAGTCGACGGGCACGCCGGCCACGTGGAGTCCGGCGAGGGAGAGCAGGAACCGGTCCCAGCCGCCGTCGTTCCGCCGCAGCGTGCCGGTCACGGTCACGGTCCCGGTGGCCGTCTCCTCGATCGCCGAGGTCAGCACCGGGTGCGGGCTGACCTCGACGAACACGTCGTGGCCCGCGGCGCCCATCGCGCGGACGGTGGTCTCCAGCTCCACGGTCTGCCGCAGGTTGCGGTACCAGTACTCGGCGTCCAGGGCCGCGGTGTCCAGCAGACCGCCGGTCACCGTGGAGTAGAAGGGGATCCCGGCGCTGCGCGGGGCCAGGCCCGCGAGGGTGGTGAGCAGCTCCTCACGGATCTCCTCCACGTGGGCCGAGTGCGAGGCGTAGTCCACCGGCACCCGCTTGGCCCGCTCCACGGAGGCCAGGACGGTCTCCAGACCGGCCGGATCACCCGAAACCACGACGGAGGAAGGGCCGTTCACCGCGGCAACGGACACACCCTCCGGCAGCAGCGACCGCACCTCGTCCACCGGCAACGGCACCGACACCATCCCACCACGACCCGCCAACGCCGTAATCGCCCTGCTCCGCAACACCACCACCCGCGCACCGTCCTCCAACGACAACGCACCCGCCACCACGGCGGCGGCGATCTCGCCCTGGGAGTGGCCGACAACGGCGTCCGGTGTGACCCCGGCGGCCTGCCACAGCGCCGCGAGGGAGACCATCACGGCGAACAGCACCGGCTGGACCACATCCACCCGGTCGAAGTCACCCGAGCGCAGCACGTCCTCCAACGACCAGTCCACGTGCGGGGCAAGCACCTCGGCGCACTCGTCGATCCGGGCGGCGAAGACAGGCGAGGACTCCAGCAACTCCACCGCCATACCCGCCCACTGCGAACCCTGACCGGGGAAGACGAAGACCTTCTTCCCGGCCGGGGCGGTGGTGCCGCAGACGGTGCGGTCGGAGAACTCGCCGCGGGACAGCAGCTTCAGCTCGCGGCCGAGGGCGTCGTGGTCGGCGCCGACGAGGACCGCTCGGTGCGGCAGCGCGGCCCTGCCGGTCGCGGTCGAGAACGCGATGTCGGCCGGCGCGAGGCCGGGCCGTGCCGCTAAGTGGGTCCGGAGCCGGTCGGCCTGGTCGCGCAGGGCGTCGGCCGTCCGCGCGGACAGCAGCCAGGGAACCGCCGTGCCGGGCGCCGGCGCCGCCGGGGCGGGCTCTTCGTCAGCCTCGGGGGCTTGTTCGAGGACAAGGTGGGAGTTGGTACCGCTCACCCCGAAGGAGGAGACGCCGGCGCGCCGGGGGTGCCCGTACTCGGGCCAGTCGACGGCCTCGGTGAGCAGCCGGACGTCACCCTCCGACCAGTCGATGTGCGTCGACGGCCGGGTGATGTGCAGGGTGCCGGGCAGCACGCCGTGCCGCATCGCCAGCACCATCTTGATCACACCGGCCACACCGGCCGCCGCCTGCGCGTGGCCGATGTTGGACTTCAGCGAGCCCAGCCACAGCGGCCGGTCCGCCTCGCGGTCCTGGCCGTAGGTGGCCAGCAGGGCCTGCGCCTCGATCGGATCGCCCAGCGTCGTACCCGTACCGTGCGCCTCCACCACGTCCACCTCGGACGGCTTCAGCCCGGCGGCGGCCAGCGCCTGCCGGATCACCCGCTGCTGCGAGGGGCCGTTCGGCGCCGACAGGCCGTTGGACGCGCCGTCCTGGTTCACCGCACTGCCGCGGATCACCGCGAGCACCGGATGACCGTTACGCCGCGCGTCCGACAGCCGCTCCAGCAGCACCGTGCCGACGCCCTCGCCGAAACCGGCTCCGTCGGCGCCCTCGGAGAAGGACTTGCAGCGGCCGTCGGCGGCGACGCCGCCCTGCTGGCTCAGCCCCACGAACAGGCCGGGGCCCGCCAGTACGGTCGCGCCGCCGGCCAGGGCCAGCGTGCTCTCCCCCGCGCGCAGGGACTGCGCGGCGAGGTGAATCGCCACCAGGGAGGAGGAGCAGGCGGTGTCGACGGTGACGGACGGCCCCTCCAGGCCGAAGGCGTACGAGATCCGGCCGGAGCCCACACTGGACTGGGTGCCCATGCCGAGGAACGCCTCGACACCGTCCGGGACATGGTGCAGGGGGCCGCCGTAGCCGGTGCCCATCAGGCCGACGAAGACACCGGTCCTGCTGCCGCGCAGGGTGCCCGGGTCGATGCCCGCCCCTTCGAGGGTCTCCCAGGTGGTCTCCAGGAGCAGCCGCTGCTGCGGGTCCATCGCGAGCGCCTCGCGCGGCGAGATCCCGAAGAAGCCCGGGTCGAAGGCGCCGGCGCCGGTGAGGAAGCCGCCCTCGCCGGTGCGGGACGTCGGCGAGCCGGGTCCGCCGCCCTCACCGAACAGAGCACCGGTGTCCCAGCCGCGGTCCTCGGGGAACGGGGAGATGGCGTCCCTCGCCTCGCTCACCAGGGTCCACAGATCGTCGGGCGAGGCGACCCCGCCGGGGTAGCGGCAGCCCATGGCCACCACGGCGATCGGCTCGTCGGTCCGCTGCGACAGGCGCTGGTTGGCCTGCCTGAGGCGTTCGTTGTCCACCAGTGCGCTGCGCAGGGCGGCGATCACCTGGTCCTGAGGGGCAGTCATCATGGGCTCCACACGCGTCGATCCGGGTCAGAATTCGTCATTACCGAGGGCACTTGCCCAACGCACAAGATCATCTACATCCATGCTCCGGATGTGGTCGATCCGGTCGGCGGTCGTCCGCTGCCGCTCCTCCTCCGCCAGCCTCAGGATCACGTCGAGCACTCCGGCCGCGCGCAGTTGCTCCACGGAGACGGCCGCCAGGGCCTCGCGCACCTCGGACTCGTCCGCCTCCCAGGCCGGCTCCGGACCGGCGGCGGCCGCTGCCGCCGGAGCCAGTCCCAGCTTGTCGCAGAGGTAGCCGGCCAGCCCCGAGGCGGTCGGGTAGTCGAACACCAGGGTCGGCGTCAGCCGGGTGCCGACGGCGGCGGAGAGCCGGTTGCGCAGTTCGACGGCCATCAGCGAGTCGAAGCCGAGGCTCACGAACGTCACGTCCGGGTCCACGGCGGCGGGCCCGTCGTAGGCGACGACCGCGGCCACGGTCGACCGCACCAGGCCCAGCAGGCTGTCCCGCCGCCCCTCCTCCGGCAGCCCCTCCAGGCTCTGCCGGAACGTCGTCGCGTCCGCCGTTGCCTCGGCCACGGCCGGGGTCCGCCGCACGGCGGGCCGCACCAGGTGGCGCAGCAGCGGCGGGACTTGCCCGCCGCGGGGCGACAGGTCCAGGTGGATCGGTACCAGTACGGCGTCGTCCATGGCGGATGCGGCGTCGAACAGCGCGAGACCGTCGGCCGAGCCGATGGGCCGTACACCGCCGCTGGTCAGCTTGGCCACCTCGCGGTCGCCGAGCCCGCCGGTCATGGCACTGCGCTGCTCCCAGAAACCCCATCCCAACGACTGGGCCGGCAGCCCGTCCGCGCGCCGGCGCTCGGCCAGCGCGTCGAGGAAGGCGTTGGCCGCGGCGTAGTTGGCCTGGCCGGCCGCGCCGAAGGTCGCCGACGCCGAGGAGAACAGCACAAAAGCGGAGAGCCGCAGATCGCGCGTCAGCTCGTCGAGCAGCAGCGCCGCGTCGGCCTTGGGCCGCAGTACGCGGTCCAGCTGTTCCGGCGTCAGCGACATGACCGGGCCGTCGTCGAGCACGCCGGCCGCGTGCACGACCCCGGTCAGCGGCCGGTCGGCGGGGACACCGGCGATGAGCTCGGCCATCGTGGTCCGGTCGGCGGCGTCGCAGCGGGCGGCCACCACCCGGGCACCCGCCGCCGTCAACTCCGCGACCAGCTCCGGGTCGGGACCGGAGCGGCCGACCAGGACGAGGTCACGCACTCCGTGCCGGTCCACCAGGTGCCGCGCGATCAACCCGCCGAGGACGCCGCCGGCGCCGGTGACGAGCACCGTGCCGTTCGGGTCCCACTTCGGCTCCTCGCCGGTCGGCGCGGCCCGCACCAGACGGGCGACGAGTACCGCACCGCCCCGGACCGCGACCTGGGGTTCGCCGCTGGCGACGGCGGCCGGCAGCCACTGGGTGACGTCGTCGGCCGGGCCGAGGTCCACCAGGACGAACTGGTCGGGGTGCTCGCTCTGCGCCGCCCTGACCAGGCCCCACACCGACGCGTGCACCGCGTCCCGGGTGTCGGGCCCGGCCGCGCCGCGGGTGACGAACACCAGCCGCCGGTCGTCCTCGTGCTCCGCGGCCAGCCACTCCTGGACCCGGGCGAGCGCCCGGTGCGCGACGGCGTGCACGTCGTCGTCGGACCCAGTGAAGTCCGCCACCTCGTACGGCGGTACGGCCGTGCCGTCGGCTGTCGCCGGGTGCCAGTCGACCCGGTAGAGGGACAGCACCCGGGCGGACTCCAGCTGTCCCGCCGCGAGCGGGCGCATCACCAGCGACTCGACCGCGGCGACCGGGGTTCCGGTGGCGTCGGCGACGGTGATCGCGACCTCGTCGGTGCCCGTCGTCGTCAGCCGCACCCGCAGGGTCGTCGCGCCCGACGCGTACAGGCGCGCCCCGCCCCAGCTGAACGGCAGCCGGACGCCGCCGGCCCTGCCCGCGGACGGGCCGGCCTCGACGGCCGCCAGCCACAGCGCGTGCAGCGCCGCGTCCAGGAGCGCCGGGTGCAGGCCGAACCGCCGGGCATGGTCACGCTGCGATTCGGGCAGGGCGACCTCGGCATACACCTCGTCACCGCGGTGCCAGGCTGCCCGGAGCCCCTGGAAGCCGGGCCCGTACTGGTAGCCCTGGTCGGCGAAGCGGGTGTACAGGTCGGTGGTGTCCAGGGGTTCGGCCCCGGCCGGGGGCCACGTTCCGGTCAGGGCGTCCGCCGTCGCACCGCCGGTGGCCAGCGCGCCTGTGGCGTGCCGGGTCCACTCCTGGTCGGCGGGCGCGTCCTCCTCCCGCGTGTACAGGTTGAGCGAGCGCCGCCCGGACGTGTCGGGTGCGCCCACCGACAGCTGGATCGCGAGTCCGCCGCGGTCGGGCAGGACCATCGGTGTTTCCAGGGTCAGTTCCTCGACCGTGGCACAACCCAACCGCTCCCCCGCATACTGCGCCAACTCCAGGAACGCCGTACCCGGCAACAACACCGACCCACTCACCGCATGATCCGCAAGCCACGGATGCGACCGCAACGACAACCGCCCCGTGAACAAATCCCCCTCCGCGTCCGCCAACGCCAACGCCGCACCCAACAGCGGATGCCCCGCACTACGCAGACCCGCAGCACTCACATCACCACTCGCCCCAGACGCCTCCAACCAGAAACGCCGCCGCTGGAAGGGGTACGTCGGCACATCACAGCACGCACGAGCACCACCGAAGAACGGTGCGAAATCCACCACGACACCCCGAACAAACAACTCACCCGCCGACCGCAGGAACCGACGCAGACCACCCTCCCCCCGCCGCAACGTCCCCGCCACCACCACCTCATCCCCAGCAGTCTCCTCAATAGGCACGGTGAGAACCGGGTGAGCACTCACCTCAACAAAGGCCCCGAAACCCGCGTCGGCCAACTGACGCACGGCAGCCTCGAACTCCACCGTCTGCCGCAGATTCCGATACCAGTACCCGGCATCAAGCCCCGTACCGTCCGCCCACTCCACATCCACCGTCGAGAAGAACGGCACCACCACCTCACGCGGCGACACACCCTCCAGCACGTGGAGAATCTCCTCACGGATCCCCTCCACATGGGCCGAGTGCGAGGCGTAATCCACCGGCACCCGCTTCGCCCGCTCCACCGAGACCAGAACCGTCTCCAGACCAGCCGGATCACCCGAAACCACCACAGAGGACGGACCGTTCACCACGGCAACGGACACACCCTCCGGCAGCAGCGACCGCACCTCGTCCACCGGCAACGGCACCGACACCATCCCACCACGACCCGCCAACGCCGTAATCGCCCTGCTCCGCAACACCACCACCCGCGCACCGTCCTCCAGCGAGAGCGCACCCGCCACCACGGCCGCGGCGATCTCACCCTGCGAGTGACCAACGACGGCGTCCGGACGCACGCCCACGGACTCCCACAGGGCCGCGAGGGAGACCATCACGGCGAACAGCACCGGCTGGACCACATCCACCCGGTCGAAGTCACCCGAGCGCAGCACGTCCTCCAACGACCAGTCCACGTACGGGGCAAGCACCTCGGCGCACTCGGCGATCCGGGCGGCGAAGACAGGCGAGGACTCCAACAACTCCACCGCCATACCCACCCACTGCGAACCCTGACCCGGAAAGACGAACACCGTCCTGCCCACACCCGCGGCAACACCCGAAACAACACCCGCCAACGGCACACCATCCACCAACGCCCCCAGCCCCACCGCAAACTCCTCGGCAGAACCACCCACCACCACCGCACGATGCTCAAACACCGAACGACCCACCAACGCCGCACCCACCCCAACACCACCCACACCCACCAACGGCACCAAACCCGCCGCCAACGCACGCACCGCCACCACCGAACGACCCGACACCACCCACGGCACCACACCAGAAGCCACCAACACACCAGCCGGCTCCCCACCCACCAACACCTCGACCGGAGCCTCCTCCAGAATCACGTGGGCGTTCGTACCGCTGAGACCGAACGACGACACACCAGCCCGACGCGGACCGTCCCAGGGCCGTTCCTCCGTCAGCAGGCTGACCTTGCCCGCGGTCCAGTCGACGTGGGTCGACGGCGCGTCCACGCGCAGCGTCCTGGGCAGCACACCGTGCCGCATCGCCTGGACCATCTTGATCACACCGGCCACACCGGCCGCCGCCTGGGTGTGGCCGATGTTGGACTTCAGCGAGCCCAGCCACAGCGGCCGGTCCGCCTCGCGGTCCTGGCCGTAGGTGGCCAGCAGGGCCTGCGCCTCGATCGGATCGCCCAGCGTCGTACCCGTACCGTGCGCCTCCACCGCGTCCACCTCGGACGGCTTCAGGCCCGAGTTGGCCAGTGCCTGCCGGATGACCCGCTGCTGCGAGGGGCCGTTGGGCGCGGAGAGACCGTTGGACGCGCCGTCCTGGTTGATCGCGCTGCCGCGGATCACCGCGAGCACCGGATGACCGTTACGCCGCGCGTCCGACAGCCGCTCCAGCAGGACCACGCCGACGCCCTCGCCGAAGCCGGCGCCGTCGGCGGCGTCCGCGAACGCCTTGCAGCGGCCGTCGGCGGCCAGGCCGCGCTGCCGGCTGAACTCGGTGAACAGGGCGGGCGTGGACATGATGGTGACACCGCCGGCGAGGGCGAGCGAGCATTCGCCCGAGCGCAGCGCCTGGCTCGCCAGGTGCATCGCCACCAGCGACGACGAACACGCCGTGTCGACACTCACCGCGGGCCCTTCGAGACCGAAGGTGTACGCGATACGGCCGGACAGCACGCTGGGCGAGGTACCGGTGCCGAGGAAGCCCTCGATCTCCTCGGGCACCTCGGTGACGCGCGCCGCGTAGTCCTGGTACATCACACCGGCGAAGACACCGGTGGCGCTGCCCTTGAGGTCCTGCGGGCGGATGCCCGCGCGCTCGAACGCCTCCCAGCTGGTCTCCAGTAGGAGCCGCTGCTGCGGGTCCATGGCCAGCGCCTCGCGCGGGCTGATGCCGAAGAAGCCGGGGTCGAAGTCGGCGGCCTCGGCGAGGAAGCCGCCCTCGCGGGCGTACGAGCTGCCGCGGCGGGCGCCCTCGGGGTCGTACAGGCCGTCCAGGTCCCAGCCGCGGTCGCCGGGGAAGGCGGCGATGGCGTCGCCGCCGGAGGCGACCAGGTTCCACAGGTCTTCGGGAGTACGGACGTCCCCGGGGAAGCGGCAGCCGATGGAGACGATCGCGATCGGCTCGTCCACGGCGACGGCCTGGACGACGGTGGTGGCTGTGTCCTGTCCCTCGCCCAGCTCGGCGAGGAGGTGTTCGGCGAGCGCGATCGGAGTCGGGTAGTCGAAGACCAGCGTCGCCGGGAGCTTCAGACCGGTGGCGGCGCCGAGGCGGTTGCGCAGTTGGACCGAGGCGAGCGAGTCGAAGCCGAGGTCGCGGAAGGCCCTGCTGCCGTCGATGACGTCGGCGGAGGCGTGGCCGAGGACCGTGGCGACTCGGGTGCGGACCAGGTCGACGACGGCGCCGAGGCGGTCGGCGGCGGGCAGGGCGGCGAGCCGCGCGGCCGGCGAGGTGGTGTCCTCGGCGGTGTCCCGCACGGCGACGGCCCGGCGGGCCGGGGTGCGGACCAGGCCGCGCAGCAGCGGCGGGACCGGGTCGGCGGAGGCGCGCAGCACCGGCAGGTCCAGGCGCATCAGGACGAGCAGCGGGTCCGGGGCGCACAGCGCCCGGTCGAACAGTTCCAGCCCCTGGTCGATGGTGAGGGGCGGCATGCCCGAGCGGGCGATGCGGCGCAGGTCGGCCTCGTCGAGGTGGCCGGTCATCGCACTGGCCTCCTCCCACAGGGACCAGGCGAGGGACTGGGCGGGCAGTCCTGCCCCGCGGCGGTGCTGGGCCAGCGCGTCGAGGTAGGCGTTGGCGGCGGCGTAGTTGGCCTGGCCGGGGCCGCCGAAGACGCCGGACGCGGAGGAGAACAGGATGAAAGCGGCCAGGTCGAGGTCGCGCGTCAGCTCGTGCAGGTTGACCGCGGCGTCCACCTTGGACCGCAGGACGGTGTCGATACGTTGCGGGGTCTGGGCGGTGACGACGCCGTCGTCGAGCGCGCCGGCGGCGTGGATGACGGCGCGCAGCGGACGGCGCAGCCCGTCGATCACGGCGGCCAGGGCGGTGCGGTCGGCGGCGTCGCAGGCGACGATGTCGGGCTCGGCGCCGAGCCCGGTCAGTTCCGCGTGCAGCTCCGGGGCGTGCCCGGTGCGGCTGAGCAGGACGAGGTGGCGTACGCCGTAGTGGGTGACGAGGTGCCGGGCGAGGTGGGAGCCGAGCATGCCGGTGCCGCCGGTGATCAGTACGGTGCCGTCGAGGGCGGCCGGGGGGCCGTCGGAGCGGGCGCGTTCCAGGCGGGGGGCGAGGAGGCGGGCGCCGCGCACCGCGAGCTGGTCCTCGCCGGTGACGAGCGGCGCCCCGGAGCCCTCGGTGTCGGTGTCCACGAGCACGAAGCGGCCGGGGTGCTCGGACTGGGCGGACCTGACCAGGCCCCAGACGGCGGCGCCCGCCAGGTCGGTGACGTCCTCCTTCGGGGCGGCGGGGACCGCTCCGGTGGTGACGAACGCGAGCTGTCCCTGCTCGTCGTCGGCGAGCCAGCGCTGCACCTCGGCGAGGGCGTGGCGCAGCGCGGCCCGGACGTCGCCGCCGGGCTCGATGCGTACGGTCCCGGCCGGTCCCGCGGCGCCGGGCGCGGCGGTCACCGGCGTCCAGGCAGGGCGGAAGACGGCGTCGGCTCCCGGGGCGCGTACGGCGTCGTCGGCGGGCGGGCGCAGTGCGAGGGACTCCACCGAGGCGACGGGCCGGCCGGTGGGGTCGGCGACGTGCACGGAGACGGCGTCCTGCCCGACGGGGGCGATCCGGACGCGCAGCGCCGTGGCGCCCCGGGCGTGCAGGGACATGCCGTTCCAGGAGAACGGCAGCCGGGCCTCGGCGGCGTCGGCGAGTCCGGTGACGTGCAGTGCCGCGTCGAGCAGGGCGGGGTGCAGGCCGAAGAGGCGGGCCGCGTCCCGCTGGTCGTCGGGGAGGGCGACCTCGGCGAAGAGTTCGTCGCCGCGGCGCCAGGCCCTGCGCAGGCCCTGGAAGGCGGGGCCGTAACCGAAGCCGGCCGCGGCGTAGCGGTCGTACATGTCGGCGGCGTCGAGCGGGGTGGTGTCGCGCGGCGGCCAGACGGTGAGGTCGGCGGCGGGGGCGGCGGGGGTGGTGGACAGGATGCCGCCGGCGTGGCGGGTCCACTCGTCGGTGCCGTCGGGGGCGGCGTGCAGGGTGACGGTGCGGCGGCCTGCCCCGTCGGGGGCGCCTACCGCGAGCTGGATGGCGACGGCGCCGTGCTCCGGCAGTAAGAGAGGGGTTTCCAGCAGGAGTTCCTCGACCCGTTCGCAGCCCACCTGGTCGCCGGCGCGGGCGGCCAGTTCCAGGAACGCCGTCCCGGGCAGCAGGATCGCGCCGCGCACCGTGTGGTCGGCGAGCCAGGGGTGGGTGCGGACGGAGAGGCGCCCGGTGAGCAGGGCGCCCTCGGCGTCCGCGAGCGCGACGACCGCGCCGAGCAGCGGGTGGTCGGCGGAGCCGAGGCCGGCCGCGGTCATGTCGCCCTGCTGGGCGGAGTGGTCCTCCAGCCAGTACGCCTCCCGCTGGAAGGGGTAGGTGGGCAGGTCGATACGGGCGCCGCCGGGGAGCACCGCGGTGAGGTCGACGGGGACGCCGGCCACGTGGAGCTCGGCGAGGGAGAGCAGGAACCGGTCCCAGCCGCCGTCGTTCCGCCGCAGCGTGCCGGTCACGGTCCCGGTGGCCGTCTCCTCGATCGCCGAGGTCAGCACCGGGTGCGGGCTGACCTCGACGAACACGTCGTGGCCCGCGGCGCCCAGCGCGCGGACGGTGGTCTCCAGCTCCACGGTCTGCCGCAGGTTGCGGTACCAGTACTCGGCGTCCAGAGCCGCGGTGTCCAGCAGACCGCCGGTCACCGTGGAGTAGAAGGGGATCCCGGCGCTGCGCGGGGCCAGGCCCGCGAGGGTGGTGAGCAGCTCCTCACGGATCTCCTCCACGTGGGCCGAGTGCGAGGCGTAGTCGACGGGGACGCGGCGGACGCGTACGTCGTCCCAGGTGTCGAGGGCGTCAAGGGCGGCGGTGTCGCCGGCCACCACGACGGACGAGGGGCCGTTGACGGCGGCGACGGACAGGCCGGGTCCGATGCGGCGCACGGCCTCCTCCGCCGGGAGGGCGACGGAGGCCATGCCGCCGCGGCCGGCGAGGGCGTTCAGTGCCTTGCTGCGCAGGGCGACGACGCGCGCGCCGTCCTCCAGCGAGAGCGCGCCGGCCACCACGGCGGCGGCGATCTCGCCCTGGGAGTGGCCGACGACGGCGTCCGGTGTGACCCCGGCGGCCTGCCACAGCGCCGCGAGGGAGACCATCACGGCGAACAGCACCGGCTGGACCACATCCACCCGGTCGAAGTCACCCGAGCGCAGCACGTCCTCCAACGACCAGTCCACGTACGGGGCAAGCACCTCGGCGCACTCGTCGATCCGGGCGGCGAAGACGGGCGAGGACTCCAGCAACTCCACCGCCATACCCGCCCACTGCGAACCCTGACCGGGGAAGACGAAGACCAGGTCGCGGGTGGGGCGGACGGTGCCGCGCACCAGGAAGGGGTGTTCCTCGTCGTTGGCCAGGGCGGTCAGCGCGGCGTCGGCGTCGGCGTCGCCGCCGGTGACCACGACGGCACGGTGTTCCAGCGCGGCCCGGGTGGTGGCCAGGGAGTGGCCGACGTCGAGCGGGTCGGGACCGGTGAGGGCGCGCAGCTGTGCCGCCCGGGTGAGCAGCGCCTGCGGGCTGCGGGCGGAGAGCGTCCAGGGCACGACGGCCGGGGCGGTCACCGCGGCGGTCGCGGCGTCGGCGTCGGTGCCGGCCTCGGGGGCGGGCGCGGCCTCCTCCGGCTCCTCGGGCGCCGGTGCCTGCTCCAGGATGATGTGGCTGTTGGTGCCGCTGACTCCGAAGGAGGAGACGGCGGCGCGGCGGACCCGGTCCACCTCGGGCCACGGCTGGAGTTCTGTGGCCAGCCGGACCGTGCCCGATGCCCAGTCGACCTGGGGCGTGGGCCGGTCCGCGTGCAGTGTGGGTGGCACCTGGCCGTGCCGTATGGCCTGCACCATCTTGATGATGCCGCCGACGCCCGCGGCGGCCTGGGTGTGGCCGATGTTCGACTTCAGCGAGCCGAGGAGCAGTGGCCGCTCGGGGCTGTGCGCACGGCCGTAGGTGGCAAGCAGCGCCTGTGCTTCGATGGGGTCGCCGAGCGGGGTGCCGGTGCCGTGCGCCTCGACGACGTCGACGTCGGCCGGGGTCAGCTTGGCGTTGGTCAGCGCCTTGCGGATGACCCGCTGCTGGGCGGGGCCGTTGGGGGCGGTGAGCCGGGAGCTGGCGCCGTCCTGGTTGACGGCGGTGCCCCGGACCAGGGCGAGCACGGGGTGGCCGTTGCGCCGGGCGTCGGAGAGGCGCTCCAGCAGGAGCATGCCGACGCCCTCGCCCCAGCCGGTGCCGTCGGCGCCCTCGGCGAAGGACTTGCAGCGGCCGTCCGCGGCCAGGCCGCGCTGCCGGCTCATCTCGGTGAACGCGACGGGGGTCGACATCACCATGGCGCCGCCGGCCACGGCGAGCGTGCACTCCTCGGCGCGCAGGGCCTGGGCCGCCAGGTGCAGTGCGACCAGCGACGACGAGCAGGCGGTGTCGACGCTGACCGCGGCGCCCTCGAAGCCGAAGGTGTAGGAGATGCGGCCGGAGGCGACGCTGTCGGAGTTGCCCCCGGCGAGGAAGCCCTCGACCTCCTCGGGCACGTGGCGCAGCCGGGAGCCGTAGTCCTGGTACTGCACGCCGGCGAATACGCCGACCTGGGCGCCGCGCTGGGCCCGCGGGTCGATCCCGGCCCGCTCGAACGCCTCCCAGGTGGTCTCGAGGAACAGCCGCTGCTGCGGGTCCATCGCGAGCGCCTCGTTCGGCGAGATTCCGAAGAACTGCGGCTCGAAGCCGGAGATCTCGTCGAGGAAGCCGCCCTCGCGGGCGTAGCTGCTGTCCGGCCGGTCGCCCTGCGGGTCGTACAGCCGCTCCAGGTCCCAGCCACGGTCGTCCGGAAACGGGGTGACGGCGTCCGTGCCGGCGGCGACCATGCGCCACAGGTCCTCGGGGCTGTTCACGCCGCCCGGGTAGCGGCAGGCCATGCCCACGATGGCGATGGGCTCGGTGTCCTTCGCCTCCAGCTTGGTCAGCCGCTGACGTGTGCGGTGCAGATCGGTCGTGACCCGCTTGAGGTAGGTACGGAGCTTGTCGTCGTTCACTGCTGTCCCTGTCCCTCTGCCTTGCCGGGCGGTCACGACATGCCCAGTTCGTTGTCGATGAAGTCGAAGATCTCGTCGTCGTCGGCGGCGTCGAGGCGTTCCTCGACGGAGTCGTCACCGGCGGCGCGCGCCTTGGCAAGCAGGTCGTGCAGCCTGCCGGTCAGCTCCTCGCGGTAGCGCTCGTCGTCCAGGAGGGTGGTGAGCCGCTCCAGTTCGGCGAGGCCCGGCGGCGCTCCCGCCGCCGTCGGTTCGGGCTCCAGCTCAGCGGCGAGATAGCCGGCGATGGCACGGCACGACGGGTAGTCGAAGAGCAGGGTGGCGGGCAGCCGGAGGCCGCCGGCCGTGCCCAGCCGGTTGCGCAGCTCGACGGCGGTCAGCGAGTCGAAGCCCACTTCCAGCAGGCCACGGTCGACGTCGACGGAGCTCGCGTCGGCGAAGCCCAGCACGGTGGCCGTGTGGTCACGGACCAGGTCGAGCAGGGCCCGGTCGCGCTGGGTGTCCGTCATTCCGGACAGCCGCTGGGCCAGGCCCGCAGCCCCGGCGGCACCTGCGGCGCTGTCGGTGGCGCCGCGCCGTACGGTGGGGCGCACCAGACCCCGCAGCACGGCGGGCACCTCGCCCTGTGCCTGGACCGCCTTGGTGTCCAGGCGCAGCGGCAGCAGGACCGCGTGGTCCTCGGCGAGCGCGGTGTCGAACAGCTCCAGGCCCTCCGCGGGCGGGAAGGCGATGATGCCGCCGCGCGCGATGCGCTTGAAGTCGTTCTCGTTGAGGTGGCCGCTCATGCCGGCGTCGTTGGCCCACAGGCCCCAGGCCAGCGAGGCGGCCGGCAGGCCCTGGGCCCGGCGGCGGTGGGACAGGGCGTCCAGGAAGGCGTTGGCCGCCGCGTAGTTGGCCTGTCCCATGCCGCCGAAGACGCCGGCGATGGAGGAGAAGACCACGAAGGCCGACAGATCGAGACCGGCGGTGAACTCCTGGAGGTTGAGGACCGCGTCGACCTTGGGCCGCAGGACGAGGTCCAGCTGCTCGTCGGTGATCGACGCCACGATGCCGTCCTGGACCACACCGGCGGTGTGGACGACGGCGGTTACCGGGTGCTCGGACGGAACCGCGGCGAGCAGGGCGGCGAGCGCGTCGCGGTCGGCGATGTCGCAGGATGCCACCTCGACCTCGGCACCCAGCGCGGTCAGCTCCTCGTGCAGCCGTGCGGCGCCCTGGCCCGCCATACCGCTTCGGCTGGTCAGCAGCAGCCGCTTGACGCCGTGCTCGGTGACCAGGTGGCGGGAGACGTGGGTGCCGATCGCGCCGGTGCCGCCGGTCACCAGGACGGTGCCGCCACGCTCCCACTGCGGCGTGGCGTCCGCGGCGCCGACCGGGACGCGCGCGATGCGGTGGACGTACGCCCGTCCGTCGCGTACCGCGAGCTGCGGTTCGCCGCTGGCGACGGCGCGCGCGGCCGCGACGGTGGCCCCGTCCTGGTCGTCGTGGTCGTGGTCGACCAGGACGAACCGGTCGGGGTGCTCGGTCTGCGCGGAGCGGACCAGGCCCCAGACGGCGGCGCCGGCGAGGTCGGACACGTCGTCGTCGGTCAGCGGCACCGCTCCACGGGTGCTGAAGACGAGCTTCGCCCCCGCCCGGTCCGCGCCGAGCCAGTCGCGGATGTCGGCCAGTGCCCGCCGGGTGGCACGGCGCACCGCCTCGGCGTCCTGCCCCGGTTCGTAGCCTCGCACCTCGAACGCGGGAACCGTGCCGGCGGTGGGCAGCGGCACCTCGGTGAACTCGGGGCGGAACAGGGTGCGGTGGGTCCGTCCGCCGCCCGTCGCGGACCGGGCGGGGGCCGCGGGCCGCAGGGCGAGCGACTCGGCCGTGGCGACCGGCACCCCGGTGCCGTCGGCGAGGGCGACCGACATCGAGCTGTCCCCGGTGGGGGCCATCCGCAGCCGTACGGCGGCCGCGCCGCCCGCGTGCAGGGTGACACCGCTCCAGGCGAACGGCAGCCAGGCCTGGCCACTGCCGTTGAGCACGCCGAAGGCGAGGGAGTGCAGCACGCTGTCCAGGAGGGCCGGATGGAGTCCGAACCGGCCGGCCTCGGACCGCTGGGCGGCGGGCAGGGCGGCCTCGGCGAACACCTCGTCGCCGCGGCGCCACACCGCCGTCAGCCCCTGGAAGGCGGGACCGTAGGCGAAGCCGCTCTCGGCGAACCGGTCGTACAGGCCGGTCACGTCGATCGGCTCGGCGCCCGGCGGCGGCCACTCGGTGAGCGCTTCTGCGGCGGGTGCGGCGGGTGCGGCCCCGGGCGACAGCACACCGTCGGCGTGCCGGGTCCAGGCCTCGTCGGCCGGCGCGTCCTGCGGCCGGGAGAACACCTCCAGCGAACGGGTGCCGTCCGCGCCCCGCGGGCCGACGCGCATCTGCAGGACGACGGCGGCGTCCTTGGGCAGTGCCAGCGGTGCCGCCAGGGAGAGTTCGTCCACCCGGGCGCAGCCGACCTCGTCGGCCGCCCTGACCGCCAGTTCCAGGAAGGCGGTCGCCGGGAACAGGGCCTCCTCGAAGACCCCGTGGTCGGCCAGCCAGGGCGTGCTGTGCAGCGACAGCCTGCTGGTGAAGACGTACGTGTCGGCGTCGGCCAGTTCGACGGCGGCGCCGATCAGCGGGTGCCCGGTGGCGACCAGGCCCGCCGACGTCACGTCGCCGGCGCCCGCGGTGTCGTCGAGCCAGTAGCGCTCTCGCTGGAACGCGTAGGTGGGCAGCGGTACGCGGCGCACGTCACGGCCGGCGAAGAACCGCTGCCAGTCGGGGGCGGCGACCTGGGCGTGGAAGCGGCCCAGGGCGGCGGTGACCGATTCGGCCTCGTCGCGGTCGCGGTGCAGCAGCGGGATCAGCTCGGCCCGGCCCTCCAGGCAGTCCTGGGCGAGCGCGGTGAGGGAGCTGTCGGGGCCGATCTCGACGAACGCGGTGACGCCGGCCCGCTCCAGGGCGCGTACTCCGTCGAGGAACCGGACCGCGCCACGGACGTGGCGCACCCAGTAGTCGGGGGTGCACAGCTCGTCGGCGCCGGCGAGGTCGCCGGTGATGTTGGAGACGACGGGGATGCGCGGGGGGTGGTATTCCAGCCGGGCCGCGACCTGGCGGAACTCCTCCAGCATCCCGTCCATGTGCGGGGAGTGGAAGGCGTGGCTGACGCGCAGCCGCTTGGTCCTGCGGCCGTCGGCGGCGAGCCGGGCCGCGACGTCGAGCACGGCGTCCTCGTCGCCGGCGACAACGGTGGCCACGGTGCTGTTGACCGCGGCCACGGTCACCCGGTCCCCGTACGCGGCGAGGTAGGGCAGCACCGTCTCCTCGGGCGCCATCACGGAGACCATGGCGCCGTCGGCGCGCATGGCCTGCATCAGCCGGGCGCGCTCCGCCACCAGCAGGGCGGCGTCCGGCAGCGACAGCACCCCGGCGACGTGGGCGGCGGCCAGCTCGCCGACCGAGTGGCCGATGAGGTGGCCGGGGCGCAGGCCCCAGTGCTCGGCGAGCCGGAACAGGGCGACCTCGACGGCGAACAGGGCCGGCTGGGTGTAGGCCGTACGGTCGAGCAGCTCGGCGTCAGCGGAGCCGGCGGCGGCGACGATCACCTCGTGCAGCGGCCGTTCCAGCAGCGGGTCGAGGGCGGCGCGGACGGCGTCGAAGGCCTCGGCGAAGACCGGGAACTCGCGGTGCAGCCGCATCCCCATGCCCAGCCGCTGGCTGCCCTGGCCGGAGAAGAGGAACGCCACGTGCGGCTCGGCGGGCGGCACGGTGCCGGTCGCCGACCGCAGGGCGGCACGGACCGCGTCACGGTCGCCGTCCGGCACGACGAGCCGGTGCTCCAGGTGGGCGCGCGCGGTGGCCAGGGTGTAGCCGATGTCGGCGGTCCGTACGTCCGGGTTCTCGGCGAGGTGCCGGTCGAGCAGGTCCGCCTGCTCGCGCAGCGCCTGTGCGCTGCGGGCGGAGAGCACCAGCGGCACCGGCAGCGGCTCCCGCGCGCCGGCGGCGGCCGGCTCGTCGGCGGGGGCCTGCTCGTCGTCGGGGGCCTGCTCGTCGTCGGGGGCCTGCTCCAGGATGGTGTGGGCGTTGGTGCCACTGACGCCGAAGGAGGACACGGCGGCCCGGCGCGGGTGGCCGGTGACCGGCCACGGGGTGTTCTCGGTGACCAGGTCGACGCGGCCGGCGCTCCAGTCGATGAACGGCGACGGCTCGTCCACGTGGAGAGTGCCGGGCACCGTACCGTGCTGCATGGCGAGCACCATCTTGATGACGCCCGCGATGCCGGCGGCGGCCTGGGAGTGGCCGATGTTGGACTTGACCGAGCCGAGCAGCAGCGGCCGCGCGCGGTCCTGGCCGTAGGTGGCGAGGAGCGCCTGCGCCTCGATGGGGTCGCCCAGCCTGGTGCCGGTGCCGTGCGCCTCGACCACGTCGAGGTCGGCGGGCGCCAGGCGGGCGCTGGCCAGGGCGTCGCGGATGACGCGCTGCTGGGAGGGGCCGTTGGGGGCGGTCAGACCGTTGGAGGCGCCGTCCTGGTTGACTGCGCTGCCGCGTACGAGGGCGAGCACGGGGTGGCCGTTGCGCCGGGCGTCGGAGAGCCGCTCCAGCAGGACCAGGCCCACGCCCTCGGCCCAGGCGGTGCCGTCGGCGGCGGCCGCGAAGGGCTTGCAGCGTCCGTTCTCGGCGAGACCGCGCTGCCGGCTGAACTCGACGAACGACGTCGGGGTGGCCATCGCGGCGGCACCGCCGGCCAGGGCCATCGTGCACTCGCCCGAGCGCAGGGACTGCGCGGCGAGGTGGATGGCGACCAGCGAGGACGAGCACGCGGTGTCCACGCTGACGGCCGGGCCCTCCAGGCCGAAGGTGTAGGAGATGCGACCGGAGGCGACGCTGCCCGCGCTGCCTATGCCGAGGTAGCCCTCCATCTCCTCGGGGGCGTTGCGCACGCGCATGCCGTAGTCGTGGTAGCTGGAGCCTACGAACACGCCGGCGCGGCTGCCCTTGACCGATCGCGGGTCCAGGCCGGCCCGCTCGAACGCCTCCCAGCCGGTCTCCAGGAGCAGCCGCTGCTGCGGGTCGATGGTGGTCGCCTCGCGCGGGGAGATGCCGAAGAAGGCGGGGTCGAAGTCGGCCAGGTCGTGCAGGAAGCCGCCTTCGCGGGCGTACGTGGTGCCGTGGTGGTCGGGGTCCGGGTCGTAGAGGGCGTCCAGGTCCCAGCCACGGTCGGTGGGGAACGGTGTGATGGCGTCGCCGCCCTCACTGATGAGGCGCCAGAAGTCCTCCGGGGTGCGCACCCCGCCGGGGAAACGGCAGGCGAGTGCCACGATGGCGATGGCGTCGTCGGTGACTGCGGTGACGGCGCCGGCCGCCGGCACCACGGTGGTCCCGGTGCGGACCTCCGGCTCGCCCAGCTGCGCGGCCAGGTGGTCGACGACGGCGTTCGGGGTCGGGCAGTCGAAGACCAGGGTGACCGGGAGCCGCAGGCCGGTCGCCGCGGAGAGCTTGTTGCGCAGTTCCACCGCGGTCAGCGAGTCGCAGCCCAGGTCCTTGAAGACGCGGTCGCGGCCGATCGCGTCGGCACCCTCGTAGCCGAGGGCCTCGGCGGCGGCCGTGCGCACCAGCTCCAGGAGTGCGGCCCGGTCCTGGGTGGCCGGCCGCTCGGGCGCGGCCGTCCGCTCGGTGAGCGCGGCCACCTCCGGCAGGTCGGCGATGAGCGGGCTGGGCCGCAGGGCGGTGAAGGCCACGACGAAGCGGTCCCACGCGAAGTCGGAGACGATCACGTGCGGTTCGCCCGAGCCGACGGCGCGCCCCAAGGCGGCGACAGCGCGCTCGGGGGCCATGGCGGGCATGCCGTCGCGGACCAGCCGGGCGGCCACCGCCTCGTCGGTCAGGCTCTTGCCGGCCCACAGCCCCCACGAGAGTGAGGTGGCGGGCAGGCCGAGGTCGCGGCGGTGCAGGGCCAGCGCGTCGAGGTAGGCGTTGGCCGCGGCGTAGCTGCCCTGTCCGGTGCCGGCGACGGTGGAGGCCACCGAGGAGAACAGCACGAACGCGGAGAGGTCCATCCCGCGGGTCAGCTCGTGCAGCACCAGTGCGGCGTCAGCCTTGGGCCGGGCCACTCCGGCCGCGCGCTCGGCGGTGATGGAGTCGACCACACAGTCGTCGAGGACGCCCGCCGCGTGCACGACGGCGGTCAGCGGTGTCCCGGCCGGGATGCCGGCCAGCAGCTCCGCGACGGCGTCCCGGTCGGCCACGTCACAGGCGGCGACGGTGACGCGGGCGCCCAGCGCGCGGAGTTCGGCGGTGAGCTCGTCCGCGCCGGGGGTGGCCGCGCCGCGCCGTCCGGTCAGCAGCAGGTGTTCGGCGCCGGCCGTGGCCAGCCAGCGGGCCACGTGCCCGCCGAGGGCGCCGAGGCCGCCCGTGACCAGGACGGTGCCACTGGGCTGCCACGAGCGTCCGGCCGAGCCCGAGCGGCCGGCGTGGACGATGCGGCGTCCGTGGACGCCGGACGGGCGGATCGCCACCTGGTCCTCGCCGGATTCGCCGGTGAGGACCGCCAGCAGGCGCTGCGCGGCCCGGTCGTCGAAGGCGGCGGGCAGGTCGACCAGACCGGCCCAGCGTCCCGGGTACTCGACTCCGGCCACGCCGCCCAGGCCCCACAGGGCGGCCTGTGCGGGGCCGGCCAGTGGGTCGGTGGGGCTGACGGAGACGGCACCGCTGGTCGCGGCCCACAGCGGGGCCTCGATGCCCGCGTCGCCCAGGGCCCCGATCAGGGTCACGGTCGGGGGCAGCCCGGCGGGCAGCACCGTGCCGTCCGCCCAGGGCCGGTGGTCGAGGCCGAGCAGGGAGAGCACGCCGGCGGGCGAGTGTCCGTCGGCCGTCGCGCGCAGCCGTGCCGCGCCGGTGGTGCGGTCGTCGGACGCCTCCCACGGCACCACGAGGGCGGTGAGCCCCTGCCTGCGCAGGGCGTCGAGGTGTCCCTCGACGTCGGCGCCGTCGGGGGTGACGACGAGCCACTCCCCGGTGGCCCGACGGGTCGGCAGGTCGTGCAGGACGCGCCACTCGACGCGGTACTGCCAGGCGTCGCCGTCCTCGGCCGCGGGCAGGGCCTTCGATTCGAGGGGAAGCGGCACGAGCCAGTAGTGCTCCCGCCGGAACGCGTAGGTGGGAAGGTCGACCCGCCGGCCGCCGCGGTGCACGGCGGCCCAGTCGACCGCGCCACCGCGCGCGTGCAGTTCGCCCAGCGAGGTCAGGAAGCGGTCCGGGCCGCCGGCCTCGCGGTGCAGGGTGCCGACGACGACTCCGCCGTCGGCGGCCTCCAGGGCCTGCTGCACCCAGATCGCCAGCACCGGGTTGGGGCTGACCTCGACGAAGGCGTCGTAACCCGCGGCGATCAGCTGGTTGACGGCCTGGTCGAACTCGACGGTCCGGCGCAGGTTGCGGTACCAGTACCCGGCGTCCAGGGCGGAGCCGTCCAGCCAGGCGCTGTCGGTGGTGGACCAGAACCCGGCGGTCGTCGCGCGCGGGGTCACGCCGGCCAGCAGGCGCATGAGTTCGTCGTGGATGCGCTCCACCTGGGCGGAGTGGGCGGCGAAGTCGGCGCCGGGGATCGGCCAGCGCAGGACACCCTCGTCCGACAGCGCGGCGCTCAGCTCCTCCAGCGCCTCGGGGTCGCCGGAGACCGTGACGGAGGTGGGGCCGTTGACGGCGGCCACGCCGATCCGGCCGTCCCAGGCGGCGACGCGCTCGCGCAGCGGCTCGGCGGCCATCGCGACGAACATCATGGCGCCCTGTCCGGCGAGCACGACGAGTGCCTTGCTGCGCAGCGCGACGACCATCGCCGCGTCCTCCAGGGAGAGCGCGCCCGCCACGCAGGCGGCGGCGATCTCGCCCTGGCTGTGGCCGACCACCGCGTCGGGCTCGACGCCGCAGGACCGCCACAGCGCGGCCAGCGAGACCATCACGGAGAACAGCACCGGCTGGATGCGGTCCACCTGCTCGTACTCGCCGCTGCGCAGCACCTCGGTCAGCGACCAGTCGGTGTGCGGGGCCAGGGCACGCTCGCACTCGGCGAAGCGCTCGGCGAACACCGGGGCGCTGTCCAGCAGTTCCAGGGCCATACCGGTCCACTGGGTGCCCTGGCCGGGGAAGACGAACACGGTGCGGCGGCCGGCGTCGGCGGTGTGCACGGGCGCCTCGCCGTCGCGCACGGCCCGTAGGCCGGCGGCCAGGTGCTCCCGGGCCGCGCCGACGACGACGGCCCGGCGCCCGAAGGCGGTCCTGGTGGCCGCCAGCGAGTGGGCGATGTCGAGGAGGCCGGCGTCGAGGGGGTCGGCGTCGAGTCGGTCCAGCAGGGCGCGCGCCTGCTCGCGCACGGCCTGTTCGGTACGGCCCGACAGTGTCCAGGCCACGGCCGGCGCGGCCGTGGTGGCGTCGTCCCGTGCGGCCGGCTCCTCGACGGGGTCGGCCTGCTCGATGATGACGTGCGCGTTGGTGCCGCTCATGCCGAACGACGACACGCCGGCCCGCCGCGGCCCCTCCCACGGCCGCGCTTCGGTCAGCAGCTCGATGTTGCCCGCGGACCAGTCGACGAACGGCGAGGGCACGTCCGCGTGCAGCGTGCGGGGCAGCACGCCGTGCTCCATGGCCTGGAGCATCTTGATGATGCCGGCGACGCCGGAGGCGGCCTGGGTGTGGCCGATGTTGGACTTCAGCGACCCGAGCCGCAGCGGTGCGGTGCGGTCCTGGCCGTAGGTGGCCAGCAGGGCCTGCGCCTCGATGGGGTCACCCAGCCTGGTGCCGGTGCCGTGCGCCTCGACCACCCGCACATCGGCGGGTTCGAGACCGGAGTTGGCCAGCGCCTGCTGGATGACGCGCTGCTGCGAGAGCCCGTTCGGCGCGGTCAGGCCGTTGGAGGCACCGTCCTGGTTGACGGCGCTGCCGCGCACGATGGCCAGCACGGGGTGTCCGTTGCGCCGGGCGTCGGAGAGCCGCTCCAGTACGAGCGTGCCGACGCCTTCCGCGATGCCGAACCCGTCGGCCTCGGCGCCGAAGGGCTTGCAGCGGCCGTCGGCCGCCAGACCGCGCTGCCGGCTGAATCCGGTGAAGGACAGGGTGGAGCCGAGGATGGTGGCGCCGGCGGCCAGCGCCAGCGAGCACTCGCCGGACCGCAGGGCCTGCGCCGCGAGGTGCACGGCGACGAGCGAGGACGAGCAGGCGGTGTCGATGGTCAGCGCAGGCCCTTCCAGGCCGAGCGAGTACGAGATGCGGCCGGAGAGCACGCTGCTGGAGATGCCGGCGATGAGGTGGCCCTCGGCCTCCTCGGGCACCCGCGCGCCGTCACCGCCGTAGCCCTGGTAGCCGGCGCCGACGAAGACGCCGGTCCGGGTGCCGCGTAGCGTGGTCGGGTCGATGCCCGCCCGCTCCAGCGCCTCCCAGGAGGTCTCCAGGAGGAGCCGCTGCTGCGGGTCCATGGCGAGCGCCTCGCGCGGGCTGATGCCGAAGAACTCCGGGTCGAACAGGCCGGCGTCGTAGACGAAGCCGCCCGCCCGGGAGTAGGTGGTGCCCGGCCGGTCGGGGTCGGTGTCGTAGACCTCGCCGAGGTCCCAACCGCGGTCGCCGGGCAGTTCGGATATCGCGTCGCGCCCGTCGGCGAGCAGCTGCCACAGGTCCTCGGGACTGCGGACGCCTCCCGGGTAGCGGCAGCCGGCGGCGACGATGACGACGGGGTCGTCCCCGGCGGGCACGGTGACCGCGACCGGGGCGGCCGGTGCCGCCGCCGTGCCGAGCAGTTCGTCGCGCACATGATCCGCGAGCGCGGTGGCCGAGGAGTAGTCGAAGACGACGGTGACCGGCAGTCTGAGGCCCGTCGCGGCGTTCAGCCGGCCGCGCAGGTCGACGGCGGTCAGCGAGTCGAAGCCCAGCTCTCGGAAGGCGCGTCCCGGCTCGATCTCGGTGGCGGACTCGTGGCCGAGGACGGCCGCCGCCTGGGCGCGCACCAGCTCTGCCAGCAGCTCGCGCTGCTCGGCGGCGGGCAGGGCGCGCAGCCGGCCCAGCAGGGGCGAACTCGTCTCGTCCTGGTCCGCGGCGTCCGCGTCCCGGCCGGCGAGCGCGGCGCGGGCGTCGGGCAGGTCGGAGATGAGCGCGCTGGGCCGGGCCGAGGTGAACACCGGGGCGAAGCGGTCCCAGTCGACGGCGGCCACCACGACGACCGTCTCGTCCCGGTCGAGGACCTGCTGGAAGCCCTCGATGGCGAGCGCGGGACGCATGAAGGGGATGCCGCGGCCGCGCAGTTGCCGCTCGGCGAGGTTGGCGGCCATGCCCTTGCCGTCCTGCGGGGCCCAGATGCCCCAGACCACGGAGGTGGCGCCGAGTCCGCGGGCGCGCCGGTTCTCGGCGAGGCCGTCGAGGTAGGCGTTGGCGGCGGCGTAGGCGCCGTGGTCGGCGCTGCCCCAGACCGCGGAGATGGACGAGAACAGGACGAACGCGTCCACCTCGCCGATCAGCTCGTCCAGGTGGGCGGCGCCGAGCACCTTGGCGTGCAGGGTGTCGCCGAACTCGGCGAGGTCGGTGTCGGGCAGCGGTACGAGGCTGCCGGCGCCCGCGGTGTGCATGACGGACCGGATCCGCTCGCCCCGCGCCTCCAGGCCGGCGACGAGGGCGGCCAGCTGCTCGCGGTCGGTCACGTCGCAGGCGGCGGCGGTGACGCGGGCGCCCAGGGACTTGAGTTCGGCGGTCAGTCGGGCGGCGTCGGGGGCGTCGCCGCCCTGCCGGCTGAGGAGCACCACGTGCTCGGCCCCGTTGTGGGCCAGCCAGGCGGCGATCTGTCCGCCGACGGCGCCGGTGCCGCCGGTGATGAGGACGGTGCCGCGGGGCCGCCAGGGCTCGGGCGCGGGGCCGTCGGGCAGCGGGGCGCGTTCGAGCCTGCGCCCGTAGGCGGCGCCGGGGCGCAGCGCGAGCTGGTCCTCGTCGCTGCCGCCGGCCAGCGCGGTCGCCAGGGCGGCGGGGTCGAAGCCCGCGGCCAGGTCGAGGAGTCCGCCCCAGCGTCGCGGGTACTCCAGTGCGGCGACGCGTCCCAGGCCCCACACCAGGTTCTGGGCGACGGCGGTCACCGGGTCGTCGTCACCGGTGGAGACCGCGCCGCCGGTCAGGCACCACAGGGGGGCGTCGACGCCGGCATCCTCCAGGGCCTGTACGAGGGCGAGGGTGAGGGCCGTGCCGACCGGCACGACGGAGTGGTCCGGGTGCGGCCGCTCGTCCAGGCCGACCAGCGACACGACCCGGTCCAGGGGGCGGGGCACATCGGCCAGCCGCCGCGCGAGCGTCCGCCGGTCGCTGTCGGCGGCGGTCAGTGGATGATCCCGGGTTCGACGCCTCGGTGCTGTCCGAGTTCCGCACGCGGTTGGTCGAGCACGGGATGGAGGAGAAGGTGCTCGACCTGCTGCTGACCGCGCTCAAGGACCGGGGCTTGGTGAAGGCCGGAGGCAAGCAGCGCACCGACTCCACCCGCGTGCTGGCGGCAGTACGTGACCTGAACAGGCTGGAGCTGGCCGGGGAGACACTGCGGGCCACGTTGGAGGCGCTGGCCTGCGCGGCCCCGGACTGGCTGGCCGGGGCGGTGCCCGTTCGGGAATGGGCCGAACGCTACGGCCCGCGGATTCACTCCTGGCATCCGCCAGCTTCTGCGAGCAAACGCGAGGAGATGGCCCTGGTCTACGGCCGGGACGGGTTCGCGCTGCTGGAAGCGGTGCACGCCCCTGACGCTCCGGCCTGGCTGCGCGAACTCCCGGCAGTGCAGATCCTGCGCACGATGTGGGTGCAGAACTACCACCGCACTGTGACCGATGCCGACGCGGAGGTGAAACGGCGGGAGAGCAAAGACCTCCCGCCCGGCAGACTTCGGCTGGCCTCTCCGTACGACACCGACGCGCGCTATGGCCTCAAACAGGGCTCCTGGTGGACCGGCTACAAGATCCACATCAGTGAGTCCTGCGACGATACCGATGCCCAGGACCCGGCTGTCGGCGGCCAGGCGCTGATCCCCACAGCCGACGGACCGCCGCCGCGCTTGATCACCAGCATTGCGACCACGGACGCCACGGTGACCGATGCGGAAATGACCGAACCGGTCCATCACATGCTTGCCGCCCGCGACCTCCTGCCCGCCGAGCACTTCCTCGATTCCGGTTACGCCTCCGCCGAGTTGATCGTGGACATGAAGAAGAACTTCGGGGTCACCCTGGTCACCCCGGTCCTGATGAACAGCTCACCCCAGGCGCGTGCCGGCGCCGGGTTCGACCGCATCGCGTTCACCATCGACTGGGACAAGCGGCAGGTCACCTGCCCACGTGGGGACACCAGCACCTGGTGGAGCCCCGCTACCCTGCGCGGCACCAAGGCCATCGTCATCAAGTTCGACAAGGAGACATGCCGCCCCTGCCCGGTGCGCGACCAGTGCACCCGCTCGAAGACCGGCGGCCGGACCCTCTCCCTGCAACCCCGCGAGCTGCAAGAAGTCCTCGACCGAGCCCGCCTCCAGCAGGGCGACGAGCAGTGGCGAGCCAAGTACGGAACCCGCGCGGGCATCGAGGGAACCATCCACCAGGCGGTCGCGGTCACCGGGATGAGACGTGCCCGCTACCTCGGTCTCCAGAAGACCCACCTGGAGCACGTCTTCTCCGCTGTTGCGCTCAACCTCATTCGCCTCGATGCCTGGTGGAACGGCCACCCGCTCGACCGCACCCGCGTCAGCCACCTTGCCCGCCTCGACCTCTCCCTCACCGCGTGACCGAATAAGCCAGCAGGATCGGTGACAGTGTTCTTACCGGCACCCCTACACCGGCACCGTCATCACCGCACGGCAGGCCCGACAGATCCGCGCCAACCCCCACCTGGCCGTCTACGACAATCCCCACACGCTGCTGATGTGCGTCTACAAGCGCGACAAGGCCCTGTGCCACCGCGGCCTCAAGGACACCCCCAGCCTCGACCGGTGCGTCCCCACCTGCGCGAACATCGCCCGCACCGACCAGCACGCCACCGGCCTCCGCCTCCGCGCCACCGCGCTTGACCAGCAGGCAGGCCACGTTCCCGGCCCGCTGGGCGAACGGCTACAGAGCAACGCTGCCCGGCTGCGCGACCTCGCCGACACCCACCACCGCACCCGCACCACCCTTCAGGACGGCACCGCATGAGCCCCGCACCCGACGAACGCGACCGTATCCGCGCGGCCATGGACCGCATCCTGCAAGGAACCGCGCAGCACTCCAACGGCGCGCTGACGATCGTCGCCCTGGCCCAGGAAGCCGGCCTACCGCGCAACGCGCTCACCCAGCGTCACCCGGACCTCAAGAACGACTTCTACGCGCAGGTCAGGGCGCGCGGACAGACGCCGGACTCCGAGATCCGCCTGCGCCAACAGATCGTCAAACTCAAGGAGCTCCGAGCCAAGGACGCACAGGAGCTGTCCCAGCTGCGGACCGACGTCGATCACCTGGTCCGCGCTGTTAACCAACTGACCGTGGAGAACCGACAACTGCGCGGTGCACTGTCACAGCCCACCTCCCCCGTTCGAGTGCTGCCGACCCAACCGCACCCGAACCGGATGCTCTGAGAACTGCCTTGGTCGCTCGGCGGGACTGCTGAACTCGACAGAGACCGCCAACCCGTCCTCGGCGGCCTCCAGCCAATGGAGGCGGTGCAGTGGATCAGCTGCGGTGCCACGCCGGTGCGGTCACTTCCAGTCGCTGTCCGATGACGCCGTCGCTGCCGGCTCCGTTTCTTGGGCGGCCGCTTGCTTGACCTCGATGAGGGCCGTGGTACCGGCTACCACCGCAGAAAGAGCCACGGCGGCGGACAGCATGGCCGAGGTACGGCTGACGTCGCGCCGCAGGCCCGCAGCCAGGAAAGCGGCGGCATCGACCGAGTCCATGACGATGTTCACCGCAAGAAACTGCTGCTGCTGGGGCCGGGTGAAACTGTCCATCCGTTGCAGCCCAAGCCCGAGAGCAGCGTTGCGGATCGCGAACATCCGCGAATAAGGGATCGCGGGGGTACCGCTAGCCGTGAGCTGGAAAAACCGCGCGGCCAGCCGCGGGGTGAACAAGTGGGTTGCCGCGACGATGAAGCGCCCGGTCGTCAGCGCTCTGCGGGAAGGAACCAGGTGGAGGGGGAATGTGGACATGGAGAATCCTTTCAATCCGGAACGGGCCGGTCAGCTGTTCAGAAGGTGGCGGGTCAGGAATTCGACCTTGTCCGCTTCGGTGAGGTGTTGCCGGGGGAAGGGTTTTCCCTGGGGTTCAGAGCTCGGCGACGGTGCGTCGCAGGAAGCCCGGCGCGATGCGCAGCATGGCGGGCATGACTTTGGTCTGACCGGGGAATGCCATGTTCCGCCGCCGCCGAAGAGCCTTCATCGTGACCGCCGTCACCTGCTCGGGAGTCAGCTTCTTCCCGGTGGCTGCGGCGTTCATGGGCGTGTCCGTGGACGGCGGGAGGACCTCCAGGACATGGGTGCCCTTCGGGGCGAGTTGACGGCGCAGGCCGTCCGCAAAGCCGTGCAGGCCGGCCTTCACCGCGCCGTGGGTGGGTGCGCGAGTGGGCGAGACCAGAGCGAACCCCGAGGTGATGAATACGATCGCGTCGGGCTCCGGCCACCGCTCGAGCGCTTCGCCCGTCAAGTGGATGGGGGCGGTGAGGTTCAGCGCCACCTCGGCATCGAGGGTCGCATTGGGGTTCTTGCCGGCCGCATAGTCTCGCTCCTCGAACGTACCGGCGTTGTTGACCAGCACGTCTAGACGCCCGAAGCGATCAGCGACCGCCTGCAGCAGCGCGGCCCGATCGGCTGCGTCCGTCACATCGGCCCGCACGGCCAGCGCCTGCGGGTGGGCCTGCGCGAATCGGTCCAGCGCAGCCTGCGAACGCCCGCAGACGACGACGGACGCCCCGGCCTCCATGAAGGATTGCGCGAGGCTCAAGCCGATGCCTGAGGTTCCGCCAGTGATGAGTACGGCCTGTGACACGATGCCACCCCTCTGCATAGCGTACCGATTGGTACGAAAGTACTCTAGCACATCCGTACCGATCGGTACCGAAGGAGTAGAATGAAGAAATGACCTCGACGACACCGGCCCCTCCCGGCAGACCCCGCGCGTTCGACATCGACGAGGCACTCGATCGTGCAGTCCTGGTGTTCTGGTCAAAGGGTTTCGAGGGCGCCAGCCTTGACGACCTCACCGAGGCGATGGGTATCAGCCGCCCCAGCCTGTACAGGGCGTTCGGCAGCAAAGAAGACCTCTTCTACAAGGCGCTGGAGCGCTACACCGAGGGCTTGACCGCCTACTTCGCCCGAGCCATGGCAGAGCCCACCAGTGAAGCCGTGGCTACTGCCGTGCTCCACGGGACGGTCGAGGCGGCAACCATGCCGGGACTGCCCACGGGCTGTCTTGGCGTGCAGGGTGCCTTGGCTACCGGGGATGAGAGCCGCCCGGTCCGAGACGCACTCATCGCATGGCGCGAGGACGGGATAGCCCACTTGACGCGCCGGTTCCAACAGGCGGTGGACGCCGGTGACCTTCCGCCTTCCACAGATCCGCATCTTCTCGCGCTCTACCTGAGAACAGTCGCCAATGGGATCGCCGTCCAGGCCGCGAGTGGTAGTTCCCGCCCCGAGCTGCTGCAAGTCGCGAACCTCGCGTTGGGCAGCTGGCCAAAGCCGTAGTCAGCCAGTCAGACCGGGATCTGCGCACGTACTTCGGTTTTCCGTGGTTCGCGCGAGGCCGGCGCGACGGGCGGAGGAACTGCGGGTGCTGCGGTAGCGGGCGCTTCCGAGGGGGCGCGGGATGCCGACGCTTCGACGGGGGCCGGCGAGACGGCGCGTGCCGGCTCCGGGGGCGGCAAGGGCGACGGGACGCTGGGCGTGGCGCGCAGCCAACCACCGATGATCAACTGTTCATCAAGCCGTACGTGCCGGCGGCATCCCGGCTCCCGCCCTTGTCGCGTCGGTGCCCCAGCTGGCCAGCAGCCGTAGTGCCTCCACGGACGGGGAACCGGGTTCGGCGTGGTACGTCGCCAGCGTCTGTTCGTGGTCATCGGCCAGGTGGAACGATTCCAGGCGCAGATCGAGTCCGCCTACGAGCGGGTGGTGCAGGCGCAGGGTGCCGTGGCACTTGTCCTTGACGTCGTGGGCGGCCCACAGCCGCCGGAACTCCTCGCTCTTCACGGAGAGTTCACCCACCAGCGCGGACAGCCGGGGGTCGTCCGGATGGGAGCCGGCGTCCAGGCGCAGCTGAGCGACGACGTCGTTCGCTTTCTGCTCCCAGTCCACGAACAGGTCGCTGTACTCGGGCCGCAGGAACACCAGCCGCGCCCAGTTCCGCTCGTGCTCGGGCAGCTCGGCCCAGTCGCCGAAGACCGCCGCGGTCATCCGGTTCCAGGCGAGGATGTCGCCCCGCCGCCCCACAAGGATCGCTGGGCCGCCTTCCATGGTGTCCAGCAGCGTCCGCAGGGAGCCCCGCACCCGCTGGGTGCGGACGGCCGGCTTCCTCTTCTGTTTCGGCTTCGCCAGGTGCGTGAGGTGGGCGTGCTCGGCGTCGCTGAGCCGCAGCGCGCGGGCG
>NZ_JBFBEZ010000038.1:0-78580 GCF_040701725.1 Streptomyces sp. NPDC093109
ACCGCCGCGATCTGGCACAACGACCACACCGGACAGCCCGTACTACGCTCACTGACCGCCTACGACCACTGACCCCTTGGAATCGATCATCTAGATATTGAACCGGAACTCCACCACGTCGCCGTCCTGCATCACGTACTCCTTGCCCTCCATGCGCGCCTTGCCCGCCGCGCGGGCGTCGGCGACCGAGCCGGTTTCCACCAGGTCGGCGAAGGAGATGACCTCGGCCTTGATGAAGCCCTTCTGGAAGTCGGTGTGGATGACACCGGCCGCCTCGGGGGCCGTGGCGCCCTGCTTGATGGTCCAGGCGCGGGATTCCTTGGGGCCGGCCGTGAGGTAGGTCTGGAGGCCGAGGGTGCGGAAGCCCACGTGGGCGAGGGTGGCGAGGCCGGGGTCCTGCTGGCCTACCGACTGGAGGAGTTCGAGGGCCTCCTCGTCGTCGAGTTCGGCGAGGTCGGACTCCAGCTTGGCGTTGAGGAAGATGGCCTCGGCGGGGGCGACCAGGGCGCGCTGGTCGGCCTTGAAGGCGTCGTCGGTCAGCTCTTCCTCGTCCACGTTGAAGACGTAGAGGAACGGCTTCGTCGTGAGCAGGTGCAGTTCGCGCAGCGGCTCGGACTTCTCGGTGCCCTGGACGATGCCGGCCGAGAAGAGCGTCTCGCCGCTCTCCAGGATGGCCTGGGCCTCTTCGATCGCCTTGACCTGGGCCACGACGTCCTTCTTGATGCGCGACTCACGCTGGAGGCGCGGCAGGACCTTCTCGATGGTCTGGAGGTCGGCGAGGATCAGCTCGGTGTTGATCGTCTCGATGTCGTCCTTCGGCGAGACCTTGCCGTCCACGTGGACGACGTTCTCGTCCTTGAAGGCCCGGATGACCTGGCAGATCGCGTCGGACTCACGAATGTTCGCCAGGAACTTGTTGCCCAGCCCCTCACCCTCCGAGGCGCCGCGCACGATGCCGGCGATGTCGACGAAGTCGACCGTGGCCGGGAGGATCTTCTGGGAGCCGAAGATCTCCGCGAGCTGGTTCAGGCGGGGGTCGGGGACGCCGACGACGCCGACGTTGGGCTCGATGGTGGCGAACGGGTAGTTGGCCGCCAGCACGTCGTTCTTGGTCAGGGCGTTGAACAGGGTCGACTTGCCGACATTCGGCAGACCGACGATTCCGATCGTGAGCGACACGTTGGCGACTTCCTGGAGTAAGGGCTGCCGGCGGGTAGGACTGCCGGCTCTTTGAGGACCGGTCGCCCAGTTTACGGGCGCCCGCCCGCCTCCCTCGCCCGGAGCCGGACCCGCCCGGACCCGCCCGGGGGGCTCTGTCGTGGTCCGCCTGGCGGTCGTGACACGCCCGGGTGGCTCGAACGTGGCTCGAAGGTCGGGCCGGATTCCCCAAAGCGCGTGTCCCGCACCCGATTCGTCCCCCTTCGCCGCCTACGTTGTCCGGGTGGAGCAGCAGAGGACATACCAGCCCCCGCGCCGTCACCGGCAGCAGCGGCCCCTCGCGGCGCAGCGCACGGCGACCGGCGGCGGCGCTGTGCCACAGGTGCCGTCGACTCGCCGAAGGCAGGTGCCCCCGGTGGTGCTCCATCTGCGCCGGCTGCCCAATCCCCGGTTCACCGGGCTCGGCGCCGGGCTGTTCGCGACCGCCACGATGCTCTTCTTCGCCTTCCTCGACCAGCTGCTCTTCGACGGCTCGCTCTTCGTCTACGGGCTGCTGTTCCTGCCGGTCAGCGCGGTGACGGCGCTCTGGGTCAGGACGGCGGACCTGGTGACGGCGCCGATCGCCGTGCCCATCGCCTTCGCGCTCGGCGTCCTGCCCGTCGCCGGGGGCACGGACGGCTTCGGCGGGCAGGTCATGGGGCTGGTCACCACGCTCGCCGTGCACGCCGGCTGGCTGTACGGGGGGACGCTGGTCGCCGGGCTCATCGTGGCCGTACGCAAGGTCCGCCGGATGGGCCGGCGGCGGCGCACCCGGGACGCCGCCGCCCGGCGCCCGGGAGCGGCGTTCCCCCGGAGCCGCCCCAGGGGATAGGCGTACGCCGGGCTCAGCGGCCTGCCGCCGCCATCGCCGCGCCCACGATTCCCGCGTTGTTCTGCAGCTCCGCCGGGACCATCTCCGCCCTGATCCCCTTGATCAGCGGCAGGAACTTGTCGGCCTTGCGGCTCACCCCGCCGCCGATGATGATCAGCTCGGGCGAGAACAGCATCTCCACATGGGCCAGATACTTCTGCACCCGGTGCGCCCAGTGCTCCCAGCTGAGGTCCTCGTCCTCCTTGGCCTTCGTGGAGGCGTGCTTCTCCGCGTCGTGGCCGTTCAGCTCAAGATGGCCCAGCTCCGTGTTGGGCACGAGCTTGCCGTCCATGAAGAGCGCGCTGCCGATGCCCGTACCGAAGGTCAGCAGCAGGACCGTGCCCTTCCGGCCGCGCCCCGCGCCGAACGCCATCTCGGCGACGCCCGCCGCGTCCGCGTCGTTGAGGACCGTCGCCCGCAGGCTGAGCCGGTCGCCCAGCAGCTGTCCGGCGTCCGTGCCGATCCAGGTCTTGTCGACATTCGCGGCCGTACGGATCACGGAGCCCGTGACGACGCCGGGGAAGGTGATGCCGACCGGGCCCGACCAGCCGAAGTGCCGGACCACCTCGACGACGCCGTCGGCGATGGCGTCGGGCGTCGCCGGGTGCGGCGTGAGTACTTTGTAGCGCGGTTCGACCAGGTCACCACGTTCAAGATCGACCGGCGCGCCCTTGATGCCCGTACCGCCGATGTCCACTCCGAAGACGTTCATGGACACAACGTTACGACCAGCCTCCGACAGTGACGCCCGGGGCGGGGCGTACGGGTCGCGACCGTTACCTCTTCGCCGGCTCCGCTACTTCTTCGCCAGCTCCGCCGCCTCGGCCCGCAGGTCGCGGCGGAGCTCCTTCGGCAGCGAGAAGACAATCGACTCCTCGGCCGCCTTGACGATCTCGACATCCTCGAAGCCTCGCTGCGAGAGCCACTCCAGGACGCCCTCGACCAGTACCTCCGGTACGGAGGCACCCGAGGTGACGCCGACCGTGGTCACGCCGTCGAGCCAGGCCTCGTCGATCTCGTCCGCGCCGTCCACCAGGTACGAGGAGCCCGCGCCGGCGCCGAGGGCGACCTCGACCAGCCGAACCGAGTTGGAGGAGTTCTTGGAGCCGACGACGATCACCAGATCCGCGTCGGCGCCCATCTGCTTGACCGCGATCTGGCGGTTCTGCGTGGCGTAGCAGATGTCGTCGCTCGGCGGCGCGATCAGCAGGGGGAACTTCTGCTTGAGCGCGTCGACCGTCTCCATCGTCTCGTCGACGGAGAGCGTGGTCTGGGAGAGCCAGACGACCTTCGACTCGTCGCGGACCTCGACGTTCGCGACGTCCTCCGGGCCGTCGACCAGCGTGATGTGGTCCGGGGCCTCGCCCGACGTGCCGATGACCTCTTCGTGGCCGTCGTGGCCGATCAGCAGGATGTCGTAGTCCTCGGCGGCGAACCGCACGGCCTCCTTGTGGACCTTGGTGACCAGCGGGCAGGTCGCGTCGATGGTGGCGAGCCGGCGCTCGGCGGCCTCCTCGTGGACGACCGGCGCGACGCCGTGCGCCGAGAACATGACGATGGATCCCTCGGGGACCTCGGCCGTCCGGTCGACGAAGATGGCGCCCTTGTTCTCAAGAGTCTTGACGACGTATTTGTTGTGGACGATCTCGTGCCGGACATAGATCGGCGACCCGTACTGCTCCAGGGCCTTCTCCACGGCGATCACGGCGCGGTCCACGCCCGCGCAGTAGCCGCGGGGAGCGGCGAGGAGGACGCGTTTGCCGGCGCGGCGCGCGGCGTCTCCACTGGGGGTGGCGGCGGGCGACGGGCGGGACGTAGCAGTCATGCGTCCCATCGTAAGGCCGTTCAGAACAGGCGGATGTGCCGACCGCTGCCGAGACTGGGCCTACGCGACAACGGAGGACGCGATGGCCCACACCGACACCGGCGGGGGAAGCGGCGCCGGAGCGCGCGGCCCGGGACAGGGGTCCGGGCACGGTCCTGGGCACGGCCCGGGGCACGGTCCGGGGCACGGGCTGCGGCAGACGCTCGGATTCCGCGATCTCGTCGTCTACGGGCTGCTGTTCATCGCGCCCATGGCCCCCGTAGGGGTCTACGGCACGCTCGACGCCAAGTCCCACGGTTCGGTGGCGCTGGTCTATGTGGTGGCGACCGTCGCGATGGCGTTCACGGCCTTCAGCTACGCCCAGATGGTACGGGTGGCGCCGCAGGCCGGGTCGGTCTTCGCGTACGCCCGCAAGGGGCTCGGCGAGGGGCCCGGGTTCATCGCCGGGTGGATGGCGATGCTCGACTACCTGCTGATCCCCGCGGTGGCGTATCTCTTCGCGGGGATCGCGATGCAGGCGCTGGTGCCGTCCGTCGGCCGCTGGGTGTGGACGGCGCTCGCGGTCGTCGTCACGACGGCGCTCAACCTCTGGGGGGTACGGGCGGCGGCGCGGGTCGGCTTCGCGGTGCTCGCGATGGAGATCGTGGTGCTGCTGGTGTTCGTGGTGTCGGCGCTCGTCGTCCTGGCGCGCGACGGCGCCACGCGCGGGTGGTCGACGCCGTTCACCAGCGATACGGGGTTCTCGGCGGCGGCGGTGCTGGGCGCGGTCTCGGTGGCGGTGCTGTCGTATCTCGGGTTCGACGCGATCGCCTCGTTCGCGGAGGAGGTGACCGGGGGGTCGCGGCTGGTGGCGCGGGCGGTGCTGTTCTGTCTGGTGCTGGCGGGCGTGCTGTTCGTCGCGCAGACCTATCTGGTGGCGCTGCTGGAGCCGTCGACCTCCGCCGAGCTGGCCGCCGACCCCGCGAAGCAGGGGTCGGCGTTCTACGACGCGGTGAACACGGCCGTCGGGAGCTGGCTGCACGACCTGGTGGCGGTCAGCAAGGCGATCGGCGCGGCCTTCGCGGCGCTGGCCGGGCAGGCGGCGGCGGGAAGGCTGCTCTTCGCGATGGGCCGGGAGCGGCGGCTGCCGCGCGCCCTGTCGCGTACGGACTCGGGTGTGCCCCGGGTGGCCCTGCTGCTGGCGGCGGTGGTGACGCTGGTGGCGGCGGTGTGGGCGGCGCGGCGGGACGACGGTCTGGACCGGCTGGTGTCGGTGGTGGACATCGGCGCGCTGACGGCGTTCGTCCTGCTGCACGCGTCGGTGGTGGGCTGGTTCGCGGTACGGCGGATGGCGGGGCCGCCGCGCCGGATCGCGCATGTGGTGGCGCCGGTGATCGGCGCGGGGATCCTGATCGCGGTGATCGTGGAGGCGGCGGGCTCGGCGCAGGTGGTGGGGGCGGTGTGGCTGGTGGTGGGGCTGGTGGTGCTGCTGCTCCAGCGCGGACGCGCCGGCGGCACGTGACCATCGGTCGGGCGGCGGCGCGCTCCCGCGCGGGGCGATGTCAGGGGGCGATGTCAGAGGCGGCCGATACGCTCCTCCCCATGGCTCTTCTCACGACCGCGGAGGCCCCGCTGCCCGTCGGCGAGGTGTCGCGGCTCATCGGCGGATGGATCGACCGGCTCGGAGGGATCTGGGTCGAGGGGCAGATCACCCAGCTCTCGCGCAGACCGGGCGCGGGGGTGGTCTTCCTGACGCTGCGCGACCCGTCGCACGACATCTCGCTGAGCGTGACCTGCTACCGGCAGGTCTTCGACGCGATCGCGGACGTCGTCTCCGAGGGCGCGCGGGTCGTGGTGCGGGCGAAGCCCGAGTGGTACGCGCCGCGCGGGCAGCTGTCGCTGCGGGCCACGGAGATACGGCCCGTCGGGATCGGCGACCTGCTGGTGCGGCTGGAGCGGCTGAAGCGGTCCCTGGGCGCGGAGGGGCTGTTCGCGGCGGACCGCAAGAAGCCGCTGCCCTTTCTGCCGCAGCTGATCGGGCTGGTCTGCGGCCGGGCGTCGGCGGCCGAGCGCGATGTGCTGGAGAACGCCCGCCGGCGGTGGCCCGCGGTGCGGTTCGAGGTACGGAACACGGCGGTCCAGGGCGTCAACGCGGTGGCGCAGGTCGTCCAGGCGGTGGAGGAGCTGGACGCGCTGCCCGAGGTCGATGTGATCGTGGTGGCGCGCGGCGGCGGCAGCGTGGAGGATCTGCTGCCGTTCTCGGACGAGCAGCTGGTACGGACGGTGGCCGCGTGCCGTACCCCGGTCGTCTCCGCGATCGGGCACGAGCCCGACTCACCGCTGCTGGACCTCGTCGCGGATGTCAGGGCCTCGACCCCGACCGACGCGGCGAAGCGGATCGTGCCGGACGTCGGCGAGGAGCTGGACCGCGTACAGGCGCTGCGGGACCGGGCGCTGCGGAGCGTACGGGGACTGCTGGACCGGGAGGAGCGCGGTCTCGCGCACGCGCTGGCCAGGCCGGTGATGGAACGGCCGCAGCGGATGGTCGAGGAGCGCGCGGCCGAGGTGGCCGCGCTGACCGACCGGAGCCGGCGCGTGCTGCGGCACCAGCTGGACCGCGCGGACTCCGAGCTGTCGCACACCCTGGCGCGGGTGGTCGCGCTCTCCCCGGCGGCGACGCTGGAGCGCGGGTACGCGGTGCTCCAGCGCCCGGACGGGACGGTCGTACGGTCCCCGGCGGACGTGGCGGCGGCCGAGGAGCTGCGCGCCCGGGTCGCGGAGGGCGAGTTCACGGTGCGGGTCGCCGAATGAGCGGGATCGTGAGCGGGGTCCCTCCCGCGCCTTCAAGCCCGCTTAAAGCTCTTAACTTTCTTTACTGAGGTGGTTCGGATGGCCAGGACGGATACGGAAAACGCGGCGGACGCGGCAGCGGCGCCCGGTTACGAGCAGGCGCGCGACGAGCTGATCGAGGTGGTGCGCCGGCTGGAGGCGGGCGGTACGACCCTGGAGGACTCGCTCGCCCTGTGGGAGCGCGGCGAGGAGCTGGCCACGGTGTGCCGGCGCTGGCTGGAGGGCGCCCGGGCGCGGCTGGACGCCTCGCTGTCCGACGAGAAGACGGCGGACGGGGGCGAGTGACCGGGGCACCTGAGCTGCGGTGACAGGGACGCGGGAGCTGAGGCGTATGAAACGGATCACGCCGATCCGGTTTTCGTTGAATGTTCATATACTTCGGCTGTAGGGTGCGATTGATCGACTGATCAGCTCCGCCTCCGGAAGGTACTCCCAGCATGTCCCTCGTTCTCGAACCCACCGCTCAGGACCTCCTCTTCCGTGAGGCCCACACCGCCAACACCTTCTCCGACGAGCCGGTGACCGAGGAGCAGATCCAGGCGATCTACGACCTGGTCAAGTTCGGCCCCACCGCCTTCAACCAGTCGCCGCTGCGCGTCGTCCTGGTCCGCTCCGCCGAGGCCCGCGCGCGTCTGGTCCCGCACCTGGCCGAGGGCAACCAGGCCAAGACCGCCGCCGCCCCGCTCGTCGCGATCCTCGCCGCGGACAACGAGTTCCACGAGGAACTCCCCCACCTCTTCCCGGCCTTCCCGCAGGCCAAGGACGCGTTCTTCAGCGAGCGCTCCGCCCGCGAGCAGGCCGCCACGCTGAACGCCTCGCTCCAGGCCGGCTACTTCATCATCGGCATCCGCGCCGCCGGTCTCGCCGCGGGCCCGATGACCGGCTTCGACCCGGCCGGCGTCCAGAAGGAGTTCCTGGACGGCGACCACACGCCGCTGGCGATCGTCAACATCGGCAAGCCCGGTGACGACGCCTTCTACCCGCGCTCCCCGCGTCTCGCCTTCGACGAGGCCGTCACCACCGTCTGAGCACGCGCGAACGGCAGAGGCCGCCACCCCCTTGATCACCGGGGCGGCGGCCTCTGCCGTTTGCGGGATTCGACCGCGGGATCAGCCGCGCGGTTCAGCGACTCAGTGGTTCAGCGGTTCAGCGGTTCAGTCGCCGGTCTCCAGCGCCGCGGCCATCTCCGCCAGCCGCTCGTACGAGGCCGTGCCGGTCACCACCGTCGTGGCGTCGCCGTCCGCCCGGACCAGGGCGTTGTACTTCGGCCCCGCCCAGCGCTGCCACGTCTCCCCCGCCACCTGCTGCGTCTCGCCCGTGTCCGCGGCTTTCTGGGTGACGTCCGGCACATATTTCTTCGCGGGCGCGGTGGACTGCTCAACCGCGACGTACTCGCCGTCCGGGTCCAGGAAGCCCAGGTGCCAGGCGTCGCCGCTCTGCCGCTTGTACGTGACCGATGTCGGCTTCCAGGCACCGGTCAGGTCCGCCGGCGCCACCACCGGATACGGCGCCGCGCGCCGGGCGGTCGCCAGCTCCACCCGGTAGTCGACGGCCCGGACGGGATCGGCCTTGTCGTCATGCGGAATGAACATGTAGATCGCGGCGACGACGAGTCCGATGACCGCCATCGACAGGAACATGTCCCGCACTGTCTGTCTGCCTCGCATACCTGCCACGGCTCCATCGTCCCATCACCCCCTCGCGCTCATACGTGGGGCCCTCTGCTCAATCTGTCGATGTGCGGATAGAGTCGTATCACCCTCTTATCCGGCCGTCGCCGTACAGAAAGGTGCGCTCGATGACCGATCATCAGCTGCCCGCCCCTCTCGAGGTGTCTCCCGAGGCCCCCGACCGCAACCTCGCCCTGGAGCTGGTCCGGGTCACGGAGGCCGCCGCCATGGCGGCCGGCCGGTGGGTCGGGCGCGGCGACAAGAACGGCGCGGACGGCGCCGCCGTGAACGCCATGCGTACGCTCGTCTCCACGGTGTCGATGAACGGTGTCGTCGTCATCGGGGAGGGCGAGAAGGACGAAGCCCCGATGCTCTTCAACGGCGAGCACGTCGGCGACGGGACCGGCGCCGAGGTGGACATCGCGGTCGACCCCGTCGACGGCACGACGCTGAACGCCAAGGGCATGCCCAACGCCATCGCGGTACTCGCCGCCGCCGACCGGCACGCCATGTTCGACCCGTCCGCGGTCTTCTACATGGACAAGCTGGTGACCGGCCCCGAGGCCGCCGACTTCGTCGACATCAACGCGCCCGTCTCGGTCAACATCCGCCGGGTCGCCAAGGCCAAGCGCTGCGCGCCGGACGACGTCACCGTCGTCGTACTCGACCGCCCCCGCCACGAGGCCATGATCAAGGAGATCCGGGAGACCGGCGCGCGGATCAAGTTCATCTCGGACGGCGATGTCGCCGGTTCGATCATGGCCGCGCGCGAAGGCACCGGCGTCGACCTGCTGATGGGCGTCGGGGGCACCCCCGAGGGCATCATCTCGGCCTGCGCCATCAAGTGCCTGGGCGGTGTCATCCAGGGCAAGCTCTGGCCCAAGGACGACAAGGAGCGGCAGCGCGCGATCGACGCCGGGCACGATCTGGACCGTGTGCTCTCCACCGACGACCTGGTCAGCGGCGACAACGTGTTCTTCGTCGCGACCGGCATCACGGACGGCGAGCTGCTGCGCGGGGTGCGCTACCGCGCGGAGACGGCGACCACCCAGTCCCTGGTGATGCGCTCAAAGTCGGGCACGATCCGGCAGATCGACTCGACGCACCGGCTGTCGAAGCTCCGGGCGTACAGCACGATCGACTTCGACCGCGCCAAGTAGCCCGGACGCGTACGAGGCCGCGGGTGCGCGTGGCCGCGTACGTACGTGAGGGGGCGCCCCCGTTGTGCGGTGGGGGCGCCCTCGCTCCGTCTCCGCGTCCGTACGGCCGGGCGTCGTCCCCGCGCCGGCCGTGCGAGCGTGCCGGGGTCAGCCGGCGGCGGCGATCCGGTCGCCGGCCGCGGCGGTCTTGCGCAGCTCCACCTCGCGCCGTCTGCGCCGCGCCAGCGCCACCCGGCGCTCGGCCGCCGTCAGGCCGCCCCACACCCCGTACGGTTCGGGCTGGAGCAGCGCGTGTTCGCGGCACTCGACCATGACAGGACACCGGGCGCAGACCCGCTTCGCGGCCTCCTCCCGCGCCAGCCTCGCGGCTGTCGGCTCCTTGGAAGGGGCGAAGAACAATCCGGCTTCGTCACGGCGGCACACCGCCTCCGAATGCCAGGGGCCGGCCTGATCCTCCCGAGCGGGACTCCGCTGCGGGGGGACGGCGGCGACCTGCAGGGGCTGATGCGGCAGTTGCAGCACGGTCTACTCCTGACGACGGCTTCGCGAGCGAGAGACGATGAGGCTCTCCCTACCCGCTGTACGCACTCCTATGCACTGAGTGGTACCCACTTCCGGCGTTCGGAACGCAGTGCGGAATTGACGCGCGTCGCCGCCATGGGCGGCTGTGGCCGGAAACAGCCGTAAAACCACAGTCAGTTGAAATCTGAATTTCAAGCGCCGCAAGAGCGGAGGCGCTTCGGGCACCCGGGGTTCAGAGGTTCAGGTGTTCAGGGTTCAGGTACCGAGGTACTTGCGCAGATGCTTCTGCAGATCCGCGATCACCTTGCCGCGCTTCGGCTTGGCCTCCACGTTTCCGAACACCGAGTAGCCGTTCACGACGACGGTCGGCGCGTCCGGGTCCTCGGCCACCAGCGCCTCGACCTCGAAATTGCCCAGGATTCCCGTACCGTTGCCCCGCAAGGAGATGTTCTGCGGGACACGGATCTCGACATTGCCGAAAATGGACGTCGCGTTGATCACCGTGATCCGCTGGCTGAACAGCGCCTCCGTGAGGTCGATCTCGATATTGCCGAAGAGCGCGAAGGCGTCGGTCCTGCTGCCGATGCGCCAGCGGCCCCTGCGGACCGAGCTGCTGAAGATCGCCACCAGATTCTCGGTGCGGGAGGCGTCCGCCGGCCCGTATCCGTACGCCCCCGGCGGGGACGCCGCGGCGAAGGCCGGACCGCCGTCGGCGCCGGGCGCCGGCAAGTCCCTTACCAACGGCTCCAGTTCGCCGACGGTCTTGGCCCGGTAGACGGAGTCGATCCGCTCGGCATGCTCCTCGGCGTCCAGCCGTCCCTGCGCCAGGGCCTCCCTGAGGATGTCCGCGACCCGGTCCCGGTCGGCGTCGGAGGCCCGGATGCCCACGGGCTCAGCGGGGGCGACCGGCTTCTGAGGGTGCTTTTCGAGGTCCACCGCACCAGGGTAGCGAAACGCGATAGATCGCGACTACCCCGCAGCGCGACATTACGGCGGAAGCAGACGTTCCACGCCGTCGCGCCCCTACTGAGCCTTACCTCACAGAGGCCCTGCCGCGGTGGCGTCCTACGCTGGAGGGCGCCGCTGCCAATGGAGGCCGCGCCGCCGTCTGTCGAGTGAGGAATGGCCGTAATGCCGGAATTTGCGTACTCCGATCTGCTTCCCCTGGGCGCGGACCCCACGCCGTACCGCCTGGTGACCGCCGAGGGTGTCTCGACCTTCGAGGCCGACGGGCGTACGTTCCTCAAGGTCGCGCCGGAGGCGCTGCGTACCCTCGCCGCCGAGGCCATGCACGACATCTCGCACTATCTGCGGCCGGCCCACCTCGCCCAGCTGCGCAGGATCGTGGACGACCCGGAGGCTTCGTCGAACGACAAGTTCGTGGCGCTCGACCTCCTGAAGAACGCGAATATCGCGGCGGCGGGCGTGCTGCCCATGTGCCAGGACACCGGTACGGCGATCGTGATGGGCAAGCGCGGCCAGAACGTGCTGACCGAGGGCGGCGACGAGGAAGCCCTTTCGCACGGAATCTACGACGCGTACACCAAGCTCAATCTCCGCTATTCGCAGATGGCTCCGCTCACCATGTGGGAGGAGAAGAACACCGGCTCGAACCTGCCCGCGCAGATCGAGCTGTACGCGACCGACGGCGGCGCGTACAAGTTCCTTTTCATGGCGAAGGGCGGCGGCAGCGCCAACAAGTCGTTCCTCTACCAGGAGACCAAGGCGGTCCTCAACGAGGACTCCATGATGAAGTTCCTGGAGGAGAAGATCCGCTCCCTCGGTACGGCCGCGTGCCCGCCGTACCACCTCGCGATCGTGGTGGGCGGCACGTCCGCCGAGTTCGCGCTCAAGACCGCGAAGTACGCCTCCGCGCACTATCTCGACGAGCTGCCGGCGGAGGGCTCCCCCACGGGCCACGGATTCCGTGACAAGGAGCTGGAGGAGAAGGTCTTCGAGCTGACGCAGAAGATCGGGATCGGCGCGCAGTTCGGCGGAAAGTACTTCTGCCACGACGTCCGGGTCGTCCGGCTGCCGCGGCACGGCGCGTCGCTGCCGGTCGCGATCGCCGTCTCCTGCTCGGCCGACCGCCAGGCGCTCGCGAAGATCACCGCGGAGGGTGTCTTCCTGGAGCAACTGGAGAAGGACCCGGCGCGCTTCCTCCCCGACACCACCGACGAGCACCTCGGTACGGACGACAGCGTCGTACGGATCGACCTGAACCGACCGATGGACGACGTCCTCGCCGAGCTGACGAAGTACCCGGTCAAGACGCGGCTCTCGCTCACCGGCCCGCTGGTCGTGGCCCGCGACATCGCGCACGCCAAGATCAAGGAGCGGCTCGACGCGGGCGAGGAGATGCCGCAGTACCTGAAGGACCACCCGGTCTACTACGCGGGCCCGGCGAAGACCCCCGAGGGATACGCCTCGGGCTCCTTCGGCCCGACGACGGCCGGCCGGATGGACTCGTACGTGGAGCAGTTCCAGGCGGCGGGCGGCTCGAAGGTGATGCTCGCCAAGGGCAACCGCTCGAAACAGGTGACGGACGCCTGCGGCGCGCACGGCGGCTTCTACCTGGGCTCGATCGGCGGCCCCGCGGCCCGGCTGGCCCAGGACTGCATCAAGAAGGTCGAGATCGTCGAGTACGAGGAGCTGGGCATGGAGGCGGTCTGGAAGATCGAGGTGGAGGACTTCCCCGCGTTCGTCGTCGTGGACGACAAGGGCAACGACTTCTTCACGGACCCCGCCCCGGCGCCGACCTTCACCTCCATCCCGGTGCGCGGTCCCGGCCTCGGATAGCGGTTCGGTCGCCTCTTTCGGGGGACATGCGTTCGTCGTGGGAACACCCGCGATCACTCGGACGCTCTCCCTCGTAGGAGGTACGACCACGATGACAACGGACGACAGCGAGTACCGCACCGAGCACGACTCCATGGGCGAGGTGCGGGTCCCCGCGCACGCCAAGTGGCGGGCCCAGACGCAGCGCGCGGTGGAGAACTTCCCCGTGTCCGGGCAGCGGCTGGAGCGCGCGCACATCGCGGCGCTGGCCCGGATCAAGGCCGCCGCCGCCAAGGTCAACGCCGATCTCGGCGTGATCGGCGCGGAGGTCGCGACCGCCATCCAGGACGCGGCGGGGGAGGTCGCGGAGGGGCGCTGGGACGAGCACTTCCCGGTGGACGTCTTCCAGACAGGCTCGGGCACCTCGTCCAACATGAACACGAACGAGGTGCTCGCCACCCTCGCCACCGAGCGGCTGGGCCGGCCCGTCCACCCCAACGACGACGTCAACGCCTCGCAGAGCTCCAACGACGTCTTCCCGTCCAGCATCCACATCGCCGCGACCGGCGCCGTGACCGGCGAGCTGATCCCGGCGCTGGAGCATCTCGCCGCCGCGCTGGAGCGCAAGGCCGAGGAGTTCGGCGAGGTCGTCAAGGCGGGCCGTACGCATCTGATGGACGCCACGCCCGTCACGCTCGGCCAGGAGTTCGGCGGCTACGCGGCCCAGGTGCGGTACGCGGTGGAGCGGCTGACGGCCTCGCTGCCCCGGCTCGCCGAGCTGCCCCTGGGCGGTACGGCGGTGGGCACCGGCATCAACACCCCGCCCGGCTTCTCCGCCGCCGTCATCGCGGAGGTGGCCAGGACGACCGGGCTGCCGCTGACCGAGGCCCGCAACCACTTCGAGGCGCAGGGCGCGCGCGACGGCCTGGTGGAGACCTCGGGGCAGCTGCGTACGCTCGCCGTCTCCCTCACCAAGATCGCCAACGATCTGCGCTGGATGGCGTCGGGCCCGCGCACCGGACTGGCCGAAATCAGCCTCCCGGATCTCCAGCCCGGCTCCTCGATCATGCCCGGCAAGGTCAATCCGGTGATCCCGGAGGCCGTCCTGATGGTGGCCGCGCAGGTCACGGGCAACGATGCCACGGTGGCCGTGGCCGGCGCCGCCGGGAACTTCGAGCTGAACGTGATGCTCCCGGTGATCGCCAAGAACCTCCTGGAGTCCGTCCGGCTCCTCACGAACGTCTCCCGGCTGCTCGCGGACCGTACGGTCGACGGCATCGTCGCCCACCCCGAGCGCGCCCGCCGGTACGCGGAGTCCTCGCCGTCCGTCGTCACCCCGCTGAACAGGTACATCGGGTACGAGGAGGCCGCCAAGGTCGCCAAGAAGTCCCTCGCCGACGGCGCCACGGTCCGCGAGACCGTGCTGTCGCTGGGCTATGTGGAGCGCGGGGACCTCACCCTGGAGCAGCTCGACGAGGCGCTGGATGTGCTGCGGATGACGCGCCCGTAAATCCCCGGTGTGCGGGCGGAGGTGTGCCCCAACTGCCCCTGGGACAGCGCCTAGGATCTGCGCATGACAGCGACGGTGAGTGGGGCGGACAGCCAGACGGCGGGCGGGCGATGGGCGCCCGGGGAGCAGATCCTGTGGCGGTACCGGGAGAACGCCGGGGACCGGGTGCACATCTGCCGTCCCGTCACGGTCGTACGGGACACGGACGAGCTGCTCGCCGTCTGGCTGGCGCCGGACACCCCGTGCGTACGGCCGGTGCTCGCCGACGGCACCCCGGTCCACCAGGAGCCCCTGGCCACCCGCTACACCAAGCCCCGTACGGTGCTGCGCGACCGGTGGTACGGCATGGGCGTACTGAAGCTGGCGCGGCCAGGCCAGCCGTGGTCCGTATGGCTGTGGTGGGAGCGCGGCTGGCGCTTCAAGCAGTGGTACGTCAACCTGGAGGAGCCGCTGACCCGCTGGGCCGGCGGCGTCGACTCCGAGGACCACTTCCTCGACATCGACGTCTATCCGGACCGCCGCTGGCACTGGCGCGACGAGGACGAGTTCGCGCAGGCGCAGCGCGACGGGCTGATGGAACGGTCCCAGGCGCGCCGCGTCGAGGCGGCGGGCCGGGCCGCGATCGAGACGATCACCGCCTGGGGCGCGCCGTTCCGCGACGGCTGGGAGCGCTGGCGCCCCGACCCGGCCTGGCCGGTTCCGGAGCTCCCGGAGGGCTGGGACCGCGCCCCGGCCAGGACCGCCGGAGCGTCCGGCCCCCTGATCCGGCCCTGATCCGGTCCTGATCCGGTCCTGATCCAGACCCTGATCCAGGCCCGTTCCGGCCCCGATTCGGTCCTGATCCGCCCTTCTGGCATACCCGGTCGGCGCATGCGACGTCATGAGACCCTTGATTGGACCCCCGGGTCCAAACGTAGGATCGCCTTCCGGAAGACAGTGGCGTGGCAACTGACGTGCGCGGTAACCAGACTGACCATTGGTCACACCGCGGCTCGCACCACACGCCAGACTGTTGACCGGTACGACCACAGAGCACAACGACCGTGAGTCACTACGAGGGGGTGGAGCCGTGCATGCGGGCTGCCGCTCCTTCGACGCCACCCGCCGTGCGACGGTCTCGCCCGGTTCTGCCGCCCCGCGGCAGTGCCGGTACGAAGCCGCCGCGCCGCGGTCCCGGCCCGGACGGACGGAATCCCACGCGTGACGGAGCACCCCCCTTCCCACGAAGGCAGGCAGCCCCTGGCTGCCCGGCCGCAGGAACGCACCCGGCCGCGGCAGGAGGCGGCGGCCTCCGCCGTGCCGGGGCCCTCGGTGCCGTCCCCGGCACCCGACCCCGCCGGGACGGCGCGGCGCGAGGGCGACCGGCTGCGCTTCGTGGGAGCCGCCACCCGCCGAATCGCGCGCGGCATAGATCTGGACGAGATCGTGCTCGGCCTCTGCCGGGCGACCGTGCCGACGTTCTCGGACGCCATACTCGTCTATCTGCGCGATCCGCTGCCGGTGGGCGACGAGCGGCCGGTGGCGCCGTTCGTACTGCGGCTGCGGCGCACCGACCGGCTGCGGCTGACCGACGACGACCCCGAGAACGCCCTGGGCGCCGGCGGGCTGCCGGTCCAGGTCACCGAGGGCGTCAGGCTGTCGCTCCTCGATCCGCAGTCCGATGTGCTGCCGGCCGCCGAGCTGTGCGAGGTGCACGTCGGCGGCGCGCTCTCGGAGGTGCTGCGCGGGGTGCGGCCGGTCTTCGGTGACTCGGCCGCCGCGCGGGCGGCGCTGCCCGAACTGCTGGGCGCGGACCGTACCGTACCGTCCGGGCACCGGGCGATCCTCGCGCCGCTGCGCGGCCGGCGGCGGGTGATCGGCGCGGCCGTCTTCCTCCGCAGACCGGACCGCTCCGCGTTCGAGTCGAACGATCTGCTGGTCGCGGCGCAGCTCGCCACGCACACCGCGCTCGGCATCGACAAGGCGGTGCTGTACGGCCGCGAGGCGTACATCGCGGACGAACTCCAGCGCACGATGCTCCCGGAGAACCTCCCGCAGCCGACCGGGGTACGGCTGGCCTCGCGCTATCTGCCGGCCGCCGAGACCGCCCGGGTCGGCGGCGACTGGTACGACGCGATCCCGCTGCCGGGCAGCCGGGTCGCCCTGGTCGTGGGCGATGTGATGGGCCACTCCATGACATCCGCCGCGATCATGGGCCAGCTGCGCACGACCGCGCAGACCCTCGCCGGCCTCGATCTGCCGCCGCAGGAGGTGCTGCACCATCTGGACGAGCAGGCCCAGCGGCTCGGCACGGACCGGATGGCGACCTGCATGTACGCGGTCTACGACCCGGTCGCGCACCGGATCACCATCGCGAACGCCGGTCATCCGCCGCCCATACTGCTGCATCTGGGCGGCCGGGCCGAGGTGCTCCGGGTGCCGCCCGGGGCGCCGATCGGGGTCGGCGGCGTGGACTTCGAGGCCGTCGAGCTGGACGCGCCCGCCGGGGCGACGCTGCTGCTCTACACGGACGGGCTCGTCGAGTCCCGGCTGCGGGACGTGTGGACGGGGATCGAGCAGCTGCGGGAGCGGCTCGCCGCCACCGCCCAGCTCACCGGGCCCGACCACGCGCCGCCGCTGGAGGCGCTCTGCGACGACGTGCTCGACGTACTGGGCCCCGGCGACCGGGACGACGACATCGCGCTGCTCGCGGCCCGCTTCGACGGGATCGCGCCGAGCGATGTCGCGTACTGGACGCTGGATCCGGAGGACGCAGCTCCGGGCCGGGCCAGGCGGCTGGCCCGGCGGGCGCTGGCCCTCTGGGACCTGGAGGAGCTGAGCGACTCGGTGGAGCTGCTGATCAGCGAGGTCGTGACCAATGCCGTGCGGTACGCGGAGCGCCCGGTGACGCTGCGGCTGCTCCGTACGGACGTACTGCGCTGCGAGGTCGGGGACGACTCGCCGCAGCTGCCCCGGCAGCGGCGCGCCCGTGACACCGACGAGAACGGGCGGGGGCTGTTCCTGGTCAACCGGCTGGCGCGGCGGTGGGGTGCGACGCGGCTGTCGAGCGGCAAGGTGGTCTGGTTCGAGCTGACGACCCGGCCGCCGGCCGCCGCCACGTAAACGGCGTAAAGCGCGTAAAGCGGCACAAATGTTGCCGACGTCGTATGCGGGCGTTTAGCTGGGGCAGGCGGCCGTACCGACCGCTGTCCCCGCCCGGGCCGGTTCCGTGCCCGGGCGCCCTGACGACGGGAGGACATTCGTGGCCGCGGCATCCCCCACTCCGTACACGACGAACAACGTCGGCATCCCGGTGGAGAGCGACGAGCACTCGCTCACCATCAGTTCCGACGGTCCCATCCTGCTCCAGGACCACTACCTCATCGAGAAGATGGCCCAGTTCAACCGGGAGCGGGTCCCCGAGCGGGTCGTCCACGCGAAGGGCTCCGGGGCGTACGGCGTCTTCGAAGTGACCAACGACGTCAGCCAGTTCACCAAGGCGGACCTCTTCCAGCCGGGCAAACGCACCGACATGCTGGCCCGCTTCTCCACGGTCGCCGGTGAACTCGGCTCGCCCGACACCTGGCGGGACCCCCGCGGCTTCGCGCTGAAGTTCTACACCGAGCACGGCAACTACGACATGGTCGGCAACAACACGCCGGTCTTCTTCGTCCGTGACCCGATCAAGTTCCAGGACTTCATCCGCTCGCAGAAGCGCCACCCGGCGACCGGGCTGCGCGACAACGACATGCAGTGGGACTTCTGGACGCTGTCGCCCGAGTCCGCGCACCAGGTGACCTGGCTGATGGGCGACCGGGGCATCCCGAAGTCGTTCCGGCACATGAACGGCTACAGCTCGCACACCTATATGTGGGTGAACGGGGCGGGCGAGCGCTTCTGGGTGAAGTACCACTTCAAGACCGATCAGGGCATCGAGTGTCTCGCGCAGGCGGACGCCGACGAGATGGCCGGCTCCGACGGCGACCACCACCGGCGTGATCTGTACGAGTCGATCGCGTCCGGGAACGCGCCGAGCTGGAGTCTGAAGGTGCAGGTGATGCCGTTCGAGGCGGCGGCCGGCTACCGCTTCAACCCGTTCGATCTGACGAAGGTGTGGCCGCACGCCGACTATCCGCTGATCGATGTCGGCCGGATGACGCTCGACAAGAACCCGGAGGACTACTTCGTCCACATCGAGCAGGCCGCCTTCGAGCCGTCCAATCTGGTGCCGGGCATCGGCCCGTCGCCGGACAAGATGCTGCTCGGACGGCTCTTCTCGTACCCGGACACGCACCGCTACCGGATCGGGCCGAACTACACCCAGCTGCCGCCCAACCGGGCGCGGACGCAGGTGAATTCGTACGCCAAGGACGGGCCGATGCGCTACGAGCCGGCGAACACCGCGCGGCCGTACGCGCCGAACTCGTACGGCGGCCCGGCGGCGGACACCGAGCGCTTCGGCGACCCTGCGGGCTGGGCCTCTGCGGGCGAGATGGTGCGCGAGGCGGCCAAGCTGCACTCCGAGGACGACGACTGGGGCCAGGCGGGCACGCAGGTCCGGCAGGTGCTGGACGACGCGCAGCGCGACCGGCTGGTGTCGAACGTCAGCGGGCATCTGAAGCAGGGCGTGTCGCGGCCGGTGCTGGACCGGGCGCTCCAGTACTGGCGGAACATCGACAAGAAGATCGGTGACCGGATCGCCGCGAAGGTCAACGGCGGCTGACGGCAGCCGACGGCGGTACGTGAACGGGCCGGGCCCGCGGAGGGTATCCGCGGGCCCGGCCCGTTCTCCCGTACCGCCAACGCCGTTACGGCAGGAACGGCCCGCGGTCCGACTCGGGGTCGTCCTCGCCGGTGGTCGGTGTCGGCGACTCCGCGCCCGGATCGCTGCCACCGCCGCCGCTCGTCGTCTCCTCCGGGCCAGGCTCGGTGGCCGGCGTGGACGGCGGGGTCGTCGTGGTGGTGGGCGGGGCGCTCCGCGTCGGGGTGGGGGTGGGCGACTCCGTCGCGGACTCGGTCGGCGTCGGGCTGCTCGACGGCGACGGGGTCGGGGACTCGGTGGTGGGCGTCGCCGACGGCTCGACGGGCTCGGTCTTGGCGATGTCCAGGTCGAACTCGGCGTCCGAGCCGCCGTTCAGCGCGCCCAGGGTGTAGTCGGCCCAGATCCTGGCGGGGAAGCCACCGCCGTTGGCGCGGCCCGAGTTGGCCGTACCGGTCAGCGTGACCTGCCCGCCGCCCTCCTTGGTGGACTCGCCGTACAGCGCGACGACGGTGGTGAGCTGGGGCGTGTAGGCCGCGAACCAGGCGGAGAAGTTCTTCTCCGAGGTGCCGGTCTTGCCCGCGGCCTGGTAGGCGTCGGTGTACGCGGCCCGGCCCGAGCCGTTCTTGACCACGTCCTGGAGCACATGGGTCACGGTGTCGGCGGTCTGCCGGCTGATCGCCTGCTTGCCGATCGCGTCGGGCGGGGAGACCGGCTTGCGGTCCCGGTGCTCGGCGGACTTCACGATGGTCGGGGTGACCTTCTTGCCGTGGTTGTCGAGGGTCGCGTACACCCCGGCCATGTCCCAGGTGGAGGCGTTCATCGTGCCGAGGGTGATCGCGGGCCGCTCGGGGAAGTTCTTGTCCTCCATGCCCAGCGCGAGCGCCGTGCGCTTCACCTTGGCGGGGGTCACGTCCACGACCATCTGCGCGAAGACGGAGTTGATGGAGAGGTCCATCGCCTTCTGGACGCTGACCGGGCCGTAGTCGCGGTCGTCCTCGTTCTGCGGATTGAAGGGGGTGTCGCTGCCGACGACGGGCCGCTTGCTGGTGCCGTCGTACTTCGTGGCGGTGCCGATCTTCTCGCCGTCCTGCGTCTCGGAGCCGTTCTCCAGCGCGGAGGCGAGCACGAGCGGCTTGAACGTCGAGGCGGGCTGGTAGTCGGAGCGGGTCGCGTTGGATATCCAGTGCTCCGTGGCGCCGACGCCGCCGTACAGCGCGACCACATGGCCGGTCTTCGGGTCGACGGAGGTGGCGCCGGCCTGGACCGTCGCGTCGGTCTTGTTCTTCTTCCGGTCGAGCTTGCTCTCCAGCTGCGCGTCGACCGACTTGACGAGCTGCTTCTGCTTCTTCCGGTCGATGTTGAGGGTGATCGTCCAGCCGCCCTGGGCGATATCGGCCTTGTCGACGCCCTGCGCGGCGAGTTCGTCGTTGGCGGCCTCGACCAGATAGCCGGTCTGGCCCTCCATCCCGGGCGCGGCCTTGGGCTCGTGCGGTACGGGGAACTTCAGGCCGGCCCGCTCGGACGCGTCCAGCCACTTCTTCTCGACCATGTTGTCGAGGACGTAGTTCCAGCGCGCCTTGACGAGCCGCTTGCTGGTGGCCGAGGCGGACGCCCAGTCGTACTGGCTGGGGGCCTGGAGCAGCGCGGCGAGATAGGCGCCCTGCTCCACGTTGAGCTTGACGGCGTCGACGCCGTAGTACGCCTGCGCGGCGGCCTGGATGCCGTACGCCTGGCGGCCGTAGTAGCTGGTGTTGATGTATCCGACGAGGATCTCGTTCTTGGTCATCTTCTGATCGACCTTGAGAGAGATCACCAGCTCTTTGAGCTTGCGGGAGACCGTCTGGTCCTGGGTCAGGAAGTAGTTCTTGACGTACTGCTGGGTGATGGTCGAACCACCCTGCTTGCCCTTGCCCGAGAGGGTGTTGAGCAGCCCGCGCGCCGTGCCCTTGAAGTCGACGCCGTTGTCGTTGTAGAACGTCTTGTTCTCGGCGGCGACGAAGGTGTGCTGGACTTCGACGGGTATCTTGTCCAGCCCGACGATCTCACGGTTGACCTTGCCCGTGCGGGTGAGGATCGTGCCGTCGCTGTACTTGTAGACGTTGCTCTGCATCTCGGCCTGCGCGTTGGCGTCGGGCACCGGGACCATCAGATACACCGCGAAGAGCCCGCCCATGGTGAGCAGGCACAGGGCGAAGAACGTCCCGAGCATCTTCTTCCAGGTGAAGAGCCGTCGTATCCAGCTCTTCCGCTCCTTCGCCGCGCGGGGCGCCGCGTGCTGTCCCGCCCGTCTGGCTTCCGCTCGGCCCATCGCCGTGTCGCTCCGCTCTCGCTCTTGTCGTCAGGTCTCGTCAGATGTCGTCCGCAGCTCACCCACCGGAATCAGCTCAGAAAGCTAACACCACCCGCTGTGACAAAGGGCGACTGATCCGTTCTTTTGGGACGTGACAATCAGCACCCACCGCACTGGAACCGACTCATGAGAACGCCGGAGGGTTGCCCCGCGCGGACGGGGAGTAACGGAAGGGGGGCTTCCCCGCATCCGCGCGCGGTCCTCATGGCGGCACCGGCGCCGGGATCCCGGCCGCCACCCGTACCGGCAGCGTCCGCAGCGCCTCCCGCAGCGCCTCGGCGAACGCCTCGAACTCCGCGGCCCGCGCCGCGCCCGTCCGCATGGCCAGCGCGATCCGGCGCGCGGGCGCGGGGGCCGTGAAGTACCCGGTCGCGAGCCGGTCGTTGCGGCCGGTCTCGACCCGTACGGCCGTACGCGGCAGCAGCGTGACGCCGAGGCCTCCCGCGACCAGCTGGACGAGGGTGGAGAGGCCGGCCGCGGTGGTCGTCACGGGCACGCCGTCGGCGCGGCCCGCCTCCCGGCAGATGTCCAGCGCCTGGTCGCGCAGGCAGTGCCCCTCGTCGAGGAGCAGCAGCGGCAGCTCGCGCAGCACCTCGCGCGGCAGGTCCCGGCGCCCGCCCGCCTCGTGCCCGGCCGGGGTGACGAGGACGAAGTCCTCCTCGAACAGCGGCAGTTCGGTGACGGCCGGCTGCCCGAGGGGTACGGCGAGCAGCAGCAGGTCCAGCCGGCCGGCCGCGAGCCCGTCCAGCAGGGACGCGGTCTGCTCCTCGTGGACCTGGAGGTCGAGCACCGGATAGCGCTCCCGGACCAGCCGCAGGACGGACGGCAGCAGATACGGCGCCACGGTGGGGATCACGCCGAGCCTGAGTATCCCGGTGAAGGGCGCCCGTACCGCCTCGGCCTCGTCCACCAGCGCGCCGACCTCGTACAGCACGGCCTTCGCCCTGACCGCGATCCGTTCACCGGCCGGGGACAGCAGCACCCTGCGCGTCGTACGCTCCACGAGCCGTACCCCGAGCACCTCTTCCAGCGCCGACACGGCCCCGGAGAGCGCGGGCTGGCTCATGCCGATCGCGGCGGCGGCGTCCCGGAAGTGCAGATGCTCGGCCACGGCGGCGAAGGCGCGCAGCTGCGCGAGGGTGGGCTGCTTGGCCCTCTGTCCGACAGTCACTGATAGGTACCTCCGATCACGGCCACCGAGTCTAGCTATTTCTATGATCAATGTTCCCTGTGCCACCATCAGTAACTGTCCAGCCTCCCGGAAGCCCCCAAAGGGGACTTCCCTCCCCCGCAAGGAGCGCGCGTGCTCACCGTTGGTGACAAGTTCCCGTCGTTCGACCTGACCGCCTGTGTGTCGCTGGAGAGCGGCAAGGAGTTCGCGCAGATCGACCACAAGACCTACGAGGGCAAGTGGAAGGTCGTCTTCGCGTGGCCCAAGGACTTCACCTTCGTGTGCCCGACGGAGATCGCGGCCTTCGGCCGGCTCAACGACGACTTCGCCGACCGTGACGCCCAGATCCTCGGCTTCTCCGGCGACTCGGAGTTCGTGCACCACGCCTGGCGCAAGGACCACCCTGACCTGACCGACCTGCCGTTCCCGATGCTGGCGGACTCGAAGCACGAGCTGATGCGGGACCTCGGCATCGAGGGCGCGGACGGCTTCGCGCAGCGCGCGGTCTTCATCGTCGACCCGAACAACGAGATCCAGTTCACGATGGTGACCGCCGGTTCCGTGGGCCGTAACCCCAAGGAGGTCCTGCGGGTGCTGGACGCGCTCCAGACGGACGAGCTGTGCCCGTGCAACTGGAACAAGGGCGAGACGACGCTCGACCCCGTCAAGCTCCTGTCGGGCGAGTGATCGCGGATGTCACTCGATGAGCTGAAGTCCGCGCTGCCGGACTACGCCAAGGATCTGAAGCTGAACCTCGGTTCGGTCATCGGCAACAGCGAGCTGCCCCAGCAGCAGCTCTGGGGCACGGTGCTGGCCTGCGCGATCGCCTCGCGCTCGGCGCGCGTGCTGCGCGAGCTGGAGCCGGAGGCCCGGGAGAAGCTGACCCCCGAGGCGTACACGGCCGCCAAGTCGGCCGCCGCGATCATGGCGATGAACAACGTCTTCTACCGGACCAGGCACCTGCTGTCGGACCCGGAGTACGGGACGCTCCGCGCCGGTCTGCGGATGAACGTGATCGGCAAGCCGGGCGTGGAGAAGGTCGACTTCGAGCTGTGGTCGCTCGCCGTCTCCGCCGTCAACGGCTGCGGCCAGTGCCTCGACTCGCACGAGCAGGTGCTGCGCGGGGCGGGTGTGGACCGCGAGACGATCCAGGAAGCGTTCAAGATCGCCGCGGTGGTCACGGCGGTCGGTAGGACGCTGGACGCGGAAGCGGTGCTGGCGGAGGCCGTCACGGCCTGACGTCCGGTACGGAACGAGAGAGGCCCCATGGGCCCGGCGGGATACGAGCCGGGTGCGCGGGGCCTCTCCGTGTGCGGCGCCGGGCGGCCGGTCACTTCTTGAGCGCGGCCATCAGGTCCGTCATGTCGGAGATCAGTTCGGCTTCGATATCGGACAGGTTGAACACACCGGACAGGTCGGCGTCGACCCCTGTGCCCGTCACCGGACTGACGACCGCTACCGTCCCCAGGCTGACGTCGATCGCGAACTCGGCCCGGCCGTCCAGCACTCTGAGCCGCGCGTTGACGCCCGGCGTGGTGTTGACCAGATAGGCACGGTCGCCCAGACCGGTAACCCCGGCGACGGTGGGTTCCCCGTCCCCGGAGGGCGTCAGCTCGGTCAGGGTCGCTTCGAACTCCGGCGCCGGATCCGTCTTCTTGTGGCGGATGTAGTCGATCCGGACGTTGGCGTACGTGGCGGGCCCCGAGCCCTCCTTCGTCTCGCTCGGCCCGCCCGGCATCAGCGTGACCTGGCAGACCGCCCGGTCGACGGCCGGTGTCTCGTCCGACCCCGCCTTGTTCTCCGTCCGCTTGCCGATGCGGTCGGCCAGGGCGGGCAGCTCGGCGGCGAGGCAGAGGTTGCGGCTGACGCCGTACCCCCGCAGATCCGGGCCGGCCCGGTCGTACGCGTACAGCCCGCCGGCCCAGACGGCGGAGGCGACGACCGCGCCGCCGAGCGCCCAGAGCCAGGGGCGGTGGCGGGCCGGGGCGCCGGGCGGGCCCTCGGCGTCGAGCGTCTCGTACGTACCGGAGCCGGCGTCCGGGCCGGGGGCGGTCCCGGCACCGTCGCCGCGCGGACGGGGGACCGGCGCCGCCGGCTCCTCGCCCTCCAGCTCCGGTTCGGATATCACGCCGGCTCCTCCCCCGGCTCGGCGACGGCCGGAGCGGGCGCCACGGGCGCGGAGGCGGAAGTGGTGGTGGCCTGTGCCGTCGCGGGCGCCGGCGTCGGGGCCACGGCGTGTGCCGTCGCGCCGTGCGGCGGGGGCGAGTTCCGCAGCTCCTGCTCCCGGCTGTACGCGCGCAGATAGCCGACGACGGTATTGGTCACCGCCACCAGCGGCACCGCGACCACCGCGCCCGCGATGCCCGCGACCAGACCACCGGCGGCGACGGCCAGCACCACGGCCAGCGGATGCACCCGGACGGCCCGGCCGAGGATGAACGGCTGTAGCACATGGCCCTCGATCTGCTGCACGCCGAGGACGACGGCCAGCACCATCAGCGCCGTGAACACGTCCTGCGTGACCAGCGCCACGACGACCGCCAGGGCGCCCGTGACGACCGCGCCGACCAGCGGGATGAACGCGCCGAGGAAGATGAAGACGGCCAGCGGCACGGCCAGCGGCACGCTGAGGAAGTACAGCCCGAGGCCGATGAAGACGGCGTCGATCAGGGCCACCAGAACGGTGCCGCGCACATACGCGGTCAGGGTGGACCAGGCGCGCGGCCCGGCACCGGCGACACCCTCGCGGGCCTGGGCGGGCACGAGCTTGAGGGCCCAGTTCCAGACCTTGCGGCCGTCGTACAGCAGGAAGAGCGTCGAGAACATCGCCAGGAACATCCCGGTCATCAGCTCGACCACCACGGTCAGCCCCTGGAGCCCGGCGGACGTGATCTTCGCGGTGTTCGAACCGACGGCGTCGCTCAGCGACTTGGCGACATCGTTGATCTGGTCCTCGGTGACATGCATCGGGCTGTCGAGCAGCCAGCGCTTCAGCTCGTTGATGCCGTCCGTGACCCGGTTGGAGACATCGTCGAGGTTCTCCATGACCTGCCACACCACGAACCAGCCGACCAGCCCCATCAGGACGAATCCGGCGACCGCCGTCAACGCGGTGGCGAGCCCGCGCGGCATCCCGATCCGCTTCAGCCAGGCGACCGTCGGCTGGAGGAACGCGGTGATCAGCAGCGCGACGACAAAGGCCACGACGACCAGCTGTACGGCGCTGATGACACGCATCAGCACCCAGAGCATCCCGGCCAGCACCAGCAGCCGCCAGGCGGCCTCGCTCGCGACCCGCATCCCCCAGGGGATGGCGGTGGCGGGCTCCGGCCTGGCCGGCACGGCGGGTACGTGGCCGAGGGAGGCGGAGGCATCGCCCCGGGCACCGCCACCGGACGATCCGTCACCGGATCCCTCGCCGGACCCTGACCCGGACGCGGCCCCGGACGCGGATCCCGCGCCGAGCACACCGTCGTTGTCGGCCTCGGCCTCGGCGCGCCGCTGCTCCAGGCGCTCTCCCACCCGGTTCAGCTCCGCGCCGACCTGACCCAGCCATGCTGGCACTCTTGACATGAGTTTTCCTCTTCCCCCAGGCTGTCTCCCCACTCACGCTCCCGCTCCCCCTGAGTGGTCCGATTCGAACGGTACACGGGCGCGGCGAGGCCCCGGCAGAGCGGACGCGAACGGCCGCGGGCCGTGTCCTCCGGGTGGAGAGGACACGGCCCGCGGCCGAAGCGAGTGTGAGCGGTACGCCTACCGGGCCACTCCTAGTAGGAGTGGTGGGTCTGCCAGTACGACCAGGCGCCGCAAGGGCTCCCGTAACGCTCGTTCATGTAGCCGAGACCCCACTTGATCTGGGTCGCCGGGTTGGTCCGCCAGTCGGCGCCGACCGAGGCCATCTTGCTGCCCGGATACGACTGGACCAGACCGTACGCACCCGAAGAGGGGTTCTCCGCGAGGTAGTTCCAGGTGGACTCGCGCTCCACGATGTTGCTGAAGCACTGGAACTGGTCGCCCGGCACGATCTGCCGGGCGATGGCCTGGACCTCGGCCACCGTGTAGGAGGACTTCTGGAGGAAGGAGCCCGAGCCGACGGTGGAGGTGGAGCGCACTTCGCTGCGGCTCGCGCGCTCCTCCTCTTCCTTCTTCTTCTTGGCCTCGTCGGCCGCGCGCTGGACCTCGTCATCGGCGGCCTGCTTCTTCGCCGTGGCGTCCTTGGCCGCCTGGAGGCGCGCCGATTCCTCGGCGGACTTCCGTGCGGAGGAGTCCGCGGCGGCGGCCTGCGCGTCCGCCTGCTGCGTCAGCGACGCGGTCTGCACCTGGGCCTGCTGGCCCGCGGGGATGTCTGCGAGAAGCGTCATGTCGGCTGCGGTCGCCTCGAAATCGTTCGAGGTCGTCTGGGGGTCGCCCGAGGCAACACCCACGACAGCGCCGACGGTGGTGACCGCAGTGGCAGATGCCACAGCAAATCCCCGGACCGCCGAGATCCGGCTCACACGGTGTCCTTCCAGCGTCGCCCGCCCACGTGACCTCGCGAGCGCGATCGTGCCCCTGGCACTGGCCTCCGCACTACTCGGTCACGGGGAGACACGGGCCCGATGGACAATTCCCTTGCGGGAAGAGCCGCGTGGTGCACGGGCGGCATGCGGCGGCAGTTGTTGAGTTGTGTGGTGCAGCATCCTTGGGGATGCACGTGTGCCGCATGCGGGGCCTGACGGAAGCAAGACTCTGCCGGAACCGGCACCGCGAGGCAATTCTTGGTTACGTGGGAAAGCTCACACCCCGTTTGCCTCAGCGGTTACTTGGAAATGCCCGCGCAGCACGGCGCCGCCCGGCTAAGCTGTCGCGCTTCGCCGGGCGGCGCCAACTGTGGTGATAAGCGATCAGATCTGGCCGTCCTCCAGCATTTCGGTCACGAGCGCGGCGATCTGCGAGCGCTCGGAGCGGGTGAGCGTGACATGCGCGAAGAGCGGATGCCCCTTCAGCTTCTCGACGACGGCCACGATTCCGTCGAACCGGCCCACCCGCAGGTTGTCGCGCTGCGCCACGTCGTGGGTCAGCACCACCCGGGAGTTCGCCCCGATCCGGGACAGCACGGTCAGCAGGACGTTCCGCTCCAGCGACTGGGCCTCGTCGACGATGACGAACGCGTCGTGCAGCGAACGGCCCCGGATGTGCGTGAGCGGCAGCACTTCGAGCATGCCGCGCCCCAGCACCTCCTCGATCACCTCACGGCCCGCGACCGCCGAGAGCGTGTCGAAGACCGCCTGCGCCCAGGGGCTCATCTTCTCGGCCTCGGTGCCGGGCAGATAGCCCAGCTCCTGCCCGCCGACGGCGTACAGCGGCCGGAAGACCATCACCTTCTGATGCTGCCGGCGCTCCAGGACCGCCTCAAGACCCGCGCAGAGGGCCAGCGCCGACTTGCCGGTGCCGGCCCGGCCGCCCATCGACACGATGCCGATGTCCGGGTCGAGGAGGAGATCGAGGGCGATGCGCTGCTCGGCGCTGCGGCCGTGGATGCCGAACGCCTCCCGGTCGCCGCGTACGAGCCGTACGTTGCCCTCGGGCGTGACCCGGCCGAGCGCCTTGCCGCGCTCGGACTGGAGCACCAGGCCGGTGTGCACGGGCAGTTCGCTCGCCTCGGGCACATAGAGGGTCTCCTCGGTGAAGAGGAGGTCCACCTGGTCCGCGGCGAGCGTCAGTTCGCTCATGCCCGTCCAGCCGGAGGAGCTGGCCGGGTCGGTGATGGCCAGTTCGGCGCGGTACTCCTCGGCGAGGAGTCCGACCGACGACGCCTTGATGCGCAGCGGCAGGTCCTTGGAGACGACCGTGACGTCGTACCCCTCGGCCTGGAGATTGCGCGCGACGGCGAGGATCCGTGAGTCGTTGTCCCCCAATCGGAAGCCGGCGGGCAGGATGCCGGGATCAGAGTGGTTGAGCTCGACGCGCAGCGAGCCCCCCAGATCACCCAGGGGGATGGGTGCGTCGAGACGGCCGAACCGGATACGGAAGTCGTCGAGCAGGCGCAGGGCCTGCCGGGCGAAGTAGCCGAGCTCCGGATGGTGCCTCTTGGCCTCCAGCTCCGTGATCACCACGATGGGGAGCACGACTTCGTGCTCCTCGAAGCGGGACATGGCGTTGGGATCGGCCAGCAGGACGCTGGTGTCGAGAACGTAGGTGCGCCTGTCGGGCATGCGGCGCTTTGTGCTGGTCACCACGGAAGGACGTACCCCCTCGGATGAGGTCGGGGTGCGACGGCGTCGCGGGCGGACGACCGGGCTCCGGCCCCATGCGCGGGCCGACGCTCCGGCCCTCCACGTCGCCCGTACGACTCGGCGCACGGTCGTCCTGGTGCAAAGGGCCTCCCGGGCGGACGGCTCCATGCCGTCCGCTGAGATGCGGTGTCCTCTGACCTGATCTTTTCGGACACCGACCTGGAAGAGGTATTCCCTCGAACACGCGCCGCCATGCCACGGCATACGGCGGACGGTGGATGAACCCGTGGTGAATCGGCTGCGACCCCTTGGGGCACCCCGCCGGAGGGAGGACCGGGTCAGGTTCCGTAGCGGCGGTGGCGGGCCGCGTAGTCGCGCAGCGCGCGCAGGAAGTCGACCTTGCGGAAGGCCGGCCAGAAGACCTCGCAGAAGTAGTACTCCGAATGGGCGCTCTGCCAGAGCATGAACCCGGAGAGCCGCTGCTCGCCGCTGGTCCGGATGACCAGATCCGGATCCGGCTGCCCCCGGGTGTAGAGGTGCGAGGAGATCAGATCGACGTCGACGATCGAGGCGAGGTCCTCGAAGGAGGTCCCCTTGCTCGCGTGGTCCATCAGCAGGGAGCTGACCGCGTCCGCGATCTCCTGCCTGCCGCCGTATCCCACGGCGACATTGACGAGTATCCCCTTATTACCGGCGGTGGCCTGTTCGGCCTCCTTCAGGACGGTCTGGGTATGGGCGGGCAGCAGGTCCATCGTGCCGACGTGGTGCACGCGCCAGCGGCCGTCGGCCGCGAGGTCGGTGACCGCGTTCTCGATGATGCCGACGAGCGGCATCAGCTGCTCCTCGGGACGGCTCAGATTGTCCGTGGAGAGCATCCAGAGCGTGACGACCTCGACATTGGTCTCGGAGCACCAGCCGAGCAGCTCCTGGATCTTGCTGGCGCCGGCCTTGTGTCCCTGCTCCGCCGTGCCGCCCGACGCCCGCGCCCAACGACGGTTGCCGTCGAGGATGACGCCGATGTGCTTGGGCGCCTGCGCGAGATCCAGGCGCCGTTCCACCCGGCGTGCGTAGAGCCCATACACCAGGTCGCGCAAGTTCACTGAGTCCACCTCTCGATTACAGGGGGACCGGCCGCGTCCACCGACGGGATCCTGGGGCCGGCCCGGGGACCCCGAAGCCGACACATTACTGCGCGCCCACCAGGGTCACCCAACCCGGTCTGTCACAACTGCGCGATAACGAGTCCGTGATAGGGAGGGAAGCATGAACAATTCACCCTCCTACCGCGCGGCCGATGACCGGTACGCATCCATGGAGTACCGGCGCAGTGGCCGCAGCGGCCTGAAACTGCCCGCGATCTCCCTCGGCCTCTGGCACAACTTCGGCGATGACCGAACCCTTGATTCCCAGCGTGCGATCCTGCGTCGCGCCTTCGATCTGGGGGTGACGCACTTCGATCTGGCGAACAACTACGGGCCACCGGCGGGCTCCGCAGAGTTGAATTTCGGCAAGATCTTCGCTCAGGACTTTTCGGCCTACCGGGATGAACTCATCATTTCGACCAAGGCCGGTTATTTCATGCATTCCGGCCCTTATGGTGAATGGGGCTCCCGGAAGTATCTGCTGTCCTCGCTGGACGCGTCTCTGAAGCGGATGGGCCTCGACCACGTCGACATCTTTTATTCCCACCGTTTCGATCCTCACACCCCGCTGGAGGAGACGATGGGCGCGCTGGCCTCCGCGGTGCGGCGCGGCAAGGCGCTCTACGCCGGGGTGTCCTCGTACAGCGCGGCGCAGACCGCCGAGGCGGCGCGGCTGCTGCGGGAGATGGGCGTCCCGGCCCTGATCCACCAGCCGTCGTACTCGATGATCAACCGCTGGACGGAGGACGACGGGCTGCTGGACACGCTGGAGACGGCCGGCATGGGCTGCATCTCCTTCGTACCGCTCGCCCAGGGGCTGCTGACGGACAAGTACCTGACGGGCATTCCGGCCGGGTCCAGGGCCACGCAGGGCAAGTCCCTCGACCCGGATCTCCTGTCGGACGAGGTGCTGCGGCGGCTGCGCGGGCTGGACGCGATCGCGTCGCGGCGGGGGCAGTCGCTGGCGCAGCTGGCGCTGACGTGGGTGCTGCGCGATCCGCGGATGACGTCGGCGCTGATCGGGGCGTCGAGTGTGCGGCAGCTGGAGGAGAACGTGGCGGCGGTGGGGGCGCCCGGGCTCACGGCGGCGGAGCTGGCGGAGATCGACACGTTCGCGGTGGACACGAAGGGGACGAACATCTGGGCCGACCGGAAGTAAGGATTCCGGCGGGGATGCCGAGGGGATGTCGGCGGGATGTCGGCGAGCACACCGACGGGCATACCGCCGGGATGTCGGCGGGCACACCGACGGGCAGAGAAAACGGGCCGGTCCGTGGGGGGGGATACGGACCGGCCCGAGGGGGGGTTCCCACCATAACCCTTCGTGAGCGTTGATGGGGGATTCAACGCGCCCCGACGGTGTTCGGGCGCGTCCCGGGCGGCCCGCTCCCTCACATAAGCGCAGGAAAAGGGGTTTCCGACGCTCTGGACCCCGGTGTGGCGAGTATGCGCCACACCGTCCCGTAACGCTCAGGAGTGGTACGGAACGAGCGGTACGGGCTCAGACCGGCCGGCGGCCGGTCTTGACCGCCTCGATCAGGAAGCGTGTCGTCGTCGCCACGAAGGGTCCCTCGGCCTCGATCCGGCGGTGCAGCTCCGCGAGCCGGTCGCGGTACCGCTCGACGGTGAAGCCGGGCACCATCCACACCACCTTGCGCAGGAAGTAGACGACGGCCCCGATGTCGTGGAACTCGGTGCGCAGGGCCGCCGTGCGCAGGTCGACGACGTCGAGTCCGGCCGCCCGGGCGGCGTGCGCGGCCCGCTCGGGGTCGCGTACGGCCCGTTCCTCCGGGGTCCGCGGCCCGAGGAAGAACTCGACGAGTTCGAAGACGCTGGCCGGGCCGACCTCCTGGGAGAAGTAGGTCCCGCCCGGCCGCAGGACGCGGGCAATCTCCGTCCACCACGCCGTGACCGGGTGACGGCTCACCACCAGGTCGAAGGCGCCGTCCGCGAACGGCAGCGACGGCACATCGGCGGCGGCCACGACCGTGGCACCCAGGGGCCGGAGCAGCGCGGCGGCCCGGACGGTGTTCGGCGGCCACCCCTCGGTGGCTACGGCCGTCACGGGCCGGGTCGGCGCGGTGGCGGGCGGTACGAGGGCGCGCGGTTCGAGGGTGGGCGGCTCAAGGGCGAGCGGTTCGAGGGCGAGCGGTTCGAGGGCGAGCGGTTCGAGGGCGAGCGGTTCGAGGGCGAGCGGTTCGAGGGCGAGCGGTTCGAGGGCGCGGGCGAAGATCTCCCCGCCGCCGGTCTGGAGATCCAGCACGGCGGAGGCGCGGGCCACCCGCTCCCCCATCGCCCGCGCGTATCCCCAAGGGGGCCGGGCCTCGGTGGCGCGGCCGTCCAGCCAGGAGAAGTCCCAGCCGTCGACGGGGACGGCGGCGGCCTCGGCGACCAGTTCGTCGAAGGTACGGGTCGGGGTGGACGATGTCATGGCGGCGATGGTGGCAGAGCTGTTGCCGGGGCCGCGAACGCTTTTCCCCTCAGGCCGCGTCAGGCGGCGTCACGCCACGTCAGGCGGCGGCCAGAGCGCCCAGGAGGATGCCGAGCAGCGCGCCGACGATCATGAAGGGGCCGAACGGAATGGCCGACTTGCGGCCGGCCCGGCGCAGCAGCATCAGCCCGACCCCGTACACCGCCCCCAGCAGGAACCCCAGGAACGCCCCGACGAACAGCACCAGCCAGCCGTACCAGCCGAGCGCGACGCCGAGCGAGAGCGCGAGCTTCACATCCCCGAAGCCCAGGCCGTTCGGATTGATCAGGAACAGCACGGCGTAGCAGCCGCCGAGCGCGAGCCCGCCGAGCAGCGCCGTCGGATACGAACCCGCGCTGCCGGGCAGCAGCGCGGCGGCGCCCAGCAGCACCGCGGCCCCCGCGGCGAGCGGCAGGGTCACCTGGTCGGGGAGCCGGTGGACCCGGCGGTCCACGAGGGCGAGCAGCACGGCGAACGGGGTGAGTAGCAGCCAGACGGCCAGTTCCGGACGGGCGCCGGTGCCGGCGGCGAGCGCGGCGCAGACGAGGGCGGTGAGCAGGGGGACGGCGACGAGCCCGCCGTAGCGCGCGCCGGTGGTGTCCGGTGTGCGGGTGTCCGGTGTGCGGGTGGTGTCCGGTGTGCGGGTGGTGTCCGGTGTGCGGGTGTCCGGTGTGCGGGTGTCCGGTGTGCGGGTGGTGTCCGGTGTCCGGTGTGCCGGTGTGCCGGTGTCCGGTACCGGTGTGGTGGCGCAGGGCGGGCAGACGGGGCGGCCCAGCCAGCCCCGGACCGGGCCGGTGAGCGCGTGGCCGGCGGGACAGGTGTCGCGCCAGGGAACGTCCGAGTCGACCGAGAGCCGGTAGGCGGCGCGCGGCAGCGGGATTCCGGCGGCCACGCCCCACAGGGCGGCGGCGGCGATCAGCGTGGCGTACACAGCACCGACCCTAGAGCGGGCCGCTGGGCCCGGTCGTGGGTCCAGGGGCCCAACTCGGGGCGCCCCAGGACCCAGAAGCGCCCCGGACGCTACGGCGGCCGACGGGGCAGGCGTTACGGTCTGGCCATGGGTACTTGGCGCAACGGCACTGGACAGCTGACGGTCGAGGGGCAGGACTCCCCGGTCGCCCTGGAGATCGCCGCTTCGTACGGGACACGGCGGCGCGGACTGCTCGGCCGCGACGGGATCGAGGGCGCGCTGCTGATCACGCCGTGCAACAGCGTGCACACCTTCCGGATGCGCTTCCCGATCGATGTGGCCTATCTGGACGAGGAGTTGAACGTCGTCGATGTCCACACCCTCAAACCGGGCCGGCTCCCGCTGCCCCGGCTGAAGGCCCGCCATGTGCTGGAGGCCGAGGCCGGGGCGATGGCGCGCTGGGGGCTGCGGCCCGGGGGGCGGGTGACGGTGAGCGTGGACGGCGCCGGTGACGGTGACATCGACGGCGACGCCGGTGACGCCGGGCGGGACGGCGCTACGTGAGCTTGGCGGCCTGGGCCGCGGGCAGGGCCCCGGGCAGTTCCGGGGTCGCGGCGCCTTCGAGGTTCGCGGTGTAGAAGGTGGCGACCGTACCGCCCACCCGTATCACTTGGAACACCAGCGGTACGGGCGTGCCCTCGAAGTCGCCGGTGAGCTGGTAGGCGAGGGTGTCGTCCCCCACGTCGGGCACCCGGAGCCGCTTCACCGCCGTATAGGAAGACGGGCCTTCGCCGCCGCCCTTGGCGGTGAAGCCGCCGGCGCAGCTCTCGACGGCGGCGCGCAGCTCGCGGACGAGGACGGTGGCGTCCCTGGTGCCGTGGGCGGTGAGGAACTCGGAGACGGCCGGGGAACCGTTCTCGGAACCGGCCAACTGCCGGTAGGCGACGGCCTTCGCGCGCGGTTCCGGCCTGCCGTTGAGCACGGCGGTGAGGGGCGCGCAGGCGGCGGTGTCCGCGCTCTCGCCACCGGGCGGCGGCGCGTCCATCGGAGCGACCCGGAAGCCCGTCACATCACCGTCGGCGAGCACCGCCGCGTCCAACTCGCTCTGGTCCAGCACTCTGCCGTCGCTCGCGCCGACGCCGGCGAGGCCGGTCGGGTTCGCGGAGGGGGTCGCTGGGGTGGTCGGGGTGCGCGACTGATCCTGTGTGGCGGGCGCGGCATCCCCGTCCGTATCCGCTCCGGTTCGCGTTCCTCCGCAGGCTCCCGCGAGCCCCAGCGCGAGCACGACCGCCACGGCGCGCACGGCGGCCCGGCGTACCCGTACCCGTGTACGTGTACGTGTCCGGTCCCTGTCCCCGTCTCTGTCCCTGTCCTTGTCCATGCGCGGTCTCCCCACTCCCTGTTCGTCTCTCGGTCAGCCGTCGGACGGCCACGGCGGCTTCGCGGGCGCCCGGCGCCACCACGGGCTCGCCCCGGCTTGTACCCCCGCGGCGCGCAGCGCGGCTCCGCCGTCGTCCACCGTGTGCGTCAGGAACAGCTCGTCCAGTTCGGCGACGGCGTTCAGCAGCGCCGCGCGCTCGGCCGGGGCGCGGCGGGCCGCCTGCTCGTCGAAGAGGTCGCGGGCGGCCAGCCCCTCCGCGTACAGCTCGGGCAGATACCGTCCCCCGGGCGGCCAGCCCGCCGCCATCCGCCGGCCCAGCCGCTCCCAGATGTACAGCGATACGACGGCAGGGCCTTCCGAGCCGACGGCCGCGGCGACAGCCGCCGCCACGGGGGTCGGGACGGGCTCCGACCGCAGGATCTCGGCGAGCGGGCCGACCTGGGCGCGGGGGAAGGCCGCCACCGGCGTCTCGACGGCGTCCACGGTGTACGACGGCGGATCGTCGTCCGAGGCGACCAGCCGGGCCCGGACCGCGGTGGCCGCGCCCGAGCCTGGCGACGCGGGGTCGGGGGCGGTCAGCCAGTACGTCTCCGGGTCGGTCCGGTCGTCCGGGTAGAGCACCGCGACCCCGGCCCGGCGGGCGAACTCCACCGCCAGCGCGGGCTCGTCGGCGGGAACGCCCGGCGCCTGGGTGGCCGGCTGGAGCTGCACCTCCAGGCTCTGTACGACATCGCCGCGCACCGAGTGGTACGTGCACAGGACGGGCGCCTCCCAGTCGCGGTCGGTCTGGTCGCTGTCGGCGTGGCGGACATCGACCCGGCCGGGGTCGAGCCGTACCGCCCCCGCGAGGGCGGCGGTCTGCTCGGCCGGGGACAGCGCCCGGCCGAGCAGGAAATTACAGATGACGATCACGCGTACGTTCCCTCATAGATGCTGCGGGCCTTCTCGACCGCCTGGGGATTGTTCTTGAACTTCGGGTTCATCTCCAGCTGCTTGAGCGATTTGGCGTCCCCCTTGACGATCAGCTGGAGCGCCGAGTATTCGACCCGGTCCAGTTTGACGAGTCCGGGGCCTTCTTTCGGGAAAACCGTGCCGTTCGACTTCACTTCGTAGCCGCGTCCGTTGATGCGATACGTGTTCCCGTCGGGGTCGAGCTTCGCCTTCCCCTCGGCGATTCCCTTGATGTCGTCGTCGATCTTCTTCTGCATTCCGTCGAGGATGACGGTGTTCGACTCCTTGACCTCGCTGCCGACCGATCCCTTGATGGTGTGCCGGTGGTGTGGCCGCCTCAGCGTCTTACCGGCGGCGGGACCCGGCACATTGTCGGCGACGGGCCACTCGCAGCTGTTGTTGTGGACAAGGGCGGCGCTATTACCCACACCTACGTAGTAGGTGTGCAGTCCGGCGACGCTCAGATCGTGTGTCGTCTGCCGCAGGACGAAGTGGCGCACGGTGAGGACCTTCAGCGCGGCACCGCGGTCGGTGCGGAGCAGGTCGCCCGGCGTGAGGTCGCCTGCGTCGCGCCAGCGGTGGAGGCCGGCGAGGTAGAACGGGTGGGTGTCGGTGGCGGTGACGAAGGCGGTGCCCGAGTCCGTACGTACCGTGAGCCGGGTGAACTCCTTGTCGGCGTGGGTGGTGAACGTCCGGGTCACCCGCCGGACCAGGGTCCGGCCGGTGAGCGGATCGGCGGCCAGGACGGCGTCCCCGGCCCGTACCTTCTCGATCGGCGTGCGACCGCCGTCGGCGAGGAGTACCGGAGTGCCGGGCGGGAAGCTGTGGCTCACCGGGCAGGTGGCGGGCGGGTCCTTCGGCTTGCCGTCTGCATTGCCATCCGCATCGCCGTCCTGTTTGCCATCCTTTTTGCCGTCCTGTTTCCCGTTCTCTCCCCCGGGCTTCTTCTGCTTCTCGGCGTCGAGGGCCTTGCGGGCGTCGGCGACCTTGTCCTCGGCCTTGCCGACGCGCTTACGGTTCTTGATCAGGCCCTTGATGCTGTCGTACAGCTGATCGCCGTGCTTCTTCAGCGTCCGTACGAGCTCGACGGCCTTCTTCCACTTCCAGGGCGCGCCGTACTTGGCGGCGAGCTTGCCGACGGCGCCGCCGACGAGGTTGAGCAGAATGTTGACCAGCGTCTCGGTGCAGGCGCCCATGTCGCCCTTGGTCACGCAGTCCAGCGCGTCGGTGATCCCCAGCTCGTCGGCGAGGATCTTCGCCAGCTCCTTGGCGGCTTCCTTGGCCTTGTCGGAGTCGGACTTCTCGTCGGCCTGGGCGTCCTGAAGCTCCTTCAGCGCGGCTTCGTAGTCCAGCTGGGCCTGGCTGGTCCCCGGGACGTCGCCGCTCCGGTCCACGGCCTCGTCCCTGTCGGCGGTTACAGGATCGGGGACGGGGACGGGCGCCGCCTCCTCCTCACCGGCGCCTTGCACGCCACCGTCCCCTACGCCACCGCAGTTGTCGCCGCCGGTGATCCGGCACAACTGCGTACGCATCCCGTCGGCGATGACCGGCCCGACCCCGGTCAGCACCAGCGCGGCGACAATCCCGGCGACGACGGCCACCAGGCCGACGTACTCGATGGCCCCTTGCCCACGCTGCGCCTTGCGCAGCCCCAGCAGGCGGACATCCGTGCGCGGCATGGACGCGCGTACTCGACGACAAATCTGACGCACTACCCCCAGTGGCGACATATGAGGGAGATTAGGCGCCCGAACGGGCCCAGTCCTGGGCCCTGGGGCCCAACTCCGGGCTCAAAAAGAAGAGGTAAGGGGCAGGGCGAATGGTCAGGGGAACGGGCAAGGGAACGGGCAAGGGAACGGTCCGGGGGAACGGGCAGAGAAAAGGGCCCGGCCCTCGGCGTCATCGCTCTCCGCCGTGGACCGGGCCTTCCGCGAACCGTCGCCGGCTCCCTCTAACCACCGCGCGGGAAGGAAACCTCCACGCGGCGGTTCTTCTTGCGGCCTTCCTCCGTGCCGTTGTCCGCGATCGGATAGTCCTCGCTGTAGCCGCGGATCTCGTAGGTAATGGAGGGATCGTTGAGCTGCTGGTTGAGAACCTTCTGCACCGCGTCGGCGCGCTGCTTGGAGAGCACCTTGCCGTGCGCGTACGTGCCCAGGTTGTCCGTGAAGCCGAAGACACGGACCTTCGACGTGCCCTGCTTCTTGATCTCGTTGGCGATGGCGGCGATACGGCCGTTGGCCTGGCTGCTGAGTGTCGCGCTGTCCTTGCCGAAGAGGACTTCGGCCTGGAGCGCGAACTTCACGTTCTCGTTGGTGTCCTCACGGCGCTCGTCGCCGCCCTCGGACTCGACGACGGAGATGATGTCCAGCACCTTCGCCGGCGCGAGCGTGGCGCCCGAACGGAGCTTGAGACCGGGCGCGTTGCCGTCCACCTCGGGCGGCGGGGACGTCGACTCGGTGCCGGGCGGTGTGCTCGGACTCTCGTCGGCGCGGGCGCCGGACGCGAGCGTCAGCTGAACGCCGGCGAGGAGCACGGCGGCGGCAAGAGCGGTGGTGGCGGGACGCCTGGCCGCCCGGAGCCCGGGGGGCGTCGTGGCAGGCATCAGGAGATCTCAATCGTGGCGGTGGGCATCAGGGGAAGCTGGAAGTCGACCTTGGTTGTGGACTCGGGCGGGGCAGGGAACTGGGCGAAGAAGTCCACGCTCTCGTTGGCCTTGAGGAGAGCGATCCCCGTTGTGGTCAACGGGTAGCCATCCGTATCACGCAAGACGTAGTAACGCTTCTTCTCCGCCTTGTCCACCAGGGTGATGCCGGCCAGTGACCGTCCGGTTCGAAGCACCTGAGACTCTTGGCCGTTCCATACGATAGGGAAGGCGAGTTGCTTGTTCGTGGTGTTCTTGATGCTTCCCATCACTGTGAGGAATCCGCCGTCATCACGGTCCGCGCTATTGATAACGAACTGGAATCCGTTGGTTCCATTAATCGTCACCAGCGTTTTACTGGTGTCGGGCACCGTCGTGCCGCCGTCACCACCGCCGTCCTTGGGCTTCGCGTCGCCAGGAGCGGAGGACGACGCGCTGGCGCTCGCGCTTTGGTCCTTGTCCTTGCCGCTGTCCCCGCCGTCGCCTCCGCAGGCGGTGAGGGAGACGCTCAGCGCGACCGTGGCGAGGGCGGCTCCCGCCGCCCTGCGCGCCTTCGCTCCGTGCCACACACTCATGAGTCCTGTTCCTTTGCGTTCGCTCGCGGTCCGGTCAGTCCTTGGCCAGTCGGACAGTGAAGAGGTCGGCCATGTCCGGAAGCAGATCCAGATGCTTCGGATCGATCTCCCAGGGGTCCCTGCCGCCGCATTGGAGCTCCCCCGGTGACGACGGTTCGACGTCCTCCGGGTCGCCCCCGTCCGCCGGGTCGCCCCCGTCGCCTGGCTGTTCCTCTTCCACTTCAGCGGCCTTGAAAGTGCACCGGGGCTGGACGATCGCCGTGGCGTGCGCCTTGGCGTGCTTGGTCTCCGTGCCCGGCAGAATGCTGGCGCCCACCGGCTTCTGGGTGATGACGTCGACCCTGAAGCCCCAGTAGTAGGCACCGGAGCGGCCGCAGCCGTCCAGATCGGCCTTGTTCTCGTCCGCGAAACGGGCCGCGGCCCCACAGCCGTAGGGGGTGCCGATCGGGTTGCCGTTGAAGACGCCGTCGAGATATCCGGGAGTCAGGAGATTCGCCAGCAGATCGGCGCGGAACACATCGCGGGATTCCTGAGCGGCGGCCAGAGCCGCGGCGTCCGCCGCGGACTGCGCACCGTTACGCGTCGCCCCTGCCTGACCGACCGCGAAGAACGCGAGCGCGAGAAAGAGCAGGCCCGCCACCATCGTGATGTAGATGGGAGCGGCCTGCCCTGACTCGCTGGTCCTACGAGTGATCACGCGCCGCCGCCACCGCCGACGATCTCGCCGACCTTGGCGGTAAGAGCGTCCGCGATGGTCGCCGCCACACCCGAGCCCACGATCGCCGCGATGATCAGCGCCACCAGCACGATCACACCCACGTACTCGACAGCGCCCTGGCCCTTGTCGCGGCGGGTCTTCATCGCCGTGACCGCCGTGTTGGCCCAGGTGCCGACGTAGACCTTGGTGGCGGTCGCGGCCTTCAGCGTGATGTTCGACATGGTGTTCTCCTCCGGTGTCGGCCGGCCGCAGTCCGGCCGACTCGTACGAGTCTTTGGTGTCGTTCGCGATTCCGGCTTCCTCCTGGCCGGTCTCGCTGGCGACATGAGAAACGTACGCCGGGGAGGTGGCCATCGCCATGGGCCTGCGGGCCCAACTGCGGGCCCAACGCGGGGATTGGGCCCGTCGGACGGGGGCGGAGAGGCGCTTACGCATGGCGGGGCGCACCCCCTCGCGCGGTGCCGTTCCACAGGGCGATGGCCTCGCCGCGGCTGGCGGCGTTCAGCTTGGCGAAGATGCGATTGATGTGGTTCTTGACGGTCTTCTGGCTGATGAAGCAGGCGGCGGCGATCTGCTGATTGGTCATGCCCGACGCGATCAGATCCATGATCTCCACCTCCCGCTGGCTCAACTCGGAGTAGAGGTTCCCGCGTGGCGCGGGATGCCCGGTGGGTACGGCCTGCTGCCGTCCCTGGAACGAATGTGCCACATCCGCTTGCGAAAGCGAAGCATCTTGAGTGAATTGTTGCCTGCTCAACCCTTGCTCAACTTGCCTCACCTGCGAGTTTGTTGGCGGCATCGGCGGAAAGTACGGCGGATGCCCCGGCGAGGCACCGTGTGCGGTTGCAGACGACTGCTCGGGAACGGCGGGTATGTAGCCGGGGCCCGTGAACGCCGTCCCCAGCCCCTCCGGCAGCGGCTCCGCCCCTCCCACGCCGTCATACCCGCCGGGCCCTCCCGGGACACCGCTCCGCACCGTCGCCAGCAGGGCGCTGGAGGCGGAGTAGCTGAAGTGGGCCCGGCCCTGCTGGATGTCCCGTACGGCGTGGACCAGTTGGTCGGCGGTGAACTCGCCGTGGACGAGATAGCCGCCGGCGCCCAGCCGCAGCGCCTCGTGGACGATCCGGCTCTCCCGGCTGTACGTCATCATCAGCACCGGCGCGAGGCGCACCAGGTGCGGCAGGGCGGAGATGCCGTCGACGCCCGGCATCCGCACATCCAGCAGGATGACATCGGGCCGGGCGTGCAGGGCCTGCTCGTACGCCTGACGGCCGTCCGACGCCTCCGCGACGACCTCGATGTCGTCACGGCCGGAGAGCAGGACGGTGAGACCGGCGCGTACGACCGGGTTGTCGTCGGCGACCACCACGCGCAGCGCCGGAGCGGCGGGCATCGTCGGTGGGAAGGCGGGGAGTCCTGCGGGAGCTTCGGGTGCCACAGATGTCGCCGAAAGTGCTGGCGGTGCTGGCGGTTCTGGTGGTGCGGGCGGTCCTGGCGATACAGACGGAGCGGTCGGTACGGGCGGTACGGGCGGTACCGGTGTGGGGGACGGGCTCGCGATGTCGTCCGGCATGGCTGCGGCCTCCTCTCAGAGTGTGGGGAACAGGGTCGTGGTGGGGAACAGGGTCGTGGTGCGGTGCGGTGTGATGCGGGTCAGTTCCTCAGGGGTGCTACGGGCCTGCCCGTGGCCGCGGCCAGGACCACGGCCGGGAGGTCCAGCCGTACCTCCGTGCCCCGGGCCGCCCTGCCGCGTCCGATCCGGATCCGGGCCCCGATGGAGGCGGCCCGCTCGACCATCCCGACCAGGCCGAAGTGGCCGGCCCGGCGGAGGTCGTCGAGGGTGGTGCCTGGCGGGAGGCCGGGACCGTCGTCGTAGACGCTGATGCGCAGCACATCGCCGACGATCCCTGCCGCGACGTTCACGTACGTGGGGTGGGCGTGGCGCTGCGCGTTCTCCATCGCCTCCGTGGCGATGGTCAGCGCGTGCCGCGCGACGGCGTGCGGCAGGGGAGGTACGGAGGCGTCGCCGAGCTGCCTGAAGGTCGCCTCGACCCCGTGGCGGCGCGCGAAGTCGTTCGTACGGGAGGCGAGTTCGGCCAGTACGTCGACGCCGCCGTCGAGCCCGGACTCGCGCCGCAGGTCCGAGAGCAGCTCGCGTGACTCGGCCGCCGCCCGGCGCGCCGAACGCGCCACCAGCTCCGCCTGGCGCTTGACGGTCCCGGGGTCGAGCCGGTCGGCCGAGCCGGCCAGGCCGTCGGCCGCCATCGCGAGGCCGTGCAGGGTCTTGGCCACCGAGTCGTGCATCTCGCGGGCGAGCCGGGCGCGTTCCTCCTCGACGGCGCCGGCCACGGCGAGCCGGGCGCGCGCCTCGGTCAGGGCCTGGCTGGCGGCGCCGAAGCCGAGCATGAGGTTGCGCAGGGTGCTGCCGATCGCGCCCGCGATGACGCAGAGCCCCGGCAGGAGCAGCGCGGTGAAGCCGGCTTTCGCGTCGGGGGGGTTGACGGCATAGGCGGCGGCGACGATCAGGGACTGGAGCACGGCGAAGACGGCGGCGCCGCGCCAGCCGTACACCAGCCCGGCGAGCAGCGGCGTGCAGATCGTGACGTACGCGAGCGGCGAGTCCGGGGACGCCGTCACCAGGAGCAGCGCGCCGAAGGACATGTCGGCGCCGAGCAGCGCGGGATGGCGCAGCAGGATCGGCCCGAACCGCTCCCAGTCGCGCAGCAGTACGTACGACACCATGAACGTGACGAGTACGGCCGCGCCGACGAGCCAGGTCACCAGCGGGGACGACGTGCGCGCGAGGGCGAAGGGCGCGGCGAGCGCGATCATCGCCAGGCGGAAGCCGAAGGTCTGCCGGCAGAGCGCCTGGAGGGCGTTGACCTGGATGGGCAGCGAGGGCAGCCGGCTCGGGGCGATTACGGCCGAGCGCGGTACTTCGCTGGTGTTCCCGCCCGTGAGGGTGAGGGTCTTCTGAGCCATGGGGGTCACCTCCCGTTCGAGCGGGCGCGTGTGGGGCTGGGGGTGCGTCTGGGGGTACGTCTGGGGGTACGTCTGGGGGTGGGGCGGTGAGTGGGTCTGTGGGTGGTTCTGTGGGTGGTTCTGTGCGTGGGGGGTCGTCTGCTGCGGGCCCCGTCGTCGCGGCGCGGTCAGCCTGACGGTGCGGGTCGTCCGTGTCGTCACGCCCGACCCAGCCGCCTCGGCCACCTCGGCCACCTCGGTAGTCTCCGCCGCCTCGGCAGTCTCCGCCGTCTCCGCCGTCTCCGCCGTCTCCGGGATGCCGGTCATCCGGAGAGAATGCTCGCGAAGTCGACGCCGGATCCGTAGTAGAAGCTGAGCACGATCAGAATCATGGTGGCGGGCAGCATCACCATGGTCACGACAAGCGTGCTCTTCGGTACGGCCTGGGCCGCGCTGCGCCGGGCGCTCTGGGCGTCCGCGCGGCGCATGTCGTTGGCGATCTGGATCAGCGTGTCGACGATGGGGGCGCCCAGCTCCTCGCCCTGCTGAAGCGCGGTGACGAACATCGACACCTGCTCGGAGGCGTTGCGCTTGCGCAGCTGCTCGAACGCGTCGCGACGGCTGACGCCCATGTCCATCTGGCGGAGTGTCACGCTCAGTTCGTCGGCCCAGGGGCCGCTGTACTTGCTCGCGACCCGCTCCAGCGCCTGGCGGAACCCCAGACCGGCGGAGACCACGACGGCGAGGACGTCGAGGAAGTCGGGCAGGGTCCGCTCGATGTCCGACTTACGGCGCCGGACGGCCGCCCTGATGATCACGTCGGGCCAGACCAGCCCGTACGCCAGCGCGACCAGCGCGACGACCGTCTGCCCCCTGGTGAGCATCGCGAGGGCCGCGAGCGCGCCGAGGGCGCCGTACACCGCGCGCCGGGCGGCGAACCGGTCGACGGTCATACCGCCCGGGTTGCCCGCCATGTCGAGCCGTCGGCGCAGCGCGTCGACGCGCTTGGGGCCCATCATCCTGAGCACGCTGGGCGCCCAGCGCATGCCGAGCCGGTCGATCCCCGATCCCACGGCGGTGGTACGGGTGGCGCCGACCTCCAGGGCCAGCGCGAGGTCTCCCGGCAGCCGGGCGTCCGCGCGGTACATGCGTACGCCGTGGAAGACGCCGTACACGCCGAGTCCCACGAGGACGGCGTAGAGAAGTCCCATCATGTGTCTGTCCCCTCCCTTCTCAGACCTTGACCCGGGACATGCGCCCGATCAGGAGATAGCCGACGGAGTACAGGGCGAAGGCGACGACGGTGCCGACCTGGCCCACTGCCGAGCCCGTCATCTTGTCCAGCGCTCCCGGTGCCGTCGCGTTGATCATCAGCAGGAAGCCGAGGCCGAGCAGCGGAACCGCCAGTGCGGTGACCTTCACCTGCGAGAGCATCGTCTTGACCTCACGGCGGGTCTCCTTGCGCTCCTCCAGCGTCTCCGTGAGGTTGCGCAGCGAGCTGACCACCTGGCCGCCCGCCCGGCTGGAGAGCACCAGTGTGGTGACGAGCACGACCAGTTCGCGCGAGGGCAGCCGGTCGGCGAGTTCGCCGAGGGCGTCGTCCAGCGAGTGGCCGACGGCGAGCTGGTCGGCGACCCGGTGCAGCTCCTCGCCCGCCGGATTCTCCAGCTCCTCGGCGGCCATCGCGAGCGCGGTGCGCATCGCGAGCCCGGCGTGGGTGGCGTTGGCGAGGACGCGGGTCAGCTCGGGCAGCTGGTTGATGAAGGCCTCCGTACGTTTCACCCGCTGCCAGTTGAGGAAGGCGTTGCCGCCCCAGACCCCGATCAGCAGGGCCAGGACGCCGAAGAAGGGCGCGAAGACGGCGCCGACGACGAAGTACAGCGCCAGCAGCCCGGCCGCCACGTACACGACGTACTCGCCCACCGTCAGATCGAGGCCCGTCGCCCCGATCTTGCGCTCGATGCGCTTGCCGAACGACTTCCTGCGCAGCCATCGGTCGAGGCCGGCGAAGCGGCGGCGCCGGCCGGTGACCGCCTCCATCTGTCCCGTCTGGGACATACGGTCGACGAGCATCTGCTGCTGCGACTTGCCCGACGCGTACACGTGCACGCCGATGACCCCGAGCACACAGGTGAGCAGTGTGACGCCGATCGTCAGAAGCGGGAGATTATCCATGTCGTGCGGGACCTTCTCGGTGGACGGGGACTGTGTGTGTGGGGGGGGGACGGGTGGTGGGTGGCGGGTGGCGGGTGGCGGGTGTGGTTGACGGGTGGTGGGTTACGGGTGGTGGCGACGGGCGCGGTCCTCAGGCCGCCGTCCGGCGTACGGCCAGCTCCCCCTCGGAGGCCGCGACCCCGAAGGCCGGCGGTACGGGCTCGCTCTTCAGGTAGAGCCGTTCCGCGATCCGGCGCGGCAGCGGGTAGTACTCGAACGTGCCGTGGATCCGGCCGTCGGAGCTCATCGGCCGGGCGAGATAGCGGCAGACGGAGACGATCCGGTACTCCTCCCGTCCGTGGGAGTCGACGATGGCGATCTCGGTGATCCGGCGCGAGCCGTCGGCGTGCCGGGTGAGCTGGACGATGACATCGACGGCGCTGTTGATCTGGTCCTTGATCGCCACGAACGGGATCTCCACCTCCGACATGGACGCCAGCGTCTGGAGCCGCATCAGCGCGTCCTCGGCGCTGTTGGCGTGGACGGTGGCGAGCGATCCGTCGTGACCGGTGGACATCGCCTGGAGCATGTCGAGGGTCTCACCGCCGCGGACCTCACCGACGATGATGCGGTCGGGGCGCATACGCAGGGAGTTGCGTACGAGGTCGCGGATGGTGATCTGGCCCTTGCCCTCGACGTTCGAGGGGCGGCTCTCCAGCGTGATCACATGCGACTGCTGGAGCTGGAGTTCGGCCGAGTCCTCGATGGTGACGATGCGTTCGCCGTTGGGGATCAGCCCGGAGAGGGAGTTGAGCAGGGTCGTCTTCCCCGTGCCGGTGGCGCCGGAGACGATCACATTGAACTTGGCGCGCACCAGCCCGGCCAGCAGGACCATCATCTGCTCGTCGAGCGAGCCGAGGCCGATCATCTCCTGAAGGGTGAAGGCGCGCGGGAAGCGGCGGATGGTGAGGATGGGGCCGGTGAGGGAGAGCGGCGGAATGATCACGTTGACGCGCTCGCCCGACGGGAGGCGGGCGTCGACCATCGGATTCGCCTCGTCGACCCGGCGGTTGACCGTCGAGACGATCCGCTCGATGGTCTGCATCAGCTGTTCGTTGGAGGTGAAGCGCATGGGCAGCAGCTCCAGCCGCCCGTTGCGCTCGACGAAGACCTGGTCCGCGCCGTTCACCATGATCTCGCTGATGGAGGCGTCTTCGAGCAGCGGCTCCAGAATGCCGAGCCCGAGCGCCTCGTCGACGACCCGGCGGATGAGCTGGGTGCGTTCGCCGGTGGAGAGGACCGGTCCCTCGCGGCTGATGATGTGGCCCAGCACGCGTTCGAGCCGGGCCCGCCGCTCGGCCGCGGCGAGCGCGGACATCTCCGCGAGGTCGATCTCCTCCAGGAGCTTGGCGCGGTAGACCCCGACGAGAAGACTCTCCTCGCTCTGCCCGTTCGTCGGTTCGGGGCTGCTGATGCGCGCCCGGAGGCTCATGCTCCTCAACTCCCTGGTTCTGCTGGTGCGGTGGTAGTGGTGGAAGGGGTGGGTGGTAGGGGTGGGTGGTGGTAGGGGTACGGAGCGATCCGTACCCCGGTCAGTCGAGCGGCATGACCGTGCTGCGCCGGGCGTCCGGCAGGTCGAAGAGCGGGAGGACCGACGGGATCGGCACCCTGGCGGTGACCTTCACCTGCTGGGCCCCCGGGACCACGGTGAAGCCGCTGCGCCCGGCCAGCCAGTCGCTGAGCGCCGCGCGCCCCGCCTGGTCCGCCGTCACGGTGGATTCGCGGTACGTGGCCGCCCTGGCCGCCGCGCGGGACGCCGTACCGGCCTGCTGCATGGCGTACCCGGCGATGCCGAGCTGGATCGCCGCCAGGGCGACCACCAGCAGCAGCGAGATCACGCCGACGAACTCGACGGCGGCCTGGCCCCGGTCCCGGTCCCGGCCGCTCCTGGCAGTGATGTGCGGGCGCTTCCACCTGCTCAGCATGGTCATGGTCGGCATGGTTCAGCTCTCCCTTACCGCGGAGGCGTGGGCAGGGACGGAGAACGGCATGTTGACGCCGGGGAAGAGCAGCGGCACTCGGATCGAGAGGTTCGCCTTGACCTCGGACCCGTCCGACCAGCAGTTCACGCCCGTCACCCGCCATGCCCCGGACACGTTCTTCTCCGCCCCCGCCCGGCACGCCGGCGTCCGCGCCCCGTCCGGGGCCACCGCTCCGGCCCGTACCGCCTCGTCCGCCGCGTTCCCCGCGAGCGAGAACGTGTAGCCGATCAGCGCGGCCTGCCAGAGCAGGATGACCGTGGCCAGGATGACCGGGACCATGCCGGTGAACTCGATCGCGGCCTGTCCCCGGTCGTCACGCAGCAGCGTGGCGGTTCGGCCTTTCAGTTGAACGCCCATGGCGCAACGTGCCCCCTCGACCTCGTGAACCCTGTCTGTCCGGTCCATCACTTCGAACGGCCGCGGCGGACCCGGATCGAGCCCCGGTCCGCCTCGCCCTTGAACTTGCCCTGCTTCTTCTCCGTGGGCTCCGGTATCTTCACCAGCCCCAGCTCCCCGGCCAGTCCCCACATCGCCTGCTTCACCGTGGACTTGGCCTCCAGGTCCTGCATCCGGCCCGCGTCCACCGACGCCTGCAACTCCTTGAAGTTGGCGGGGATCGTCACCTTGGCGACCCGGGTGCCGGTGATCCGTTCGATCAGCGCGGGCTGGATCTCGGTGCTGCGCGTATGGCGGTTGACGACCGTCACGGTCTCCTCGGCCTTGCGGATCTGGAGCCGGTCCCAGAGCCGCACCATGCGTTTGGCCGCGCGGACCGACACCACGTCCGGCGTCGTCAGCAGTACGGTCGTTTCGGCCATCTCGATGGCGGCGGCGTTCGCGCTGTTCATCTGGGTGCCGCAGTCGATGACCACGACGTCGTAGCGGTTGCGGAGCGCGCTGACGATCTGCCGTACGGACCGTTCGTTGATCTCCTCGCCGCGCTCCCCCTCCCCCGGCGCCAGCAGCAGTCCCAGCCCGGTCGGATGGATGAAGACCGCGTCCTGGAGGACCCGGGGGGAGATGTCCTGGATCGACGCCAGGTCCACGATCGAGCGGCGGAACTGGACATCAAGGTACGAGGCGATGTCGCCGGACTGGAGGTCGAGATCGGCCAGCGCGGTGTTCATGCCGGACGCCTTCGCGGCCAGCGCGAGCTGCACCGCCGTGAGGGTCGTACCGACGCCGCCCTTGGCGCCGCTGACCGTGACCACGATGCCGCCGGGGCCGGTGAACACGTCGGCGCCCTGGCCGAGATGGCGCCGTACCCCCACGGTCCAGGCGGCTGCCGCCTGGACGCGCTGGGCGAGTTCCTCGTACGAGAGCGGCATGCCGACCAGGCCGCGCGCGCCGGAGTCCATCGCGGCCGAGAACAGCCCGGGGCTCGGGTCCGTGGTGACCAGGACGACGCCCACCGCGGGGAAGCGGAGGGCGACCTCCCTGATCAGTTCGAGCGCCGGCACCGGGCCGATCCGCTCGTGGACCAGCACGACCTCCGGCAGTTCGTCGATCGACTCGGCGGCCAGCCGGGCAAGGGTGTCGATCAGGGTGGTCGAGTCACCGACCGGCCCGGCCGGCTCCGCGTCGGGGAGCTGGCTGAGCAGGGTGGTGATGGACCGGGCGGCGTCGGTTTCGCCGACGACCGGGAGGATTCGGGTGGTCATGCGTCCCTCACTTGTCCCCTTCGAGGGTGTAGGAGTTCTCGCCGGGCCGCAGCGTCGTCGGGCTGCCGTCGGCGAGGAGGGCGAGTCGTACGTGCTGGGCGAAGGACTCGGCGTACGCGACGCGCTGCGCGTCCTTCGTCTTGAGGGCGAAGGTGATCGGTACGGCCTGCTTCACCGCGCTGCGGTTCCGGTCGTTCTCGTCGGGCTCCAGGACGGTGAGCCGGCCGACGTCGATGACCTTGGCGTTGGGGACGATGATCCGGGACTCCGCCTTGGCGCCGTCGTTGTTGCCGGCGAAGGTGGCGAAGATATTGACCAGGGCGCCCGGGGTGATCTTGCCGGCGACACCGGTCGCGGCGTCGATCATGATGGCGATCTCCTGCTCGTCGTTGGCGAGCGCGGGCCGCTTCACGATCATGTCGTTCTGGAGCAGCGAGCCCTGCTTGAGCTGGGTGACGGCGATCTTCCCGCTGACGATGGACAGATCCGTCACGGCGTTCTTGGAAAGCCAGCGCCGGGGCATCGTGATCTTCTCGAACTGGTCCGGCGAGAGCTGGGTGTACGGCGCGATGTCCGACTTCAGTTGGTACGCCCGTACTTCGGGGCCGACTTTCGAGTTCACGTCGCTGATCACCGAGAGAACACCGGCGAAGGCACCGAAGGCGCAGAGGACCGAGAGAAGAAGCAGTATGACGCCGCGGCGTTGCCGTGAATTCATGAGCGGGACAACCTCGTTCGGTGACGGGGGACGTAGAGCCTGGCGGGGACAAGGGCGAGGGACCGGGACGGGGAAGCCGAGGGGCCGAGCGGGCCGAGGGGCCGAGCGGGCCCGCCGCGGGCCGGAGGCGACCGCGGGGAGGCGGGGCGCGGGTCAGGTGCCCCGCCGCTGAGGACCCCCCTGCTTCAGGACACCTGTGGCCTGGATTCGGTTCTCCGCCGATGTGACCGGTACGAGCGCGGTCGACGCGGACGCGGCCGGCGCGGACGACACGACCGAAGCGGACGCGGTCGGCGGACCGGCCGGGAGCAGCGGCGCCGAACAGAAACCGCAGCGGTCACCTATCAGTTCGATGCCGCACCAGGAACACGCTTCCCTGCGGACCGAGGAGACCAGTTGATAAAGGGTAGAAATATCCGGCATGAAGGCGGCGAATTCGACCATCTTGGCCGTTCCCCACCAGCCCCGTGAATCGGCCGGAAGGGCGCTTTCCTCGATGCCCTGGACCTTCCATGCCGGCGCCAGCGTCGCGGTGACCCAGTCCGACTGGGACTGTCCCTTCGCGACCATCAGGCGCGTGGCGAAGTCGGGTCCGGTCAGCTCGCCGGAACCGATCTTGACCAGCTGGGGCGCCGGATTGGCGACCACCCCGAACTGTGAACCGGGGACCCAGGACCTGGCGTGGGCCTTGAGGGTCACCGGCACCCGGTCGAGCTTGGCGACGGTGTGGAGCAGCGCTCCGGCGTAGATGTAGTGCGACAGCAGCCGGGCCGCCGAGGCGACCACCCCCGCGCTGAAATCGCAGATGGACAGCTGCCGCAACTGCCGGACGAGTACGGCGATACCGAGGGGCGGCAGGTCGAGCTTCAGCAGCGCGATCCGGTCGCTCTCCAGCATCGATCTGACGGTGTGCAGCCGCCGTTCGTGCGCCACCGGGATCGTGGCGGGGTAGAGGGCGACGACATAGCCGTGCTGCTCGACGAGGACCTGCATGTCGGCGAGCGCGGCGTCCAGCGGCTGGGCTTCGGGTGACTGGAGCAGCGCCGCGGTGGGCGTCTGATGGTCCGTTGGTGGCAGCACCAGATCAGGGCTGGTGACTGCGATCGCGGTCGGCACGCTGGTTCCCCGTTCGGCTCCGGACACCGGATTTCCGGCATCCGCAGTTCTCTCCCGCTGGACGCTTCTGGGCTTCTGGTCGAGCACTTTATCCACGACCTGGGGCTCGGAGAACACCTATCGGATCCCGGTGATCGGCTAACCGGGCAGTAACCACTGGCAAAGTCGGGCGAAGCAGTCAGCAGTTCACTGGTGTTTCAATGAAAATTCCACGTTTGTGAATTCCGCGGCCCCAGCTCCACTTTGGGCCCACGTTGGGCCCACGGGCCCACGCCACCCCTGTGCCCACGTCCGTACGCTCCCATTCCGATTCCGCGTGCGAAAAGATACGCGGTCGTGCACGGGGGCGTTCGGATGAGTCGGCAAACGGTACGGAGACGGGGGCGGCCCGGACGCGACCGGGGCGCCACGGGCACCGAGTACGTGGGAGTCATCGTGGTGGTGGCGGCCGTGGCGGGGGCCATGGTCGGCACGGGTGTCGACCGGACCATCGCCTCCCAGCTGCGGTGTCTTGTCACCTTCAGCGGGCCGTGCGTGCCCGGCGCGCCCGGCACGGAGGATCCGGAGGCCAGGACCGACGCCGCCTACGAACCGGCGTTGTGCCAGGTCGCGTCGTTCGCCGACAAGGCCGGCGCCAAGGCGAAGGTGCTCTTCATCGAGTGGGGCCAGGAGTACGGCTTCCAGCAGACGACCCTCCAGTCGAAGACCGACATCAACGGGGACGGCAAGGTCGACGAGAACGACCAGCGGGTCATGATGACGTTCACCGACGCCGCTTCCGTCGCCGCCAAGAAGGACTGGAAACCGGGCGCGAAAATAGGCAAGTTCGGAGCCGACAAGGTGGAACTCGGCGCCGGTATCAAGGTCACCAACGGCGACACCTGGGTCTTCGACAGCGAGGCCGAGGCCGCCGCCTTCCGGGACGACATCGAGATGCTCAAGGCGTACGAGCTGTCCAACCGGAACACCAACGCGCAGGGCGGCGGTCTCGGCAACAGCATCCTCTACTTCTTCGGCAAGGGCCCGATGGCGGAGGAGGAAAAGCTCCGCGACCGCATCAACAAGCAGCTCGGCGACCGGCACATCACGTACGGCAAGATCGGCCTGGATGCCTCCGCGTCCGCCGGGCTCAAGGTGTCGGCGGGCGACGAGAAGAAGCTGGGAGCCACCCTCGGCGGGAATTTCAAGTTCTCTCCCGAAGTGACCTGGACCGACAACAAGTTCAACGGCACGAAGGCGTACACATACAGCGCGGCCATCGAGTACGGCTCGAACGTCGGCTACGAGGCCGGGCCGATCAGCGGCGGCGCCGCCATCTCCTCCACCCAGACCGGCACGATCACCGTCACGTACGACAAGAAGACCGGCGAGCTGCTGCGGATCGACATGACCCGTACGGTCGAGAAGGACAGCACCAGCGACAGCGGGGGCCTCGGCGGCGACAACGGCAAGAGCGGCAAGGACAAGCGCGGTGGCGGCGGCAAGGCGACGGACGGCTCAGGCACCACCGGAATCGACGTCGTCACCAACTCCGTGATCATCCCGCCCGGCTCCGACGGCGACCGGCAGCGCGCCGTCGCCCAGAAGTGGCTGGACGGCGGCGGCGACAACGCGGCCCCGTTCACCTACATGTTCGACGACCACGCCCCGACGAAGCGGCCCGGCGCCGACGACCCGTTCGGACGGCTGCTCTTCGACGAGGGGCTCTCCAGCCGGACGAACTACACCGGCGAGACGCAGGCGGCGGAGTACGGCTTCGAACTGAATCTCGGGCTGAGCCTCGGCTTCTCCGTCTCCACCCACAAGAAGGAAGAGACCCTCAACAAGGCCGAGTTCCTCGGCGCTCCGCACGGAGACAGCCGTACCTATGTCCCGTACAGCTACTGTGCGAACTGACCCGCCGGCGACAGGAGCGCAGACGCCATGAACACCAGAGTCCACAGCCGGAAGCCCCCGCGGTGGCTGACCGCCGTCGCCGTCTCCGCCGCCCTCGTCACCCTGGCGGCCGGCTGCGGCACCCGGACGGGTGACAGCGGCGCCGGATCGGGCACCCGAGGCGGCGATACGGGCACGAGCGGCGCCCTCCCCGAGGGCTGGGGCACCCTGCGCACGCCCACGGTCACCGTCGCGCACCCGCCCGCCTTCACGCCGCAGAGCGCGGCCGACCGCAGCAAGTACAACGCGGCGGCGGCCACGCTCGCGGAAGAGGGCAAGGACGGGAAAGACGGCAAGGGCGGGAAGAATGTCGGGATGATCACCGTCCAGCTCGGCTTCACCAACGCCGGCACCGCGGAGGAGGCCGCGATCGGCGCCGAGGCGGGCATCGCGCTCGGCTCGACGCTCAAGCGGCAGACGAAGATCGAGGTCAACGCCCCGGGGGGCAGGGCGGAGGCGCGACGCGTCGACTTCGAGTTCACCGAGAAGGGCTCCCGCGTCGAGGGCGTGATCGTCGCGGGCATCGACACGGCGGAGAAGGCCTACGCCGTACGGATCGACGCGGTCAAGGGGAAGCTCAGCGACGGCGATCTGCGGCGGATCCTCGACTCCATCACCCTCAAGTAGGCGCGCCATGGACATCCCGGGCGGTGACTACGTCTTCTTCGTGGGCATGATTCTGCTGTTCGGCTGGCTCACCGCGTACTACGGCCGCCGGCTCGCGGCGGTGCTCCGGGCGCTGCGGGCGGGCGGCCGGGCGGTGGGCAGGTGCGTACGGGTCGAGACCGAGCCGTACAACCGGTCGGACGCGCAGCGGTACTTCTTCACCTTCCGGCTGCCGGCCGGCCGGGAGATCGAGTTCGAGGATCTGGCGACGCGCGCGATGGAGGTGGGCGCACCGGTCACCGTGGCGTACGACCCGGCCGACCCCGAGCGCACCGCGACGGTCGCGGGGCGCGGCAGCTGGTCGCCGGTGGCGCAGTACGTGCTGCTGGTGACGGCGTGCGGACTGGCGGCGGCCGGCTTCACGGTCGTGTTCCTGTTCACGGTGGTCTGAGGAACAGCGCGATCGCGCGGGTCGGTCACACACAACACACGTCAAAATACGGGGTCTTGATGCACGGCGATCTGTTCGGATGTGAGCGGCGATGACGCGTTACGAGTACCCGGGTGCGCCCGTGCGGCGGGACGACGGGCGCGGCGCGCCGGTGTTCGCCCTGATGCGCGCCTGGGCGGCCGGCATCATCGCCCTGCTCTTCACCGAGTATCTCCAGGCCACACTGGTCTACGACTATCTCGCCTCCGAGGAGAAGCTGGAGACCTTCGCCGGCCGGCTGATGCTGATCCATCTGCCGAACGCCGTGTGCATCGCCGTCGCCGCCTGGGCGGCCGGCCGCGTCCACAGCGATCCGTACCGCGACCACCAACTCCAGCACCTGCCCGCGGCGTTCGCCGTCCCGGTGGCGGCGCAGGCCGTCAATATGGCGCTCCAGTGGGACGGGCTGGTCGCGGAGGGCGTGCTGATGTCCAACGCGGTGCTGGTGGTGGGGTGTGTGACGGGATACGCGGTGGAACGGCTCCAGGAGGACTGAGCCCGCCGGCCGGCCGGTCGGCCTCTCGCGGGCCGGGGCTACCGGCCGGCGAGGTATACGCCCAGGACGTGGGCGAGTTGGCGCATCCACTCGTTGAGCTTGACCGCGCTCCGGGCGTCGACGCGGCACTCGAAGAACCTGCCGTCGGGCACGATCACGGCCACCATCAGGGCCGTACCGCGATCCACCTTGTAGCGGACCGTGAGAATGCCGTGCCAGGGGAAGTCGGCGCTGTGCCCGTTGATCTCGAAGGAGACGCCGTCCTGGTCGACCACGACGGCGTTCCTGCGGTCCACCGCGAGGAAGTCGGGTCCGGGGGGCGGGGGTTGGACGCCGTAGGGAGGCTGGACGCCGTACGTGGGCGGGGGTTGCGGCGGACCGTAGCCGTAACCGTAGCCATGGCCCGCGGGCGGTGGGCCGAAGCCCTGCCCGGGGCCGCCGTGCTGATGTCCCCCGTACTGATCCACTGCCCGACTCCCCCGTTGTCTCCCGCTCAGGGGCTTCACGGTATCCCCTGGCGCGGCTACCGGGACGGGACGGTGGTCCCCGAGTACTCCCCGCTGATCGCCTCGGCCGTGCGGCGCACCAGCGGGAGCAGGCCGAGGAGTTCCTCGGCGGTGACGACGACGTTCGGCGCGGACACCGACAGCGCGGCGACGACCCGGCCGTCCCCTCCCCTGATCGGCGCGGCGACGCAGTTGATGGACTCCTCGTGGCCGCCGAGGTCGGCGGCCCACCCCTGGTCGCGTACGGTCGCCAGCTCCTTGAGGAAGGCGGCGGCGTGGGGCGTGGAACGGGACGTGTAGAGGGGGTAGTCGAGGCGCCCGGCCACCGCGCGCCGCTCGCCCTCGGGCAGGTCGGCCAGCAGCAGCTTGGCCACGGCGGCGACGGTGATCGCGACGGGCTTGCCGACGCGCGAGTACATCCGTACCGGATAGCGGCTCTCGACCTTGTCGATGTAGAGGACTTCGTTCTCCTCGTACACCGCGAGGTGGACGGTGTGGCCGCACTCATCGTTGAGCGCGCGGAGATGGGGGTGCGCGATCTCGCGTACGTCGAGGTTCTCCACGGCCTCCGCCGCCAGCGCGAAGAGGCGCGCGCCGAGCCGGTGGCGGCCGTCCTGCTGGCGGTAGACGAGGCCGTGGTCGTGGAGCGTACGGAGCAGCCGGAGCGCGGTCGACTTGTGGACGCCGAGCGCGTCGGCCACCTGCCCCAGGTCGGCGGGGCCCCGCGCGAGGAGCGGGAGGATGCTCAGCGCCCGGTCGACACTCTGGCTCATGGACTGCCTACCTCCGTCTCCGTGGCCGCCGTCCAGCCGGGGCCCAGCCGAAGTGTCCCCCAGTCGGCGTCGTCGAGCGCGGCCAGCCGGTCGGCGGCGGCTCGGGAGGGCGGCGCGCCCAGGTCGCCGGGGACCGTGAGGGCGGCGGCGGCCATGAGGTGGCCGTGGCGCAGCCGGGCGGCGGTGGGCAGGCCGCGGAGGGTGGCGGAGAGGAATCCGGCGGCGAACGCGTCCCCGGCGCCGACGGGCGCGACGACATCGACACGCGGCGCGGGGACGGAGGTGACGGTGTCGCCGGCCGCCGTGCGCCGGTCTCCCGTGCTTTCTTGTGTGCGGGTGTACGCGGTGGCGCCAGCGGCGCCGCGCTTGACGACGACCGTCGCAGGCTCGGGGAGCGCGGCCCTGATCGCGTCGGCGCCGTGCACGTCCCACGCCTCCGCCGCCTCGTCCTCGCCGACGAGGACCAGGTCGGCGCCCCGGGCCAGCTCCAGCAGGACCCGGGCGTCGGAGGCCCGGCGCCACAGGCCGGGGCGGTGGTTGACGTCGAAGGAGACGAGCGGGCGGCCGGGGGCCCGGGTGGTCAGCTCGCGCGTCAGGGCGAGGCAGCCGTCCGAGAGCGCGGGCGTGATGCCGGACAGGTGCAGTACGCGCCCGGCCCACAGGTCGTCCCTGGGCGGGTTGCCCGGCGCCATGGCGCTCGCCGCCGAGCCTGCGCGGTAGTAGGCGACCTCGTGGGCGGCGTCGGCGCGGTCCGTGGCCGTACGGAAGTAGATGCCGGTGGGGCGGTCCTGGTCCCGGCGTACGCCGGAGGTGTCGACGCCGTACGCGGCGATCGCCTCGGTCAGATGGTCGCCGAAGCCGTCGGCGCCGACCCTGCTGATCCACCGGACGCGGTGGCCGGCGGCGGCCAGCGCGCAGGCGACATTGGACTCGGCGCCGCCGATCGTGCGGTCGAAGGACGGGACGTCCGCGAGGCGGCCGGGGCGGGCGGGCAGAAAGGTGACCATGGATTCACCGAGGCAGACGACCTCCACGCCGGGGTGGCGGTCGTCCGTGGCTGCGGTCGCGGTCACGGTCACGGGGGCTCCTCCTGGTGATCGCGGGCACCATTGACCCGCTGTCGGCTCGGATGTTAGACAGCGGCGAGCGACATACGCAATGGGCGTTGCGTCATCTGCAACGCCGGCGACGATGGGGAGGTCCCGTGGCCGAGAACCTGAGCACGGAGAGCGCGGAGAGCACGGAGAGCACGGAGGATCTGAGCACGGGGAATCCGAGCGCGGAGGATCTGAGCACCGAGCGGGTCGACCACCGTTTCAAGGGGCTGCCGCCGGACGCCGAGGGCATGACCGTCGGCGCGCTCGCCGCGGAGCGCCGCTCCCTGTTCACCGGCGGCTTCACCACCCCCGTCCTCGCCCTCTCCGCCGAGTCGGTCGCGCACAACCTCGCCCTGCTGGAGACGTACACCGCGCGCCACGGCCTCGCCTTCGCGCCGCACGGCAAGACCTCCATGTCCCCGCAGCTCTTCGCGCGCCAACTGGAGCACGGCGCCTGGGGCATCACCGCCGCCGTCCCCCATCAGGCGCGGGTCTACCGGGCGTTCGGGATCGCGCGGATCTTCCTCGCCAACGAGGTGGTCGACGCGGTGGCGCTGCGCTGGCTCGCCGCCGAGCTGGACCGGGACCCCGCCTTCCGTCTCGTCTGCTACGTGGACTCCGTGCGCGGTGTCGAGCTGATGGACGAGGCGCTCCGGGCGGCGGGCGCCGGCCGTCCGGTGGAGGTCGTGGTCGAACTGGGCGCGGGCGAGGGGGCGCGTACCGGCGCGCGTACGGGGGCGGAGTGCGCCGCTGTCGCGGACGCGGTGGCCGCCGTACCGACCCTGCGGCTGGTCGGGGTGGCGGGGTACGAGGGCGAGGTGCCGGAGGCCGACGAGGACCGCGTCCGGGCCTGGCTGCGCCGGCTGACCGCGCTGGCCGGGGAGTTCGACGCGGCGGGGCGCTTCGCGGACACCGGCGAGATCGTCGTCAGCGCGGGCGGCAGCGCCTGGTTCGACACGGTGGCGGACGTCTTCGCGGACCTCCCCGCCCTCTCGCGTCCCGTGCTGAAGCTGCTGCGCTCCGGCGCGTACGTCTCGCACGACGACGGGCAGTACCGCGCCCTCACGCCCTTCAACCGCGTACCGGCGGAAGGCGCACTCCAGTCCGCCTTCCGCCTCTGGGCCCAGGTCGTCTCGCGCCCCTCCCCCGGCCAGGCGTTCGTCAACGCGGGCAAGCGGGACGCCGCGTACGACCTGCATCTGCCGGAGGCCCAGGTGGTACGGGACGGGCGTACGGGCGCGATCCGCCCGGCGGCCGGCATCACGGTGACGCGCCTGTCCGACCAGCACGGCTGGCTGGCGACCGGGCCGGGGGCTGAGCTGGAGGTCGGGGACTGGGTCGGGATGGGGCTGTCGCACCCGTGCACGTCGTTCGACAAGTGGCAGCTGATTCCGCTGGTGACGGCGGACGGCACGGTGACGGATCTCGTCCGTACCTTCTTCTAGTCCCTGTTCAGCAGGCCCTGTTCAGGCGCGGGCCCCTCCGCCGGACGCCAGCCGGACGTCAGGCGGACGCCAGGCGCAGCACCAGCGCCGCCGCCGCGAGCGCGATGAAGAGGATGACTGGCGCGAATCCGTAGTCCTTGGCGCGCAGGTGCGCGATGAGCGCGCCGATGAAGTAGAGGATCACGCCGATCGCGGCGGCGGCGCCCAGGAACGGCACCCAGAGCCCGATCACCAGCCCGAGCGCCCCCGCGATCTTGACGAGGCCGAGGGGCACGAACCAGGAGTCCGGCACTCCGACCTTGGACAGCGCGGCGACGATCTGCTCGGAGCGGGTGATGTCGCCGACGGCGGACGCGGTCAGGGCGAGGGCGAGCAGGATGCCGACGACGGCGAAGGCGATGAACACGGGGAACCTCTCGGGGAGTGAGCGCGGGCGCGGGGACAGGAGGCGTGGAGACAGGGTCCGCGGACACGGAGTGCGCGGACACAGGGTGCGCGGTGCGCTCGGAACCGGGTCAGGATGCCCACTCCGGCGGCGCGGAGGAAGACCGCGCGGAGGCTGGTAGCCGCAGGGCCACGCTACGAGCCTTTCCCTCTCGCCCTCCCGGCCGGCGGCGGCCGGTAGATTTGCCGGGTGAGCGACAACGAACTGGGCCTCTTCCTGCGCGCGCGCCGCGAGGCCACGTCCCCCGCCGAGGTCGGGCTCCCGGTCGGCACCAGGCGCCGTACGCCGGGGCTGCGCCGGTCCGAGCTAGCCACGCTGGCCGGGATCAGCGTCGAGTACCTCACCCGTCTCGAACAGGGCAGGGACCGCAATCCGTCGCTCCCGGTACTCGCCGCGCTCGCCGAGGCGCTGCGGCTGACCGCCGACGACCGTTCGGCCCTGGTCCACGCGCTGAAGACGGTCAGCGGCACGACGCAGTTCTGCCCGGGGGCGGGCCGGCCGCCGGCCCGTACCGTACGGCCGTCCCTCCACGCCGTGCTGGACCGGCTGGAGCCCACGCCCGCCGTGCTGCTGAACCGGCTGACCGAGGTGCTGGCCCACACCGCCGGTTACCGGCAGGTCTTCGGCCCGCTCGGGCTGCTGGACGCGCCGTCGCCCAGCATCGCGCGGTTCGTGTTCACCGACCCGCGGGCCCGGTCCGCGCATCCGGACTGGGAAAGTATCGCCGATACGGTGGTCGCCCGGCTCAGGTCCGACTCCGTCCCCGACGACCAGCACCTCCGCACGCTCGTCCACGAACTGACCCTCACCGGGGGCGCCTCCTTCGCCGACCGCTGGGCCGATCTGCCGCGCGTGCCGGCGCGCGGCGCGGGCGTCCGGCGGCTCGCGCACCCCACGGCGGGCGAGCTGCGGCTCGTCCAGGAGACGCTCGAACTCCCCGAGGCCGACGGACAGCGGCTGCTGATCCATCTCCCGGCGGACGACGCGACGGCCGCCGCGCTCGACTCCCTCACCGGCCGGCGGCCGGGGGCACTGCGCGCGGTGGCGGGCTGAGCCACCCGTGACGGGCCGGTCCGTGACGGGCCGATCCGCACGGATCGCAGCCGGGTGGTGTCAAAAACTGATGACCGAGGCGTCGAAAGCGGATCCTCCGCGCCCCTTCACACGTCTCTTCTCCCGAACACGGCGGAACAGAGGACAGAGGTAGGTAGGAACGGTGGGGGACATGACAGAGAATCCGGCGCGCGGAGCACGCTACGGACTTCGGACGGCGGGCGCCCGGGCGCTGAGGGCGACGGCGCTCGTCCTCGCCGGGGCGGCGCTGGTCACCGGGTGCGGCCGGCAGCAGGCGGCCCCGACCGACGACGCGAAGGCGCCCGGGGCAGGGGCGGGTGCCGGGGCAGGCGGCTCGTCCGTACCCGCTCCGCGCCGTGAGACCCCGGCCGCGCCGAGCACTCCGGCTGCCCCGGCCGCCCCGGCCCGCGCCGCCGTACTGCCGGAGCAGACGTCGAAGCCCGACGCGAAACTGCCCGCGCCGCTGGTGAACATGGACATCGCGCACGACGCGGAGGACGGCGGCAAGGCCGTCAACCTGACCATCGACGACGGCCCGCACCCCGTCTGGACCCCGAAGATCCTCCAGATCCTCAAGAAGAACCACGTCAAGGCGGTCTTCTGCATGGTCGGCCCTGAGGCCGAGGCGCATCCGGATCTGGTCAAGCGGGTGGTGGCGGAGGGACACCGACTGTGCGACCACTCGGTGTCGCACGACACCGGAATGGACCACAAGCCGGAGAGTTATCAGAAGGACCAGATTCTGAAGGCCGCCCGGCAGATCGAGAAGGCGTCGGGCGGCGTCAAGCCGCTGTACTACCGGGCGCCCGGCGGCGCGTTCACCCCGTACAGCAGGCAGATCGCGGCGGCGGCCGGGATGCGGCCGGTGGGCTGGAACGTGGACTCCAAGGACTTCGAGGAGCCGGGGACGGCGGCGATCCTGCGCACGGTGCGGAGCCAGCTGGGCAACGGCCCCACGGTGCTCTTCCACGACGGCGGCGGCGACAGGTCGCAGACTGCGGCGGCGCTGCGGGAGCTGCTGCCGTGGCTGCGTGAGAAGGGGTACACGTTCAGCTTCCCGGTCCGCTAGGAGCGGGGCACCGCAGCCGTCACCCCGGCGGGGCACCGCAGCCGTCACCCCGGCAGGGCAACGTGGGGAAAAACACCAGGCGGCCTCCGTTACACGGCCGTAAGGTGGCCGACATGCAGGTCATCCAGTCCACGAAGCTCGCCAACGTCGGTTACGAGATCCGGGGCCCCGTCCTCGACGAGGCGATGCGGCTGGAGGCGGCGGGCCAGCGCATCCTCAAGCTGAACACCGGGAACCCGGCGGCGTTCGGTTTCGAGTGCCCCCCGGAGATCCTCGAGGACATGCTCCGCAACCTCGGGGACGCGCACGGCTACGGCGACGCGAAGGGGCTCCTGTCGGCGCGCCGCGCGGTCATGCAGCACTACCAGACCAAGGGCATCGAGCTGGACGTCGAGGACATCTACCTCGGCAACGGCGTCTCCGAGCTGATCCAGATGTCGATGCAGGCGCTGCTGGACGACGGCGACGAGGTCCTCGTCCCCTCCCCGGACTATCCGCTGTGGACGGCGTCGGTGTCGCTGGCGGGCGGTACGGCCGTGCACTACCGCTGCGACGAGCAGTCGGAGTGGATGCCGGACCTCGGCGACATCGAGCGGAAGATCACCGATCGTACGAAGGCGATCGTGATCATCAACCCGAACAATCCGACGGGCGCCGTGTACGACGACGCGATGCTCGCCTCGCTCACCGAGATCGCGCGGCGGCACAATCTGGTCGTCTGCTCCGACGAGATCTACGACCGGATCCTGTACGACGGCGCCACGCACACCCCGACGGCGGCGATCGCGCCCGATCTGCTGACCCTCACGTTCAACGGGCTCTCGAAGAACTACCGGGTGGCCGGGTTCCGCTCGGGCTGGCTCGCGGTCTGCGGCCCGAAGGCGCACGCCTCCTCGTACATCGAGGGGCTGACGATCCTGGCCAATATGCGGCTGTGCGCGAACATGCCGTCGCAGCACGCGGTGGCGACGGCGCTGAACGGCCGGCAGTCCATCCAGGAGCTGGTGGAGCCGGGCGGCCGGATCCTGGAGCAGCGGGACGTCGCGTACGACCTGCTCACCCGGATCCCGGGCGTGACGTGTGTGAAGCCGAAGGGGGCGCTCTATCTCTTCCCCCGGCTGGACCCGAGCGTCTACAAGATCAAGGACGACCGGCAGATGGTCCTCGACCTGCTGCGGGCGGAGAAGATCATGGTGGTGCACGGTACGGGGTTCAACTGGCCGGAGCCGGACCACTTCCGGATCGTGACGCTGCCGACGGTGCAGGACCTGACGGACGCGGTGACGCGGATCGGGACGTTCCTGGAGGGGTACGCGCAGCCATGAGCGGCGGGCTCCGGCCCCCGACGGCAGGACCCGGAACCGACGGGTTCCGGCCATGTCCGGCCGCCTCCGGCCACCTCCGGCGCGATCACCCGGACATCACTCAACTTTAGACTGAATCCAATGTAGGATGGTCTCCTGACGATGCCGGGAGGGCCTCATGTACGAGCCGATCCGTACGAAGTCGGTCCACACCATGGCCGGCGCCGACTCCGCGTTCCCTCACCACAGCCGTGAGGAGGAGCTGAACATCCAGCTCGCCGGGCATCTGTCCGCGCTTCTCGCCGTCACCGACGAGCTGGGGCTGGACGACGCCGCCGAGGCCATAGCGACCCGCGTCGCCGCACTCCGGGGCACTCCGCCGGCCCGGCACGCGGCCCTCACCGGCGCCGACCCGGCCGCCCTCCACCGCCGCGCTCTCGCCCTCGCGGGCCGCGCCCTGGTCGTGGCCGCCTCCCGCGCCGACACGGCGGCGGCCATCCTCGCGGCGGAACGGATGGACGCCCACACGGCGGCGCTGGCCGCGCCGGACCTCATCGGCGCGCGCTGACGGCTCCCGGCCGCTACCGGATCCGGCCGCCACCAAAAATATGATCTTTCCCTCCGGTACAGCTGAACCGCCGGGACCGATCAACCGTCTCCACTGGTACGGGGGAAACGTAAGTTGCTTGTCCCACAGGCTAGTTGGAGAAATTCATCATGAAGCTCGTTCAGCGCCTTCCCCATGCCATCGGCAGCCTCGCCCTCGTCGGCGGGGTGGTCCTCGGAGGCGCGGGCACCGGTGCTGCCGCAACCCACACCGTCGGCCACGGCGCCGCCGGTCACAGCGCGAGCGCCGCCAAGGCCGAGATACCCGCCGCACTGCAGGTGCCGGAGGGCAACAAGCGCGTGGCCGAGCTGTCCGCCAAGGGCGTGCAGGTCTACACGTGCGCCAACGGCGGATGGACGCTGCTGGAGCCCGCCGCCACGCTGTGGCGCAAGGGCGACCTGAAGCAGAAGACGATCGCGCTGCACTCGCGCGGTCCCGTCTGGGTGTCCACCGTTGACGGAAGCGCCGTCAACGCCGCGGCCGTCGCGAACTCGCCCCGCACGGGGACGATTCCGGAGCTGCTCCTGAAGGCGACCGCCAACCGCGGCGACGGCGTCTTCGGCAAGGTCTCCTACATCCAGCGCCTCGAAACCGGTGGCGGCGTCGCCCCCGCCGGGACCTGCACGGACGCCGACCAGGTCAGCGTCCCGTACACCGCCACGTACGCCTTCTACGCGCCGACGACGGCCGGCTGATCCCACTGAAACACGCCCTCACCGGGTGACGTACCACGGCCCCCGGAGCCCTCGCACGGCTCCGGGGGTCGCGGCACGTTCGCTCAGCAGACCCGCCGGGTCAGCCCAGGCGCTGGACCAGCGCCCGGTACTCGTCCCACAGCTCCTTCGGCGCGTGGTCGCCGAAGGTGTTGAGGTGCTCCGGTACGAGCGCGGCCTCCTCGCGCCAGACCTCCTTGTCGACCGAGAGCAGGAAGTCCAGCTCGGACGGGGACAGCGCCAGCCCCTCCGTGTCGAACGACTCCTTCGTCGGCAGGATGCCGATCGGCGTCTCGACGCCCCCGGCCGTACCCTCCAGCCGCTCCACGATCCACTTGAGCACGCGGCTGTTCTCGCCGAAGCCGGGCCAGACGAACCGGCCCGCGTCGTCCTTGCGGAACCAGTTCACGTAGTAGATCTTCGGGAGCTTGGCCGCGTCCTTGTCCTGGCCGACCTTGACCCAGTGCCCCATGTAGTCGCCCATGTTGTAGCCGCAGAACGGCAGCATGGCGAACGGGTCGCGGCGCAGCTCACCGACCTTGCCCTCGGCCGCGGCCGTCTTCTCCGAGGCGACGTTGGCGCCGAGGAAGACCCCGTGCTGCCAGTCGAACGACTCGGTGACCAGCGGGACCGCGGAGGCGCGCCGGCCGCCGAAGAGGATGGCCGAGATCGGCACGCCCTTCGGGTCCTCCCACTCGGGCGCGATGATCGGGCACTGCCCGGCCGGCACGGTGAAGCGGGCGTTGGGGTGGGCGGCGGGGGTGCCGGACTCCGGGGTCCAGTCGTTGCCCTTCCAGTCGGTGAGGTGCGCGGGCGGCTCCTCGGTCATGCCCTCCCACCAGACGTCGCCGTCGTCGGTGAGCGCGACATTGGTGAAGACGGAGTTGCCCCACATGGTCTTCATCGCGTTGGCGTTGGTGTGCTCGCCGGTGCCGGGCGCGACCCCGAAGAAGCCCGCCTCGGGGTTGATCGCGTAGAGCCGGCCGTCCTCCCCGAACCGCATCCAGGCGATGTCGTCGCCGATGGTCTCCACCGTCCAGCCGGAGATCGTCGGCTCCAGCATGGCGAGGTTGGTCTTGCCGCAGGCGGACGGGAACGCGGCGGCGACGTACTTCGACTCCCCGCGCGGCGGCGTGAGTTTGAGGATCAGCATGTGCTCCGCGAGCCAGCCCTCGTCGCGCGCCATGACGGAGGCGATACGCAGCGCGTAACACTTCTTGCCCAGCAGGGCGTTGCCGCCGTAACCGGAACCGTACGACCAGATCTCGCGCGCCTCGGGGAAGTGCGAGATGTACTTGGTGGAGTTGCAGGGCCACGGCACATCGGCCTCGCCGGGGGCGAGCGGTGCGCCGAGGGTGTGGACGGCCTTCACGAAGAAGCCGTCGGCGCCGAGTTCGTCGAGGACCGGCTGTCCCATACGGGTCATGGTGCGCATGGAGGCCGCGACGTAGGCGGAGTCGGTGATCTCGACGCCGATCGCGGAGAGCGGCGAGCCCAGCGGGCCCATGCAGAACGGCACGACGTACATGGTCCGGCCGCGCATCGCACCGCGGAAGACGCCCTGGTCACCGGTGAAGATGTCGCGCATCTCCGCCGGGGCCTTCCAGTGGTTGGTCGGACCCGCGTCCTCCTCCTTCTCGGAGCAGATGTACGTACGGTCCTCGACGCGCGCCACGTCGGAGGGGTCGGACGCGGCGTAGTACGAGTTGGGCCGCTTGACCGGGTCGAGCTTCCGGAACGTGCCCTTGCCGACGAGCTCCCCGCACAGGCGCTCGTACTCGCTCTCGGACCCGTCGCACCAGACCACCCTGTCCGGTTCGGTGATGGCTGCGATTTCGTCCACCCAGGAGATCAGGTCCTGATGCTGGGTGGGGATGGTGAGGGGAGCCGCGTTTTCGCGCGCCACGATTGCTCCTTGGTGAGGGTTTCGGGTGTTGTGCCCCTTGGGGGCTGCGACCCGGATGCTTCGTAGCCGCTCATCCGGTGCCGACCGCACTCATTTGATCATCCGATGATCGTGCCCATCTGTCCAGAGGGCCTCACACGTGAGCATCACCACTCGGCCCGCGGCGGACCGGCGCGACCTTCGGGGTTTTCCAGGCCGTTTTCCAGGTCTTGACCCTTCCTGGGCCCAGGGGCCTCCCCGGGCGCAGCGAACGGAACACGAAACGGAACCGGTCGCGCGTACGTCCTGAACCCGCCGTACCGAGCCGTAACCTACGGAACCGTAGGTAGCATGAGTCCCATGAACCCTGCCGCGTCCGATCCGTCCGCGAACCCCCCGAGCACCGAAGGGGGGCCGGCCGGGATCCTGCCGCCGAGCCCGGTCAAGCCGAAACTGCGCGGCTGGCTGCACGCGGGGATGTTCCCCGCCGTCGTGATCGCCGGGTCGGCGCTGATCATCCTGACGGACTCCACCCGCGCCAGGATCGCCTGCGGGATCTACGTCCTGACGGCCTGCCTGCTCTTCGGCGTCAGCGCCGTCTACCACCGCGGGACCTGGGGGCCGCGCGGCGAAGCCGTGCTGCGCCGGCTCGACCACGCCAACATCTTCCTGATCATCGCGGGCACCTACACCCCGCTGACCATGCTGCTGCTGCCCGCCTCGACGGGCCGGACGCTGCTCTGGGCCGTGTGGGCCGCCGCCGCGGCGGGCATCGCGTTCCGGGTGTTCTGGGTCGGCGCGCCGCGCTGGCTGTACACCCCCTGCTACATCGCGATGGGCTGGGCCGCGGTCTTCTTCCTGCCCGACTTCCTGCGCGCCGGCGGGATCGCCGTACTGGTACTGGTGATCGTCGGCGGGGTGCTGTACAGCGCGGGCGGCGTGATCTACGGCCTCAAGCGGCCCAACCCGTCACCTCGGTGGTTCGGCTTCCACGAGGTGTTCCACTCCTTCACCCTGGCCGCGTTCGTCGTGCACTTCGTCGGCATCTCGCTGGTGGCCTACCAGCACTCCTGACCCGCCCACCCCCTCCGCCCCACCCGCAGCAACACCCACAGCACCGCCCGCAGCCACACCCCCACGGCCGCGGCTGCCCCGCCAGGACGGCGAGTGCAGCCGCGGCCGTGTCCGTGGCCTCGATGCCACGGCCACCCGCCAGGTCCCGGCCCCGACCGTCAGAACGACCACCCCCACCACGGCGATCTCACCGCCCAGCAGAAATCCCCCCACGCACAGCGCGGCCACGACAGCGGCCAGCGCGTGGATGACGCACCCCATTCCGGCCTCCCCTCCGTACGCCGATCACGTACGCCCGACCACACTCCGCTCCCGCTCCGCTCACCGATTTCGATCACCGGCCGTTTACCAGCGCTTTACTCATCGTCACATGTCGCGCGGACAAAACAAGATGGCGTCAGCCGCGCCGAGGGGTAGGGGTAGGGGTAGGGGTAGGGGTAGGGGTACAGCACGGGCTCAGCCGTCAGTACGGTCGCAGCCGCGCCGTCACCGTCTTCGGCCGCTGGTACTCGTGCAGGGCCAGCGCGCTGAGATCCGTCCCGTGGCCGGACGCACCCCGGCCGCCGTGGGGCAGTTCCGCCGTCTGGACGAGATGGCAGTTGAGCCAGGTCTCCCCCGCGTCCAGCCGCGCCGCCAGCGCGAGCCCGGTCGGCAGGTCCCGCGTCCAGACGCTCGCGGCGAGCGCCTGCGGCACGCCGTTCGCCAGGGCGACGGCCGCCTCGACGCTCTCCGCGGCCTGCACCGTGAGCAGCGGCCCGAACACCTCTTCCCGTACCGCCGGGTCGTCGTCCGGCAGTTCGGCGAGTACGGTCGTGGGCCGCCAGAAGCCGCCCTCCTCGCCCGCGCCCGGCGCCGTGTCCCCGGTCGCCGTCACCTTCGCCGCCGAGGCGGCCACGATCCGGTCGTAACGGGCCGCCTGGTCCGCGTTGTTGAGCGGGCCGAAGTCACGGCCCGCGACGCGCTCGCGCATCGCGGCGGTGAGCCCGGCCAGCGCGGCGTCGTAGTTGGCGCTGAGCGTGATCACCCGCGCGGGTACGGCGCAGCTCTGGCCAGCGTTGTACGTGGTCGCCGCCGCCAGCTCCGTCCAGGTGTCCTCGGGCGCGTCGGGCAGTACGACGACGGGGCTGTTGCCGCCCAGCTCCAGGCTGACCCGGCGGGTGCCCGCGCGCGCCGCCACCTCGGCGCCGGCCGTCGCGCTCCCGGTGAAGGCGACCATGTCCACGCCGCTCGCGACCAGGAGCCGGCCGGTCTCCCGGTCGCCCGGCAGCGCCGTCAGCACGCCCTCGCCCAGCGCCTCGCGCGCGTGCCCGGCGAGGAGTTCGAGCGCGTCCGGGGTGGTCTCGGCGGGCTTGGCCACGACCGTGTTCCCGGCCGCGAGCGCGGGGGCGCAGCGCCACGCGGCCATCATCAGCGGGTAGTTCCAGGGCACGACGACCCCGATGACCCCGAGGGGCTCCCAGCGGACCCAGCTCTCGTGGCCCTCGACGAGCGCGCCCGCCGCCGGGGCGGGCTGGGCGCGCGCCGCGCCCGCGTAGAAGCGGAACAGGTCCGCCATCTGCTCGACCTCACCGGCGGCCTCGTGCGCCGGCTTGCCCGTACCGGCCCGTTCGCGCTGTTCATACGCGCCCGCGTGCTCCTCGATCAGCGCGGCGAGCCGGTGGAGCCGCCGGGACCGCTCCTTCGGCGTCAGCGCGCGCCACTCCGGCAGGGCGCGGCGGGCCGCCGCGACGGCGGCGGCGACCTGGGGCTCGCGGGCGGCGGGGCGGCTGCCACGGGCCCGTCCCGTACGGGGATCGATCAGGGTGGTGTCGGTGGTGTCGGGCACGGTCGGTTCGGGCACGGGCGGTCCTCCGAAGGGTGATTCCACGATCAACTGATGTCGTAGGCGCGCAGCCACAGCTCCAGCGTGAGCACGAGCCAGAGCTTCCCGCCCTGCCGGGGCAGCAGCGCCCCCTCGCCCCGCAGCCACGCCCGTACCGTGTCAGGCCGGAACAGCCCCCGGGCGCGCGCCTCCCGTCCCAGCAGCAGATCGTCCGCCAGCTCGCGCAGCGGCCCGCCGAGCCACTGCTGCACGGGGACGCGCATGCCGCTCTTCGGCCGGTCCACAACCGTGTCCGGCAACAGGTCCCGTACGGCCTCCTTCAGTACCCACTTCTCGGTGGCGCCGTTCAGCTTCCAGCGCGGCGGGGTCGCGAAGGCGTGGTCCACCACCCGCCGGTCGAAGAGCGGGGAGCGGCCCTGGACGGACTGCGAGGCGGTGAGCCGTTCGACCTTGGTGAGGATGTGGTGGGCGCCCTTGGTGCGCAGATTGCAGTGCAGGAGCTGGTTGAGCAGATGGTCCATCCGGCCGTCCCTGGCCTCGGGCCGCAGATACGGGGTGACGTGGCGCTGCGGCGCGGGCAGCGGGGCGAGGGCGTGGAGCGCCTCGGGGGTGAGCAGATCGGGCAGGTCGGTGAAGCATTTGCGGTACGAGCGCAGGTAGGCGGTCGCGCGTATGTCCTCGTGCTCGGACGCGCCGTAGGGGATGCCGCCGGGAAGGTCGTCACGGCGGCGGTGCATCTCCTGGACCAGCATCGGCAGGTTCTTCGGCCCGCCGAACACCGGGTCGCCGCCCTCCCCGTTGAGCACGACGCGCAGGCCGTCGCCCGCCACGGCCTCCGCGAGCATCAGGTTCGGGACGGTCAGCGGGTCGCCCACCGGGCTGTCGAGCAGCGCCGCCGCCTCGGCGAGCCGCGCGGCGACGGCGGCGCCGGAGACGGTGAGGATCCGGTGGCGGGTGCGGCAGTGGGTGGCGACGAGCCCGGAGTAGCCCAGCTCGTTGGGGAGTTCACCGCCGAAGCTGATCGAGTACGTATGGACGGGGTGATCGTGGAGCTTGGCGGCGAGGGCGGTGACCAGCGAGCTGTCGACGCCGCCGGAGAGCAGCACACCGACGTCCTCGCCCGGCGGCAGCCGCATCGCGGTGGCCTCTTCGAGCAGCTCGCGCAGGCGCAGGACGTAGGGCGCGGGCGAGGCGTCGGCATCGCCTCCGCCAGGCAGCCGCTCCTCCAGCCGCTCTTCCAGCCGCCCCTCCAACTGCGCCTCCAGCCGCTCCTCGGGCTCCCAGTAGTGCGTCTCCGTCACGGTCCCGTCGGCGGCGAGCCGCAGGCACCGGCCGGGCAGCACCTCGCGTACGCCGCGCAGCAGGGTCTCCTCGCCGGGGAGGTAGGCGAAGGTCAGGAAGGACCGTACGGCGGCGAGGTCGAGCCCGGTGCCGCCGGCGGCGACGAGCGCGGGCCAGCGGCGCAGCGCGCGGAGGGAGGTGGCGGCGGCCCAGGTGTCGTCGGCGCGCGCGTAGAAGAGGGTGCGGGCGCCCATGTGGTCCCGTATCAGCACGAGTTCGCCCGGACCACCGCCGCCGCCCTCGGCCGGTTCGTGCACGGCGAGCGCGAACATGCCCTCCGCCGCCCGGATCCCGGCCGCGCCGATCCGTACCCAGCAGCGCAGCAGCAGCTCGCCGTCCGGGCAGCCGGGCGGGGCGGGGTCGCCCGCGACGGTGAGCGCTTCGAGGAGATCCGGCCTGTTGTGGAGGGTGACCTCGCCGACGGCGGTACGGCCGTACGCGGCGAACGGCCCGGCGGCGTAGCCCGGTTCGTCCGTGACGAGCGCCAGATGGGGCGTACGGACCGCGCCTCCGCCGGCGGCGCCGCCTCCGCCGACCTCGTGCCGTACCGCCGCGCCCATGGCGGCGAGATGGCCCGCCGACCGCTCGGGGGTCGGTGCCAGACAGGCGGCGAAGCGCGCCATGGTTCCCTCAACTCCCTCTCTAACCAAAGTCGTCGTCGCTCCAGCCGCTGTCGTCGTCGGAGTCCCAGTCACCGCCGCCGTCACCGCCGCCGTCACCGCCGCCACCGCCGTCACCACCGGAGGACGAGGAATTGGCCTGTTGCTGCCGGAGCGCCTCCTCCTCTTCGGGGCTGAGGTGCTCGGGCGGCAGCTGCGCGGCGGTGACCGCGAGGGTCGCGAGCCCGATTCCGCCCAGGACGGCGCCCATGCGCCCGCCGAACGACGTCCGGTTGACGAGGACGGTCTCGCCCCGGTCCCAGACCGTGCGGCCGTAGCCGATGTCGCGGCCGTAGGTCACCGTGCCGTCGGCGTACCGGCGCTTGACGATCCCGCCGCCGAGCAGCTCGTCGGTGCCGGCGGCGCCCCGGTTGTCGTGCCAGCGCACGACGCGGCGGCCGTCGGCGGTGTCGCGGCGCCGCCACTCCTCGCGGCCGTCCTCGTACGTGCGGTGGACGCTGTGATCGGCGAGGAGTTCATCCCTGTACGGGATTTCACGTGGCCGGTTCATGGTCTGTTGTCCTTGTCTCGCCGCCCGGCCGGTTCTCCGCCGGCCATGTCATGAATCCCGACGCACGCAGTGTGCGCAGCCCCGTCCACACGGAGTGGACGGGCGTCCGGGGCCCGCGCACCAGGCGCAGAACGGTACGCAGCAGCCTCGCCGGGGGTACGGACTCCACCTCGGCGAAACGTCCCGCCGCGAGCCAGGCGCGCTCGCGGGGAGTGAGCGTGGCGGGCAGCCCGGCCGGGACGTTCGGCCCCCTGCCCGCCACCAGATGGAGCGCCATGGCGTGCCGGGGCACCAGGCCCATGGACACGACCCTTACGGGTCCCGGGACTCCCTCGAACGCGTCCCGCACCCGCCCGGTGAGCGCAAGTCCGGCCGCGCTCGCGTCGTGCAGGACGTGCACGGTGGCGCCGTCGACCCGCCCGAGACCGGCCACGAGCCGGGCATCGAACGGCAGATCGTCGGCGGCGAACACCGGGCAGGCGGCCTCCAGATGCAGATCGTTGGCGAGGAGCATCCGGGCGACGGAGGGGCTCTGGCAGATGAGCAGGCGGGGCAGCCCGTAGTCGTAGAGGTCGGGTTCGCGCGGTTCAGGCGGCGAGGACGCGCGGCCACCCACACCCCCACCCCCACCCAGCAACCCCCCGAGGTCACCGCCCCCGTCCGCGTACCGCCGCAGGGCGGCCGTAAACCGCTCGTACGGTACGGGCGGGGCGGGCGTACGGCGGACCCGGCGGGGGTACGCGTGCAGCGGGCGCAGCGCGCGGCACACCTCGTAGTACAACTGGCGCTCGGTGAACCGGATCCGGCCGGTCAGTCCGGGCGCGCCCGCGCGGGCGACGGCGCGTTCGAGGGCGCGCGCGAGCACCCGGTCGATCAGCGGATCGAGCAGCGGATTCGGCCTCTTCACGCGGCGCCCTCCCCCGGCCAGCTGAGAAAGCCGAGGTCCCTGGCCCGCTCAAGTTCGGGAGCCGCGGTGACACGTTCGACGACCCGGGTGACGGTGGCAAGGAGCTTGACGGGCGGTACGGCGGCCAGCGTGCCGGTGTACCCGTCGGCGAGCCACGCCACCTCGGCGTCCGTCAACGCACCGGTCGCACGTACGCCCCTGAGCGCGGCGACCACCTCGGGGCGCGGCTTCTCACCGCGCAGGGGCAGCGCTTTCGGCGTGTTCATCACGGAGCGCGGCGGCATCCCCGCGTCGACCACCCGGCGGCCCGGCAGCGCGTCACGGACGAGTCCGGGCAGCCGGCAGCCGAACGGATCGGCGTGGTGCAGCACGATGACGGGCGCCTCGCCCGGCACGCCCCGTACGTCTACGTCACCCACCTCGGTGACCAGGGCGAGCCCGTACCGCTGCGGAACACCGTTCGCGACAAGGAACGCGGCGATGGACGTATCCGGGCAGAGCAGCACGGCCGCCGGCCGCTCCGGCCGTACAACGCCCTTGAGCACTCTCTCGTCCACGACCCCGGCCGGGAGCGCGCCGTACACCACCATCCAGCGGCCCATCACGGAGGAGCGGAAGTGGCTGTACGGCAGGGCCTCCCGGCGCTTGCTGCGACCGACGGCGGTCACGATGAGCGCGATGACCGTACCCACGAGAAAGAGCCCCCCGAACGCGGTGGCGACGGCCGCCTCCTCCCCGATGCTGACCCCGAGAGCGATGAGCCCGCACCCCACCACGACCGCTACGGCGGAACACCCCAGCGTCCCGGGGAGATCGCTTCCCTGCTGGCGTGTCCTGCGGGAGGCCGCGAACCAGAGCTGGCTGACGGATACCGACAGCTGACCGTCGCCGGACAGCTTCTGGACGAGCCGCAGAACGCGGAGGTCGTGGAGCCCGAGCGCGTTGCCTTTGGGGTCGAGGGCGTACGGCCGGCGGCACTTGGAGCACGTCATGTTGGGCCGCTCCTTGCGGAGCAGATTCTGGGCACAGTGCGGACAGATCACCGAGGCCCCTCCAACGCGTACGCGACCCGCCGCAGCCGGGCGGCGAGCCGCTCCCGTACGGAGACGGCGCCGATGCCACGGGTGGACTGAAGGCGTTCGATGTCGCGGAGGGAGGCGGCGAGGAGGGCGTAGTCGGTGGAGACCCGGTCGAGCGTCCCGAGGGACCGAGCCGTCCTCCCCGTCTCCCCGATCCGGCGCTCGGCCTCGTCGGCGGTGATGGCGTAGTCCTCGTGGTCGATGCCGAAGCCGGTGTTGGCGGCGAGGATCTGGAGCGGCGTGGCGCCCCGGTTGGCGAACGAGTGCGGCATCATCGCGGGTATCCGGATCATCGCCCCGGGAAACAACCGCACCTCACTCACCCGCCCCCGCTCCGCGTCGTACAGCCCGCACGCCGCGTGCCCGAGGCTGAGCACGATGTGCTCCCCGCCGTGCGCGTGCGGAGTGAACGCACTGCGCGGCCCGACGACCCCGAGCTTGTACGTGGCGTTGGACGGCCGCTCGGGCGAGGTCCGCGCGTCGCCCACCAGATAGTGGGCGAACTGCCCGGCGTCGATGAACCGCAGAAACTCCTCCCGAGGCCCCAACTCCCGCGCCCCGCCCCGATCCGCGAAGAGCACCACCCCGTCGGGCCGAAGACTGAACACCTCGACACCGCGAGGCAGTTCCCCGGCCAACTTCTCTATGCCGCGCATTGATTCCCCCAGCGTGCGCCGATCAGTCGCGCCGATCACCTGTGCCGACCATGAACACGATCGCACCGTAACCCCGCCCCGGGAACACCCAGAGCAAACACAATGAACGCCAACAACTGTCACAATGAACACAAGGTGTCCACGACGACCGCACCCACCACGGCCGCCCTGAACACCCCGCCACACAACAGGACGTCTTACACCCCGCCCACACCCCCGAAGGCGTCGCCCCCCGGAGCGGCGAGAGTGAGGTGGGCCGTCGGGCGAGGTGGCAGCGGGGCTGCTCCTTTTCCCAACGGCCTCCTCCCGAACCCGTCGTGCGGCGTTAACCGCAACGGGCTCTCCAGTGATGTTCGTGAACTGCGGTTTCGTGACCGTCGTGGATGCCCTCGTGGCAGGGCGGACAGACCGTGAGGGTCTTGCGCCGTTTCTTTGCCATGAGGACGGCCCAGTCGGGCTGCGTCTGCCCGAGCCGGTCCAGGTCGGCGAGTCTGCGGATCTGGTGGACCTGGATCTTCGCGGTCTGTCCGCACAGTTCGCAGGATCCGGCCAGCATCCGTCTGGTCAACTCGCTTCGTGGTGCGAGGCGTTGGGCAGGGTCGCGGTCGGTCAGGACTGCGACCTTGTGCCGTTTGAGTGGAATTCCACCGAACTGTGCGACCAGCGGTTTCCTGCTCGGAGGCCGGGCGATGCTGACCTGGAGGCACTTGCGTGGCCCGGCCGGGGTGTCGATGGTGGCCTTGTACTTTCGGGCCGCCTGCGACATGGTCGAGCGGTGCTTGTCCGCCAGGGAGCACAGCAGCGAGGACTGCATGACCCAGTGCAACCGGTTCAGTCGAAAGACGTCGCCGGCCAGCAGGTAGTAGTTAACTATTCCGCGGTACCTGGCGCCGTAGATGTTGACGAGCGTGTAGTCGTCGAGGTGGTACATCGAGGGCTGCCGCGCGGGTTTCCCGCGTGCCAGATATGGTGCACATTTTGCCTTGATCACGTCTTGGGGAACATGCAGCGCAACGGTTCCGTTGGTCGACCGACGCTTGCGTCGGCTCCCTCGTTTCCGTTCCGCTCTGCGGTCGTCCCTTCGGACGGTGATCTCATAGCCGAGGAATCGCGCCGCGCCGGTTCTGGCGTGGGTAACCAGCGTCTTTTCCCGGGACAGTTCCAGCTTGAGGTCTTCATGCAGGAACCGAGCCAGTTGCTGTTTGATTTCCTCGGCTTCGGCTTTGGGTCCGGCGAACCCGAGAAGGGTGTCATCGGCGTACCTCACATAACGCAAGCGACGGTATCCCGGGTCGGACATGTCCTGGCTCGGGAGACTGTGCTGCCGCTTGCGCAGAGCACGCAGTTCGGCGCGATCACCGCGACTCCGTGCTCGTTGGATGGCCGCTTCCACCCGACGGTACTCAGGGTTTCTCGCCCTGAGGCGCCCTCGGGTGTATTCCGGGATGAGGACTCGTTCGACGAAGTCGTCCAGCTTGTGCAGGTAGATGTTGGACAGGATCGGGGAAAGGACCCCGCCTTGCGGCGCGCCGCTGAGCGTCGCGTTCCAGGTCCAGTCTTCCAAGTATCCGGCTCGGAGCATGTTGCGCACGAGCCGCAGGAACCGGTTGTCGTGGATTTTCTCGCCCAGGATGTCGAGCATCACTTGATGGTCAAGCGAGTCGAAACACTTGGCGATATCACCCTCGATGAACCATGTCGTCCCGGTCCAGGCATACGCCACCTCGCTCAACGCGGTGTGACAGCCCCTTCGGGGACGGAAACCGTGTGAATGGCCGGAGAAGCCGGGTTCGAAGCAGGCCTCCAGGAGGAGGCGCATCACCTCGCCCACCAGCTTGTCCCTCCATGGCGGCACGCCCAGCGGTCTCCGTTTCCCGTTCTTCTTCGGGATGAAGACACGCTTGACCGGCTGGAATCGGAATCGCTCGTGGCGTAACGCATCGATGATGCGTCCGATCTTTTCCAGCGACATGCCGTCTGCGGTTTCCCCTGAGACCCCTGGCGTCATCGCCCCTTTGTTGGAGTAGATGCGGCCATGGGCCAGTAGATACAACTGCGGGTTGAACATCTGTCGATAGAGCTCGTTGCACGGCAGGTTACGCCTACCTCGTTCACGAAGGATGTCAAGTACCGCTTCGGCGCTCTGCATTACGCATACCTCCCGGTCCTGTCGATCCGTATCACCTGTGCCCCTTGGCCCTGTGGACGGCTTTCCCGCCCTCCCAGACAGGTCGTTACTCCTGCGACTACTACGGGCACTCCGTCACCATGGGGCTCGCGCCCTTTAGGTGATCCCATGGTTCGTCTTGATGTACGTATCTAGCGCGACTTAGGCGCCCCACTCATCTCCTTGAATTCCCTCGCTGGGAATCGCCCCGCCTCCCGGAGTTGCTTCGGCTGGCACAAATGGCCGATGCAGGAAACGGCGTCGGCTCCAGGTATCGTGCCGACGGGTTCGTCTTTTAACCGACTGGAGATTGGGGTTCAGGCAGTCCAGCTTTCGCCGTATCGCGCGGGCCTCGCGGCGCACCGTCCCTGATACCTGGACCCGGCCACCGCTTTCCTGACATGCTACGGTCCCCTTCACCTTTCGGCTCCAGGTAAGTCATTCAGCCCAGGAATAATCTCCGAATTCCTCCCAGCTCAGCCGGGAATACATCAAGGCGCTTCCATGGCGCACTGCACCCACACCACCTTCCCGGGCCCTTCGCGCTCCCCGCCCCCCCCACGCGTCCGCGAGCGCCTCGACGATGACCAGCCCTCTGCCGTCGCAGTCGTCCGCCCCCGCCACGCGCGGCGCGGGCCGCAAGTCCGAGGCGTCATGCACCTCGATCCGCAACCCACCACAGACACGCGGCACGTACCGCGTCTCGATCTCCCGCCCCGGCGACACGTGGGCGTGCCGGGCCGCGTTGGTGAGTAACTCCGAGAGGATCAGCACGGCCGAGTCCTCCAGCGCCCCCAACCCCCAGGCGGCCAGCGCCTTGCGCAACTCGAACCGCGCGAGCCCGACGCACCGCGGATGCCGGCTCCACCGCAACACAACGGCGCGCCGCTCTCCGGAGTCCCCCATCAGGCACCCCCCCACAACAGTTCGCCGCAACAGCGGCTCCTCGAAGAGGTGGACGATAAACTTCACCATTGATGACGCTCCTTCGAAGCGTTGTCCACGCCCTCGGACCGCACCACCGGTCGCGAGGGTCTTTGCGTGGTGGCATGACTGACACCAGGAGGCACTCTGTGGCTGACCTCGTCCGTGCGTCCCACAGCACTGGGTCCGGGGCCGCTGCGCCCATGTCCGCCGCATCACGACGCCACCCGAGAACAAGCTCCGGAGCGAGGGAAGTGGCCGGTGTAGCGCTGACATGTGCAGGGCCGGCTCGCGTGCCAGAACCTCATTTCTCGTCGTCATGACCGAACTCCTCTGTGAATCCCGTTGCTCGTCCGGGGCAATTTCCAGGAAAGCGTGAGGAGTCGGAGGTCTCCACGGCGTCCGTGCGGCAATCTTGAGGCAGGTCTGTGCACGGGCACCGAAGGGGCCGAAGCCGCAGGAGGGAGGTGCCATGGAACTGGCTGAACGACGCCGGGCCCTGGGCTACAGTCAGGAGGAATTGGCCGAGTTACTCGGCGTGGACCGCACAACTGTCGGACGCTGGGAACGCGGCAAAGTCGTTCCTCAGCCGCTCCAGCGACGAGCCTTGGCCGCCACCCTCGAAGTCAGCCTCCACGAGCTGGGCATCCTCCTGACACCGCCGCGAGTCGCAGGTCAGGAGACCACCGGGCACAAGTTCAGTGCCCCTCCGAGCACGGGAGAACCTAACGACATGATCCGCCGCGAGTTCCTCCGCGTACTGACCGTCAGCGGGGCCCTGACCGCCCTGCCGGTCGAGGAGGCCGATGCACTCGCCGAGGGCGTTCGTCGGGGAATGCCCGCCGACTTCGCGCGCATGAACAGCCACCTCTGGCAGGTCTACCGACTGGCCCGTTCAAAAGGATCCGTCTATCCCGTCATCCGGGACCAGCTGACGACACTGAACGATGCCCTGGCAGACAGCCACGGAGACGCGCGCCCTTTGTTGAGCGCGGCAGCCGACCTCTTCCAACTGGCCGGTGAGGTGGCGTTCGACGGCAACCGGTACACCGATGCTGCCGCTTCGTACTCGCTCGCCGCATCGGTCAGCAAGGACGCCGAGGCGTACGACCTCTGGGCGTGTGCGCTCGTCCGCCATGCCTACGTGGACATGTCCGAACAGCGTTACCACCAAGCGGCGCAGATGCTCGGGGCGGCCGAGCGGCTGGCCGGCCGAGGGGACAGCGATCTCTCGACTCGGCATTGGGTCGCTTCCGTCCAGGCCGAGGCGTACGCCGGTCTCGGGGACCTGGATGCGTGCGAGCGCGCGATGGACCGGGCAGAGAACGTTCGCGACCTCCCCGTGGACAGCGTCAGAGGCGGATGGCTCCGGTTCGACGGAGCGCGTCTGGCAGAGGAACGGGGATCACGCTACGTGCGGCTTGGCCGACTCGACTTGGCGGAGAACGCTCTGAAAGATGCCTTGGAGCAGACAGCCTTGGCGTACGGGCAGTCATACCGGCGACGTGGAGCAGTGCTCACCGACCTGGCCGCCATCGGCGCGAAGCGGCGGAACGCCGAACAAGTCGTGGCGTACGGCCGGGAGGCCATCGACCTTGCCCGTTCCTCCGGGTCCGGGTACGTCGCCCGTAGACTCCGAGCCCTGTGCGACGAGTTCGGTCCCCTGAGCCGTGACCACCGCGTGGCGGAGCTGGGGGCGGAGATCGCTACGCTGAACACTCCGCGACGAGAGGGATAGGAATGTCGCAGACCGAGGGCGCACGACTGTTCCGGGAGACCTGGATCGCGGGAGTGCGGCAGCACTTCCCCGGGGAGCCGAAGGCCGGGTACGTCACCCCGTGGGACGGCACCCCGCAGTGGGAGCGCGAGGCCGCCGGGGCCGTCCACGACCAGGTCCGGCAGTTCATCGAGATCAGCGATGGTCACACGTCGAGGCTGTCCCGCGAGCAGAAGAGCCGGTTCGTCGCGACATGCTGGACGGCCCAGATGTTCAAGCACTTCGAGGACCCGAAGCCGGGATACGTGGCCGACTGGCCCGACCTCCCGCCCTGGCAGCAGGAGACCGACGCGGACATCTTCGAAGCGATCGAGCAGGCGTTCGACTGACCCCTGCCCGTGGAGAGCGGAGGGCCTGTTCCGTTCCTCCGCGGGTTTCGGGGAGGAACAGTCCCAACCGATAGCTGTCGGGCCGTCAGTGGCGGGGCGCCTCACATCCCGGTAAATCTCGACCTTCCAGACTTCGTAACGGTCATCGCTAAACCACTGAAGAGTGCAACCGGCTCCTCCGCGAACTCGTGCTCCCGGCACGCCTTCGTACATGAAGTCATCGGTTCCCCTCTCAGCTCACGACTCGGCTACTCACGTCGAGGGGCACGAATTGGAGTCGCAAACATGTTGCCATGCCCCTCCACCATCAGGCATTTCTTATTTCGTTAGCTCGATCGGCCAACTGCAGATCTCGCCATGAAGGAAGCATAGACAAGGCCCCCGAATCCCCATACAGAGGAGGACGCCTAAATCCATCCCCTCATCAAAATATGTACGCATCCGCGCAGGCGAGTGGAGAGTTCCCGATAATCACTTACTGGACTCAGATTAACGTCCATACCACAACAATGAGTTAAGAGTGTGTCTCACGTGGTAAGTTTCGCGAGCTTCTTGTAGCAGGTCAGGGCGGCGGCCAGGCCGAGGAAGGCGAGGAAGTGCGAGCCCTTTC
>NZ_JBFBEZ010000039.1:0-76315 GCF_040701725.1 Streptomyces sp. NPDC093109
CAGGGAGCAGGCACCGCTATCGGTTGCACGCCCCGAGCATCCGCCCGCGCACAACTACGCCTTGATCGGCTACACCACTCGGCGGGACACCATCCGGGGCCGATGCCCACGAACGCGATCTCCGCTTCCGAGCGGGGCCGCAGCCTCGGCTGGTGGACGCCGCGGCCGTCCGGGTGGTCGGGGTAGTGCTCGTCGATGATTCCCGGAACACCCGGGGTGGAAAGCTCGTGGCGCCAAATCTCCGACAGGTCACCGGAGTTGGTGCGGGCGGTGATGGACAGTTCCTCGCCGACGACCCGGCACCACACCCTCGCGCCGGTATAGCCGGGCGGGGTCGAGTAACGCACCGAGTTGAAGCTGATCGTGCGGTCCGAACCGACCAGCCTCTCCTCACCCAGCGCGAGCGCGAGCGGCTCGACGGGCAGAACGTGCAAGGTGGTGCGTTCGATGTCCAGACGGTCCGCGGGTATCTGCCCGGTCGCCCGGTGACGGCGCGAGTTCACCGCATCGCACCAGGTCAGGCAGGCATCCGCGAGCTCGGCGAAGGAGTCGTAGGCGGACAGCAGGTTCGCACCGGTGGGCACCGGATCGGCCTTCGCGATCCGGACCGTGGCCTCCGCGCCGCCCTTCGATTCCGGATCGCAGGGCACGCAACTGACCACCTGGCAGCCGTAATGCCGGCCCGCGGCGACCACCTGCGGATGCCGCACCGGGATCCCGGCGATGTGAATGATCTGCAAGCTGTGTCGGGCCCCTGGTCGCCCGCGCGGCCGGCTCCCGATCCGGCGCCTGTGTCGGCTGTTGGCAGGCGGCGGCATGAAGATCTGATCATTTAGCTCGATCGGGTCTGATAGGTCCGATTGGGTCGAGCAGTAGACCGGCGGCGTGGATGATCTTGGGCAAGACGCCTTCCGATTTGGGGCACATTGCGGCTCCGGGGTGTCTTTTGTCGATTCTGGAGGATTGATGCGACACCCTGTCTCCCGTCTCAGGACGCGGGCGCTGGCGGTCGGGCTCGCCCTGGCTGCGGCCGTCCTTGTACCCGCGGGCTCCGCTGGTGCGGCTGATCAGTACGAGTGGGCCGCGCTGGGCGACTCGTACACGGCCGGCGGCTTCGTCGGGGACCCGCAGCCCGCGCTCGGTGATGCGTCGCGGGACGGCTGCGACCGCACCAGCGACGCATACCCCGGCGTTGTCGAGCGGGAGCTCGACGAGTTCCCGCCGGGCAAGCCCGTCCATCTGACCAACGTCAGCTGCGGCAACGCCACCATCGACAACATCGCCAAGACCAAGCAGACCCCGATCAGTCCGGTCCAGCCCCCCGCCGGAGGCTGGAGCGCGGTCGACCCGCAGATCCAGCGGGCCAAGCTGAGCGACCAGACCGACGTCGTCACCATCGGTGTCGGCGGCAACAGCCTGCCCTTCGGCGGCATGCTCTTCAAGTGCCTCGAACTGGGCGCGAAGCCCGGCGAGTCCTGCCGCGAGTACTACACCAATCCGCCCGCCGACGAGGAGAGCATCCAGGACAAGCTCGCCAGGGTCCAGGACGAGTACATCGAAATGCTGGCCAAGGTGCACGAGGCCGCACCCAACGCCAAGGTGATCACCGTCGGCTACCCGGCCGTCCTGCCGGACCGGGCCAGTGACTGCAACCGCCTGTCCCTCACCGAGCTGGGCGCGATCAAGCACGCCGACATCGACTGGCTCCGTGACGACGTCCTCAAGCCGCTGAACAGCACCATCCACCGAGTCTCCTCGTTCTTCGGCGACCGTTACGTCGACGTCTACTCCTCCAGCGTGGGCCACGACGCCTGCCAGCCCGCAGGCACGAAGTGGGTCGAGGGAATCTGCGGCGACGCCGCGGACTACTGGCCCGCCAAGCTCCCCGGCACCGTGCTGAACTGCGGTCTCATCCAGAAGCGCGTCACCCTGGTCCACCCCAACGGCGCGGGACACGCCAACACTGCCGCACACGTCGAACGAGCCATCCGCATCGCTCTCCTCGAACGCTGACCGGTCTCTCACCGGCGCCAGTGCCCCGGCCCGCGCGGAACCGTGGGCCGGGGCACTTGGCCAACCGCGCGACGGGCGTCTCCCGGCGGGTGAGTCGGGCGGCGTAGGCAACCAGAGGTTGTGTCCGCCGCGAGTCTTCCTGTTCAGAGGTAGCGACACCGGCGCCCAGCTGACGAAGCAGATCAACATGTCCCTGGACGGTGGCTGCGAAGAAGACTGCTGATCCCGCTCGGACCGTCCCTGAGGCTCCACCCGGAAGGGTGGTTTACACATCCCTCGGGATAGCCGCATTGGGCGAGATTGGTGAATGTGCGCATATATGCGCCATTTCGTGAAAATAATGTATGCGGTTTCCTGGGTTTGCCCCACGTTGCTGTTGGGCCTCGAAGGACACCGACGCTTCGAGGTCAGCGTCGGCAAACAGCCCCGAACTCTCCAGGAGCGTAGATGTCCAGCCCGAACCCCCCAGGGGTCTTCGTACGTGAAATGCCAAGCGGCGTGCGGACGATCACCGGGGCGAGTACGTCGGTCCCGGCGTTCCTCGGCTACACGAAGGTCTCCGTCAAGGACGATCCGAACGCGACGCCCGCGCCGTTCACCGAGGCCGAGCGCCAGATCCCGCAGAGGATCGGCAGCTGGCGGGAGTTTGCATCCCGCTACAGCACGGCAGGGATCGCCAAGGAATTCGCGGAGGCTACCGACCCTGCCACGATTCGGGGGCTGGAACGGTGTTTCCCCCTGGCCGAAGCCGTCTACGGATTCTTCGCCAACGGCGGACGCACCTGCTACGTGGTGGGCTTCACCAGCCCTCAGAGCGCCGTTTCCGCCCAGGACCTCAAGGGAGACGTGGACGCCCGTACGGGCCTCGCCGGCCTGGAGACCGTTGCCGAGGTCACCATGGTCGCCGTGCCCAGCCTCTGGGACATGACCGCGGGTGTCTCCTCCGAGAAGGAAGCGCCCGCGCCCGACCAGGCGCAGGGCGTCAGCAGGATGGCCGAGGTGGTGAAGCACTGCACCGAGCAGGGCAACCGGCTGGCGATCCTCGACCCGCCGCCGGGCCAGAACGCGGACCAGGTGAAGACCTTCGCTGCGAAACTCGACTCGCCCGACTCCGATGCCGCCGCCTTCACCACCCTGTACTACCCGTGGATCACGGTGCCGGGTGTCGACGCCGTCGAGCGCACCGTGCCCCCCTGTGGCCACGTGGCGGGGGTCTGGGCCCGCACCGACGACGAACGCGGCATCTTCAAGGCCCCCGCCAACCAGAACCTCCGCGGCGTCCTGAAGCTCGACACCCTGCTCACGGACGACGAGAACGGCGAGCTGAACGGGAAGGGCATCAACTGCCTGCGGATCTTCCCCGGCACGGGCCTGCTCGTGTGGGGCGCCCGCACCAGGTCGGCCACCCGCGACTGGCGCTACCTCAACGTCCGCCGTCTGGTGTCCTACCTCTCCGATTCCATCCGCCAGTCCTCGACCTGGGCGGTGTTCGAGCCCAACGACGAGCGTCTGTGGGCGACGCTGCGGCACTCGGTCTCCTCCTTCCTCACCGATCAGTGGCGGCAGGGCGCGCTCATGGGCCGTACACCCGACGAGGCGTTCTACGTGATCTGCGACAACACCAACAACACCCCCGAGACCATGGACAGCGGAAAGGTCATCTGCGCCATCGGCGTCGCGCCCGTGCGCCCCGCCGAGTTCGTTCACTTCACCGTGACGCAGACCGCCGGGCAGGCCGGCGAGGACACCTGACAGCCTCCAGGCCGAGCCGCGGATCTGCGCCGGGGACGGACCCACCCGCTGCCTCTTCCGCGGCCCGGTCTGCTGCCGCACCGGCAACCGGAGCCACTGACCACCGAGCTCTGCTCGGCGGCTGCATAAGACGGCAGTGTGGGGCAGGACCGGCGGGACTGGTTCTGCCCCACACTGTGCCGGATTATCCGTTCTCCATGACAGACCGCGCGGTCTGGTCGGCCGGGGCCCTGGGGCCCGGTGCGGAGGCCGCGGCGAGGTCGAGGCGGGCGCCCATGTCGATTCGCTGAGGTCGGTCCGCGATGACGTGAGGCTTCAGGGGGCAGGGCTGCCCTGAGTATCTGGCCGGGCACGGTGATGGTGAGGGTGTCGCCCGGCCTGGGCGCGGTGCGGTTCCATGGTGGTGAGGATGTCGGCCGCGCACCGGCCCTTGATCGCTTCGAAGCGGGAGAATTCGTCGATCACGCCGTGATGGGGCGGAGCGTCTTCTCCGGGCAGGGGGTGGGCGGGACGTCGTCCGCGTTCCAGGTGTGGACGGAGCCTCTTGCAGGTGTACCGACGGTGGGATCGTCCGCTGTTCCTCAGAGACGCGGGCGGGGCCATTCCTCCCGGAGCCACGCCAGGTCGGTCTCGGCGAGGGCCCGGGCTGCCCGCTCCTGGGTGAACACCGCGTTCGTCTTGGCCAGCACCAGGGTGTAGGGGCGTCCCTGGCGCCGGGTGGTGTGGGACACGGGAAGGTCCGCCAGCTCGATACGACTGTGGATGTGGCGGCGCCTGTCCTTGGCGAGCGGCCACTCCATGAGCCGACGGGTGTGGGAGGTGAGGAAGGCGTCGAGGTCGGGGCAGAGGTCGCAGCGGGACCGGCAGGTTCCGGCCGGGGTGAGTGACCAGTCGTCCGCCACCCGTACGGGGCGGGCGGCGCCTGCGGTCAGCATGGTCTCGCAGTGGTCGGCGAGCGACTGGAAGGCGCGGGCTGCGGGCGTGCCGTCGCGCACGGCGGCCGGTCGGCGGGCCGCGGTGCGCAGGGCCGGGAGCAGGCATTCCAGGGCGGTGTCCGGCAGTCCGCGCAAGGCGGTGGTGATCGTGTCGGCGCTCCCGGGGCCGGCTGCCCGCAGGATGTGGGCCAGCGTGGTACCGAGCCGCTCCATGCTCGCGCGGCGCTCCTGCTCCCGGCTCGTTCCGAGCAGGCCGGTGAGCTGTTCCCCGGTCGTTCGCCAGGCTCCTTCGACCAGCGGTGTGGCCACCGCGTCCCCGTCACCGTCGGAGGTCCGCAGCGCGGCGCAGAGACCGGGCAGGGACTCGATCCACGCGGCGCGGTCGGCCCCGGGGTATGTGCCGGCCGGGCCGAACCAGCTGCCGACGGCCTCATGCGCCCACGTCCGCCCGTACCGTGCCGCCGCCGCCGCGAGAGCGGGGGCGTGCCGCTCGCTCAGGGTCTCCACCCCGAAAGGAGCGAGGAGCATTGTGGCGGTGTCCGCTTCTCCCAGTCCTACCGCGACAGGCAGTGCGGATGCGAATAGCCCGGATGCCGCCGGGCCCGAGCCCTGGTGCTTCCAGATCGGGGCGAGTGACCGGGCGAGTGTGCGGGCCTGCTCCACCTCCCCGGTGTCGAGGTGGCCTTGAAGTTCCCGCAGGGCTCCCTCGGAGCCCGCCTCCGCGCGTGCCGCGAACGAGCGCTGCCGGGGCCAGAGCACCACCGCGGCCCGCCGGTACCAGCGGTCCAGGGTGTTGCCGTAGTTGCCCATGTAGCCCTCGTACTCGGACTGGTAGGGCGTGAGGTCCTTGTTGTCGGTGGTGGCACACACCTCGGCGTACGGGACGGGCAGGGAGATGTGCTCACCGCCGGTGCCGTCGGGGCGGGTCCACCAGCCGAGGGTGGTCTCGTCGTCGACCAGGTCGTTCAGCTCGTAGTCGGAGAAGTCGCCGCTGCGGCGGCGCTCGGCTCCGGGCTCGCCGTCGGGGTCGAGGAGGCACTGGCCCTCGCATTCCTCGTCCTCGCAGTCGTCGAAGTGCTCGACGTCGCCGTAGTAGCCGTAGCGGTCGTAGGGCGGTACGGCGTCCCAGGTCTCCTTCACCTCCGCCAGCGCGAGGACCGCCTCGCAGTCCGCCTGTGCTGCGGCCTGGCGGAGCAGAGCGGCGCGAGTGGCGTCGGCACTCTTGAGGCGATCCCAGCCCAGGCCGCGCTGGGTGTACTCGTGGTCGAGGAGGTAGACGAGCCGGTTGGGCGGCGTGGCATCCGGACGGCCGTAGCTGTAGTGCTGCTCGGCCGGCTGGGCGAAGTGCTCGGTCAGGCAGTGGGCCAGGTCGGCCACCGGGCCGCCGCTGGTCCCGTCGGTCGGCCGCATGCGTTCGGCGAGCAGGTTCATGGTGAGGGTGATGCGGTACCCGGAGGTGACGGGCCTGACCTCGTGACGACAGTCGGCGTAGAAGGCGGTGAAGGTCAGCTGCTCCCGGGACGCCCGGTGGGTGACGCTGCGGCCGGCGTGTTCGACGACGAGTTCGCCGCCGGTGTGGTAAGAGGGCAGTGAGACCACGAGGGTGCCCACCATGCGGTCGTCCTTCTCGGAGTCCTGGTGCGGCAGGAAGAACTGCCCCTTGCCGTAGACGAGAAGCGCGTGCGGCTCGGCGCGCAGGACGGTGGTGGGCGGCAGGCCGAGCGCGGTACGTATCCCGTCGAGGACGTTGCTCAGAGTGCGGTGCCAGTCGGGGCCGTCCAGGGTGATCCGGTCCGGAGTGATCTCCCAGGTGTCGCGCACACCGGTGTCGGTCAGGGTCTGCTCGCCGCGACCGAAGCGGGCCTGCTGAGCCTGGGTGATCAGCTTCCTGGCGACCGGGGCGCACACCGGAAGGGGCAGTTCGCCGACGCCGTCGATCTCGATGCGTAGAGCGTGGGAGGACATCTCGATGCGGGTACTGAAGTCCCCGCCCCGCTCCGCGCCGTCGAGCAGCTCCGCCAGTCGCTTCCGTGCCCCTTGGCGCATGGTGTTCCGTCTCTCCGGTCGGCAGCGTGCCCTTTCGGTGGTCCTGGAAATCTTAGGGCTGCGGGACGTCCCCGCACCCGGATGACGGAACGGTCTTGACATCTGAGGCACGTTCAGGTTTGGGCGGAGCGAAGTGCAGGTGTCCAGGTCTGACCCGCGGAAACGTGGGTCGGGAGGGTGTTTTTGCTTCCACTGGTGGGCACATGGTGGGCACATCGCGTCGTTTCCGGTCGTTACATGGCCTACATCGAAACCAAGGGGCGAAGAGGCGGAGACCCCATGTGCCAGGACCGGATGATTCCGGGGCATTGCTTGATCGAGATCTGTCCGGGTTCGTCAGGCGAGGCCGCGGCCTCAGGTTTCGCTCGCGGCCTGGACCACCGCCTCGGTTACGGCAGGTGTCACTCGGGGGTCCAGAGAGTGCGGGACGACGTAGTCGACAGTGAGCTGGTCCCTGGCCACGTCCGCGATCGCGCGCGCCGCTGCGAGTTTCATTCCGGTGGTGATGAACCGGGCACCGGCGTCGAGGGCGCCACGGAAGATGCCCGGTGAGGCGAGAGTGTTGATGATCTGGTTCGGATGGTCGCTGCCGCCGGTTCCCACGACGGCGGCGTGCCGGCCGGCTGCCTCGGGCTGGATCTCGGGGTCGGGATTGGACAGGGCGAGTACCGTGGCCTTCGGGCCCATGGTGGCGATCAGGGATTCCGGGACGGTCGACGAGGACAGGCCGATAAGCACGTCGGCATCGCGCAGCGCCTCGGCGAGGCCGCCCCGCAGCCCTCTCGGATTGGTCCGCGTGGCCAGTGCCGCCTTGGCCGGTGTCAGACCGCTTCGGCCGGTGAACAGGATGCCCAGCGAGTCGAGCACGGTGACATCGTGGACACCGGCATCCAGCAGCAGGTGCGCGGTGGCGATGCCCGCCGCACCGGCTCCCAGAACCGTGACACGGCTGGTCTGGAGGGGACGGTCGAGTACGGTACGGGCTCCGAGCAGCCCGGCCAGGACGGCCACCGCCGTACCGTGCTGGTCGTCGTGCATGACGGGGCAGTCGAGCACCTCCTTGAGCCGTTCCTCCAGTTCGAAGCAGTCCGGAGCCGCGATGTCCTCCAGGCACACGGCGCCGAAGGACGGTCTCAGACGGAGCAGCACTTCGACGATGTCGTCGATGTCCGGTGCATCCAGGACGACCGGCAGTGCGTTGAGTCCCGCGAACCTCTGAAAGAGGGCGGCCTTGCCCTCCATGACCGGCAGTGCGGCGGCGGGCCCGACGTTTCCCAGACCCAGTACCGCCGTGCCGTTGGTGACGACCGCGACCAGCCTGCTTGCCCATGTGTAGTGCGGGGCGAGCGCGGGGTCCCGGGCGATGGCCTCGCTGACCCGTGCGACACCGGGTGTGTAGGCCACGGAGAGGGAGTGCGCGTCCCGGATCGGGAGGGTGCCGACGACGGACAGCTGTCCGCCTCGGTGCGCCGCGAACACCTCCGCGTCCGTGAGGCGGTCGTGGGTTGGCAAACCGGTGACAGTCATGGGTCCTTCATGGGTGGTGGGGTCAGGAAGCTGGTGCGCGGGCCCCGCGTCGGCGTGGGTGGCTACTTCCCGTGAGCGGCGAACACGCGGGTGAGGGCTGCTTCCAGCTGTTCGGCCTGCTCGGCGTTCTCAGCTACGACGCAGTACTCGCCGAATCCGCCGGCGTCGCTGCCGTCCTCGACCGCCACCAGGACGCCCGTGCGAGTGGCGTGGTCGTAGGCCAGCCCGTTCTCTGCCAGGATCCGCACGGCGGTGGTAAACGTCGGGAAGGTGCACCGGCGCTGTTCGACCAGAATGCGCTCGGTGAGGTAGTTCCCGCCCACCACGTGCTCTCCGATGTGGTAAGCGTGGGTGGATCCGCTGACCCGGCAGTTGAACTCATTGACCAGAAGGTTCTGTTCGGGCGTTACGATCGCGTCGACGCTGACGACACCGCGATATCCCATCGCGTGAATAGGAGCGCAGAGTTTCTGTGCCGACCTCATGAACTCCTCGAAGCCTTCGAGTTCAACGGCCGGCGCGGGCCAGACGTGGCCGTTCAGCACCGGAGCCATACGCATCGCACCGTGGCCCGCGAGTTCGGCCCCCTTCTCACCGACATGGAACTCGGCACACAGAGGCAGCGAGCCGACGTGGTAGTGCTCGACGACGACCGGACTGCGTTCGCCGTCGGTGAGCCAGTTCCACCGTTCGGCTACGTACTTGGTGAGTTCCTCGCGGTCGGCTGTCACCACGGTCCGCAGTGCCCCGACCGGCTCGACACCTGCAACTGGGCTGATCACCTCGTTGCCGAATCCCGCAACATGGAAATCCTGTTTCACAATCGCGGCGCGTCCCTGGCCGAGCAGTTCGTCCCAAAGGAACTCCGCGGTTTCCTCCTGGCTTGAGCAAACCCTTCCGTGCGGCACGGCGACACCTGTCCCAGCGGCCAGTGCGCGAAAGGTCGCCTTGCTGTTCAGCAGCCTGCCACCGCCCTGGTCCAGGAAGCCGAACCCCGGTGTCACGGTGTCCAGACCGAGCTTCCTGCTCAGCACGGTGACAGTGCTGTCGAAATGGAACGGGAACACCTCTTGTACGTCGCGGGCAGCCACGGCCCTCCGCAGCCGGGCAAGGAACCCCGGGTTGCCGATCCGGTACTGCTCGCACGCCTCGGTGCCGCCGTGGGTGCGACTGCGTTCCCTGCCGAGCCCGCGGTACCCCAGGAACTGGGACTGCTCGGTGGCGTCGTACGGGCGCTTCTCCGTCGAGGACAGCCGGTAGAACTGCCCTGTTTCCACGTAGACGTTCTGGATCAAGTCGGCCGGGATGCCGTGCTGGTGGACGAAGAAGAACCCGGTGCGACGGCAGTCGCCACCGATGCCCGCGGCGACCGCCGCCCGGTCCTTCGAGGTCCACCCGGCCGCATGCCCCGGCAGCTGTACGTGCGATATCACCCGTGTCCTCCTGTGTGACCGGACGCCCGAACCGCCGTGTCATCGTGGAAGTCACCGCACAACCACACAACCCCACAGGATCCGCTTCCGGCCAGTTCCTCGGCAACGGCACTCGCCGCACCACGTTCGATCTGTTCACGCGGTCTGGTGGGCCTGTACGTGACCGCGGTCCGGGAAGAGGTACGGCCGTACTGTTCGGGGCGGAGCGGCAGCCGTGGCCCGCCGCACCACCACGCGCCCCCTCAGGCGTCGTCGGTGGTGAAGGCCAGGGCGGCGAAGCGTTCGCCGATGCGGAGGTGGGTGGCGGCGTCCGGGTGGAGGCGGTCGGGCAGGGGGAGTTCGGCGGCGTCGGCCTCGCCGTAGAGCTCGCGGCCGTCCAGGTAGCGAAGATTCGGGTCGTCGGTCCCCCGCTGTTTCACGAGGCGGGCCAGTTCGTCCCGGATGATGTTGAGGGTCAGCTTGCCGGTGGCCCGTTCCGCGGGGTCGCCCGCGGCCCGGAACCGGAGTCTTCCCGCGCTGAGGTCGCTGAAGTCCGGGGCGCTGGGGCCGGGGGTGTCCTCGTGGATGGGGCACAGGATGGGGGAGACGACCAGGATCGGGGTGGTGGGGTGGCCCTCCCGGATGGTGTCGAGGAAGCCGTGGACCGCGGGGCCGAAGGCGCGCAGGCGCATCAGGTCGGTGTTGACGAGGTTGATGCCGATCTTGACGCTGATCAGGTCCGCGGGGGTGTCCCGCATGGTCCGCGCGGTGAACGGGTCGAGCAGGGCGCTGCCGCCCAGGCCCAGGTTGATCAGTTCCACGCGGCCGAGACGGGCGGCCAGCGCGGGCCAGGTGGTGGTGGGGCTCGCGGCGTCGGAGCCGTGGCTGATCGAACTGCCGTGGTGCAGCCACACCTTGCGGCCCCGGTCCGGTACGGGCTCGACGGGGGCGTCGGTGCGCAGGGCGACCAGTTCGGTGGTCTCGTTGTGCGGCAGCCAGATCTCGATGTCCTTGACGCCGTCGGGCAGACCGGTGAAGCGGAGGGTCCCGGGCGTTCCTGACCGGTGCTCGGTGCTTCCGGTGGTCATGTCGATGGTCAGGGTGTTGCCGCCGGTGGCGGTCGCCCGTCCGGCCGGGCGACCGTCGACGAGCAGCTCGTACACGCCGTCGGGGCGGGGCGGGGCGCCCACGTAGACCCGCTTGGTGGGCAGCGTGTCCAGTTCTACGGCGGTGGCCCGGGTGCGGAAGGCCAGCCGTACGCCCGAGGGCTGCGACTCGGCCATGGCCAGTTGGCCGTCGGCGCACTGGGCGCGGGCGCGGGCGGGCAGCCGGTGCGGCAGTACGCCGTGCGCGGTGTGCTCCAGCTCCAGGGCGCCGCGCAGGATGCCGGTGGTGATGGGGGTCGTGATGGGTGTCGTGAGCGGCGTGGTCATGGTCTCTGCCTGCTGATTCGGGGGCGGTACGGGGGCGGGAGTTCTGGGGCGGTCAGGGCGCGGGCCAGGCGCGCAGCAGGGCGTCCAGGGCGTCGAGGATCCGCGACCAGGACTCCTGCGAGTCCGGGGCGCTGTGGCTGAAGCCGCCGCCGGCCTCCAGGCTGACGTAGCCGTGGAAGACGCTGCCCAGCATCCGGACCGCGTGCGTCTGGTCGGGCTCCGTCAGGTCGTAGCCGCGCAGGATCGCCCGCATCATCCGCGCGTGCCGGACGCCGGCGCTGTTGGCCGCAGTCTCCGGGGACAGCCGCAGCTGGGCGGCGGCGTAGCGGCCGGGGTGCTCCCGGGCGTAGTCGCGGTAGACGTTCGCGAAGGCGGCCAGCGCGTCCTTGCCGGCCCGGCCGGCCAGGGCGGCGGCGCCCCGGTCGGCCAGCTCCCCCAGGGCGAGCAGCGCGATCCTGGTTCTGAGGTCCTGGGAGTTCTTCAGATGCGAGTACAGACTCGCGACCTTGACGTCGAACCGCCGGGCGAGCGCCGAAACGGTCACCTGGTCGAAGCCGACCTCGTCGGCCAGTTCGGCCCCCGCCAGGGTCAGGCGTTCCGGGGTCAGGCCCACGCGTCCCATGCTGCCCATCCGCTTCTCTCGTCCGGTTCTCGGGTCCGGTTCTCTCGTCCGGCAGTCCGGCAGAAGCGATTATGCATTTGCCTAATAGCTTTAGGCAAGTGGCGAAGGGTTCAAGTGTGCTGATCATGGAATCGGCTGGTCCGCATGTCCGGTTGGACCGTACGAGTGGTGTTCATCAGAAGAACTATGTATGCGCGGCGTATCTCCCGCTATTCCCGAGATGCGTATCCATCATGGCGGAGGTATGGAACACGCAACTCGAAACCGAAAGCGAGGGGTCATGGCCGCCTTCAAGGTCAAGAAGCTCTGGACCGTCTTCATCACCGCGTTCTTCGCGGTGCTCGCCTCCCTGGGCCTCACCGCCCCGGCCGCCGCCGCCGGTACGGCCGTACAGCAGCCGGCCGACCAGCCCGCGCAGGCGCCCGCCGCCGCGGCGCGCCACCACGCCGAGCCGGGTACGGCCGGATGGGCGGCCGTACCCAGGGCGCTGCCGCGCGACCGGTCGCTGCCGCCGACGATCAAGCAGCGCATCCGCGCCGAGGCGCACGGTTCGTCACCGTCGGTCCGTCACCTGCCCGCCGTGCTGCCCAGCGAGACCGACGCCGCCCTGGCCCGCGAGAGCGCGTACGCCGCCGACGCGGCCCTCGTCACGGCTGCCGCATGAGGCGTCACCCGCGCCGTCCCGACCGCACGCTCCGTTTCCGCCTCGCAACCCGCCTCGCGTCCCGTCCCGCGCTGTGCCACGCGCCTCAGGGCTGGTCGCCCCTCCGCTCCTGCTCGGGTGCGTCGAACGAATCGGCCGGATGCGCCACATGGCTGCCGTCCACGGACGACAGCGGGGCCCGCTCCGAGACCTCCGTCGCGGCCGGCGGCTCCACCAGCCAGTCCGGATTGGCCTGCTTGTCCCACCACTTCCAGGCGGCGAAGGCCCCACCGGCCAGCACGCCCAGGACCACGACACGCTTGGTCACCCGGCCGGCGCAGGCCCGCCGCTCGTGCTTCTTCACCAGCTTCTGGATCTCCTTCGGCGTGACCTGTCCGCGCAGAGCGGCCAGCGCCGCCGCCGAACGGGCCGCCGCCTCCTCCGCCACCGGCTGTGCGGAGGCGACCGCCTGGCCGACCCGCGGCACCGTGTACTCGGCCGCCTGACGCGCGGCCTTGCGAGCACGGTCCGCACCGAGCTGAGCGGCCTTGTCGAGCTTCGGGGGCACCCGGGGCGCCACATACGCTCCGTACTGACTACGGGCCTGTTCACGGGCCTGCTGAGCGGCCTTCGCCATCACCGGGGCGAGCCGTACGCGCGCCTCGTGCGCGTATACGACGGCCTGTTCCTTGGCCAGAGCGGCCTGTTCTCTCGCCGTACCGGCGTAAGGCGCCACCGCTTCCGCGGCGTGCTGCACGCTCTCCTTCGCCGAACCGGTAGCGGCGCGCACGCTGTCCATGCGGGTCACAGGATCGTCCTCCTTCGGTGGCGTTCCGTATTTCCGTAATTCCGTATTTCGCCTGTCCATCCTTTTCGGAATCATGCACGGCGTCCCCGGTCCCGGCACGTGGTACGGGCTATCCGGGTCATGAACCCGACCTCTCGGTACGAGAGGGGCGGGCACTTCGGCATGCCATGCCCTCCGTGCGAGGATCGGGAGCATCAGCGGAACTTACGGAAGGCACCCCGTGGCCGAGCAGCTTTACGCCACCCTGAAGACCACCCTGGGCGACATCGAGCTGCGGCTGCTGCCGTTCCACGCGCCGAAAACGGTCAGGAACTTCGTCGAGCTCTCCCAGGGCGAGCGCGAGTGGGTCAACCCCGAGACCGGGGCGAAGACCACGGACCGGCTCTACGACGGGACCGTCTTCCACCGGGTCATGGGCGACTTCATGATCCAGGGCGGCGACCCGCTGGCCAACGGCACCGGCGGCCCTGGGTACAAGTTCCCCGACGAGTTCCATCCGGAGCTGGCCTTCACCAAGCCGTATCTGCTGGCCATGGCCAACGCCGGGCCCGGCACCAACGGCTCGCAGTTCTTCATCACCCTGTCGCCGACCACCTGGCTGACCGGCAAGCACACCATCTTCGGCGAGGTCGCGGGACCGGCCGGGCGGAAGGTCGTGGACGCCATCGGCCGGACGCCTACCAACCCGGGTACCAACCGGCCGTTGCAGGACGTCGTGATCGAGTCGGTCGTCGTCGAGACGCGCTGACGGCCGCCGGCCGCCGCAGCCGGCCGCCGCAGCCCGCAGGACCGCCGACTTCCGGGGTACGGGAACCTCCCGCCCCGCCCGTCCGTAGTGGTTACATACCGGACGGGCGGGGCGGTGTGCTGTGCCCTGCCGTGCACAGTCCGCCGCAACAGCCCGCCGTTACGAGGAAGACCGAGGGGACCGATGGACCACCCGCCAGGCGGCCACGGAGGCCAGGACCAGTCCGCCGTCAACCAGCCCATGCCCAGCTGCTACCGGCACGCCGACCGGGAGACGGGCATAAGCTGCACGCGCTGCGACCGCCCCATCTGTCCCGCGTGCATGATCAGCGCCTCCGTCGGCTTCCAGTGCCCGGAGTGCGTCGGACAGGGATCCGGTACGGGGCACGCGCCGGACGCGAACCGGCCGCGCAATCTCGCGGGCGGCGCGGTCGTCGCCGATCCCCGGCTGGTCACGAAGATCCTGCTGGGCATCAACGCGGCGGTCTTCCTCGCCGTTCTCGCCGTGGGCGACCGGCTCGTCGACAGCCTCGATCTGCTGGGCAGAGCCGCGTACAGCCCGTTCGGGCCGCTGGAGGGCGTGGCCGAGGGCGAGTGGTACCGGCTCTTCACCGCGATGTTCCTGCACCAGGCCGTGATGCACTTCGGCTTCAACATGCTCAGCCTGTGGTGGCTCGGCGGGCCGCTGGAGGCGGCGCTCGGCCGGGTGCGCTATCTGGCGCTCTATCTGATCTCCGGACTCGCGGGCAGCGCCTTCACGTATCTCATCGCCGCGCCGAACCAGCCGTCCCTGGGCGCGTCGGGCGCCATCTTCGGACTGCTCGGCGCCACCGCCGTGCTGATGCGCCGGCTCAACTACGACATGCGGCCGGTCCTGATCCTGCTCGGGCTGAACCTGGTCTTCACGTTCTCCTGGTCCGGCATCGCCTGGCAGGCGCATGTGGGCGGACTGGTCGCCGGTACGGCGATCGCCATAGCCATGGTGCACGCGCCTCGCGAGCGGCGGGCGCTGGTGCAGTACGGGGCGTGCGGGCTGGTGCTGCTGGTGTCGCTGGTCATGGTCGTGGCCCGGACCATGTCGCTCACCTGACGGGGCCGGTTTCGCTCACCCGACGGGTCTGATAACGCGCGAACGAGCGCGTTGGGGAAAAGTTGTCCACAGACCGTGGCGGATCTTGTGCATCCTGTGGGGAACGTGCGTGCCCCCTGTCGCCGGTACGGGGCTGACCAGCGGCGACAAGGGGCAACGGCTTCACCGGGATGGCGGACGTGGTCACACCGGCGTCAACATCCCGTGGAGTTATCCACAGATCGTCTGACCTTTTCCCCCGCCTGTGGATAACGATGTGGACAAGTCGGGGGAGAGCTTGACGGCCGAGGCGCGGACCGGCTACTTCCACTGCGTGGAGACGCCGAACCCGGCGGCGATGAACCCGAAGCCGACCACGATGTTCCAGTTACCGAAGCTCTTCACCGGCAGATCGCCGTCGGTCACATAAAAGATGACGATCCAGGTCAGACCGATCAGGAACAGGGCCAGCATGACCGGGGCCACCCAACTCCTGTTGGTCAGCCTTATGGCGGTCGCCGTCCTCGCCGCGGGAGGCGGCGTGAAGTCGGCCTTCTTGCGGATACGTGACTTCGGCACGAGGGACTCTCCTGTCGATGCGCTGCGTGACCGCGCAGGGGACTGTAACGGGTGACCGGGGCGGGGAGCAGGGGGATCACCGCCGCCCTCGGGCGTCCGTTAGCGTAGTGCTTCCGCGGCGCCTAAGGAGATAAGGGTACGTTGAGCAATTCCGCCGACTTCCCCCCAGGGCCGGTCCGTCGACGGGTCTGGCGACCCGTCCGGCTGCTCACCGCCGCCGTCTTCGCGCTGGCCGGGCTGATCTTCGTCACGAGCTTCAACACGGCCAGGGGCACCAATATCCGTACGGACGCCTCCCTGCTGAAGCTCTCCGACCTGATCCACGAGAGGGACCGCAAGAACGCCGAGCTGGGGAACTCCACGGCCGCCCTGCGCCGTAAGATCGACGCCCTCGTCAGCCGCGACCACGGCTCCTCCGACGCCGAGGAGGCCCGGCTGCGCGCCCTGGAGACCTCCGCGGGCACCGAGCCGCTCACCGGCCAGGGCCTCACCGTCACCCTCAACGACGCCCCGCCGAACGCCGTCGCGAACCCGGGCTACCCCGATCCGCAGCCCAATGACCTCGTGATCCACCAGCAGGACCTCCAGGCCGTCGTGAACGCCCTGTGGCAGGGCGGCGCCCAGGGCATCCGCGTCATGGACCAGCGGCTGATCTCCACCAGCGCCGTACGGTGCGTGGGCAACACCCTGATCCTCCAGGGGCGTGTCTACTCCCCGCCCTACAAGATCACGGCCGTAGGCGACCGCGGCGCGCTGCGCAAGGCGCTCGACGACTCCCCGGCCATCCAGAACTACCAGCTGTACGTCAAGGCGTACGGCCTCGGCTGGCGCGTCGAGGAGCGGCGCGAGGAGAAGCTCCCCGGCTACACGGGCACGGTGGAACTGCACTACGCGCAGCCCGCCGGGTAGCCCGCCGCTGTGACGAAGAGCAAGTCCCGAACGTCCGTACAGCTGCACCGTGCGCCGCCCATGTGTCCGTGCGGCCCTCTACTCTGGTGCGGTACCGCCGGGCGCGGTACCGAACGGAAGGGACAGCATGTACGGCTGGATCTGGCGGCATCTGCCGGGCAACGCATGGCTGCGGGCGTTGTTCTCGCTCGTATTGGCGCTGGCTGTCGTTTATGTGCTGTTCCAGTACGTGTTCCCGTGGGCGGAGCCGCTGCTGCCGTTCAACGACGTGACCGTCGACGGAGCGGGGGCGGCCCGATGAGCGCCCGGATCCTCGTCGTGGACAACTACGACAGCTTCGTCTTCAACCTCGTCCAGTACCTCTACCAGCTCGGCGCCGAGTGCGAGGTGGTGCGGAACGACGAGGTGGCCACCGCGCACGCGCAGGACGGCTTCGACGGGGTGCTGCTCTCCCCCGGCCCCGGCACGCCCGAACAGGCCGGTATCTGCGTGGAGATGGTCCGCCACTGCGCCGCGACCGGGGTGCCCGTCTTCGGCGTCTGCCTGGGCATGCAGTCGATGGCGGTGGCGTACGGCGGGGTCGTCGGCCGCGCCCCCGAGCTGCTGCACGGCAAGACGTCCCCCGTCACGCACGAGGGCAAGGGCGTCTTCGCCGGGCTGCCCTCGCCGTTCACCGCGACCCGCTACCACTCGCTGGCGGCGGATCCGGCGGAGCTGCCGGCCGAGCTGGAGGTCACGGCACGGACGGCGGACGGCATCATCATGGGCGTACGCCACCGTGAACTGGCCGTCGAGGGGGTGCAGTTCCACCCGGAGTCGGTCCTGACGGAGTACGGGCACCTGATGCTGGCCAACTGGCTCGCGCAGTGCGGTGATCCCGGCGCGGTGGCCCGCTCGTCGGGCCTGGCGCCGGTGGTGGGCAAGGCGCTCGCGTGACGGGACGCGGCCCCGGGCCCGGCGCCCGTCACGGAGCCCCGTACGGGCAGGGCGGTCAGTACGGGCAGGGCGGCCCCGCCGGGCTGCCGGACGGGGGCGCGTACGAGGCGGCGGAGGACGGGTTCGCGGACCCGCTGAACGATCCGCTTCCGCTGGCACCGGCGCCCCCTCTGCCGTCGACGCCCGCGTCCCGGGCCTCGTCCTCGCCGTCCTCGCCGCTGGGACAGCCGATGCCCGCGCTGCCGGTGGAGCCGGGATCAGGACGGCACCGGGGACCCCGGAAGACGCCGCCCGTCGTGTCCGGCGCCCCCGTCGCGCCCGCTGCCCCCGCCGCGCCCGTCGTGCCCGTACCGCAGGAGCCGTCCGTACCGTCCCCGGAGTGGTCCGGGGACTACTACCAGCAGTACGCGACGGACTCGGCCCAGGCGCCCACGCAGTACCTGCCGCCGGTACCGCCGATGCCGCAGGAGCCGATGCGGCAAGAGCCGGTGAGGCAGGCGCCGATGCCGCAGGAGCCGATGCGGCGGGCGTCGATGCCGCGGGCGTCGCGGCCCGTGCCGGCCGCCGCCGCGGTCGGACAGACCGCGCCCATGCCCGTCATACCGGCTCCCGAGGCGCCCGCGCCCGAGTCCGCTCCCGCCGCCGGGGGCCGGGCCGAGCGCCGTAAGGCCGCCAAGGGCGGTACCCGGGGCCGTAAGCGGCCGGAGAACGAACGGACGGGGTCCGAGTCCACGGCAGCGCCCGGGGCCGGGCCAGGGCCCGCCTACGGGTCCGACGACGCCGGGCCCATCGCGCCCACCGGGATGTCCGCCGGTTCGGCCGCGCGCCCGCTCTCGCGCATCGAGGCCCGCCGCGCCGCGCGCGCCCTCAAGGAGAGCCCCGCGGTCATCGCCAGCCGGGCGGTCGGCGAGCTGTTCATCACCTTCGGTGTGCTGATGCTGCTGTTCGTCACGTACCAGCTGTGGTGGACGAACGTCGCGGCCGACGCGTACGCGGGCAAGCAGACGAACAAGATCCAGGAGAGCTTCACGAAGAACCGCACGGCCGGGGCGTTCACACCGGGCCAGGGTTTCGCGATCATGCACATCCCCAAGCTGGACGTGGTCGTTCCGATCGCCGAGGGCATCAGCAAGTCGAAGGTCCTGGACCACGGCATGGTCGGCCACTACGCCGAGGGCAGCCTCAAGACGGCGATGCCCGCCGACAAGGAGGGCAACTTCGCGGTCGCCGGCCACCGCAACACCCACGGCGAGCCGTTCCGCTACATCAACCGGCTGACGAGCGGCGACAAGATCATCGTCGAGACGCGGGACGCGTACTACACGTACGAGATGACCAGCATCCTGCCGCAGACGCCGCCGTCGAACGTGAGCGTCATCCAGCCCGTGCCGGTCGGCTCCGGTTTCACCGGCCCCGGCCGCTACATCACCCTGACGACATGTACCCCGGAATTCACCAGTACCTACCGCATGATCGTGTGGGGCAAGATGGTGGACGAACGGCCGCGCAGCAAGGGCAAGCCAGACGCTCTCGTCAGCTGACCCGAGGCCGGGCCGACCGGAATCATGACAGGGACGGGGACGGGTGCGGTGGCAGCGAGTACCGAACACGACGGGCGGACCGGCGTGCCGTCACCACCGCCCGCTTCCCAGCCTCGGCCTCAGCCCCGGCCCCAGCGCCGGGGCCGGATCGCGCGGGTCGTCAGTGTCTTCGGTGAACTGCTCATCACGACAGGCGTGGTGCTGGGCCTCTTCGTCGTCTACTCGCTGTGGTGGACGAACGTCCTGGCCGACCGCGAGGCCGCGAAGCAGGGCGACGACGTACGCGACCACTGGGCGCAGGAGGACGGCGGCGGCGGTGGCGGGAAGACCACGCCCAAGTCCTACGACGAGGAGGACGGCATCGGCTTCCTCCACGTCCCGGCGCTCGGCGGCAGCGAGATCCTGGTCAAGAAGGGCACCAGCACCGAGCTGCTGAACAACGGGATCGCCGGCTACTACACGGATCCGGTCAAGTCCGCCCTCCCCTGGGACAAGAAGGGGAACTTCACGCTGGCCGCGCACCGCGACGGCCACGGCGCGCGGTTCCACAACATCCACAAGATCAGGACGGGCGATCCGGTCGTCTTCGAGACGCGCGACACCTGGTACATCTACAAGGTCTACAAGGAGCTGCGGCAGACCTCGAAGTACAACGTCGAGGTGCTGATGCCGGTGCCCAAGGAGTCCGGGAAGACCAAGCCGGGCCGGTATCTGACCCTGACGACCTGCACGCCGATCTACACCTCGGACTACCGCTACATCGTCTGGGCCGAGCTGGACCGTACGCAGAAGGTCGACAAGCTGCGCACGCCGCCGCCGGAGCTGCGCTGAGGCGCACGCACCACGTAATAAGAGGAAGGCCCCGTCCCCCACCGTTCGCGGGTGGGGGACGGGGCCTTCCTCTTACGTACCGCCGGCTCAGTTGCCGAACAGGCCGCCGCCGTTGTTGCCGCCGTTGTTATTGCCTTCGTTGTTCCCGCCGCCGTTGTTGTTATTGCCGCTCTGGTTGCCGAAGATCTTGAGGGCCACGGTGTCGCCCTTGTTGACCTCGGTGCCGGCCGGCGGGTCGGTGCTGAGCACGCGGGCGTCGTCGGGAGTGCCGTTCGGGACGGAGACCTGGAGGCCGAGGGACTGGAGCTGGTTCCGTGCGTCCGCGACCGTCGGGAAGGTGAAGTTGGGGATCGTGACCTTCTCGACCTCTTCCTGCTTCGGGCCGTTGGAGATCTCCAGGGTGACCTGACTGCCCTTCTCCGCCTTCGAGTTGCCTTCCGGCGACTGCTTGACGACGGTGCCCGCCGGCTGATCCGAGTCGACCTGGCTCGTCGAGACGGTGAAGCCGAGGCCGGTCAGCTGCGCCTGCGCGTCGGCCTGCGAGTTGCCGGTCACGGGGGGCACGGTGGTCTTGGCCTGCTTGGCGATCGTCAGCGTGACCGTGGTGCCCTTCTCCACTTCCTTGTTGCCCTCGGGATCCTGGCGCAGAACCGAACCCGGGGTCGCGCTGTCCGACTCCTCCTCCTCGGTCTTGACGACGAAGCCGTCGCCTTCGAGGAGGTCGGTCGCGCTCTGCAGCTGCTTCTCGGTGACGTCCGGGACCTTGACCTGCGGAGCGCCCTCCGAGACGACGACATCGATGGTGTCGCCCGCGTCGACCTTGCCGGACTCGGGGCTCTGGCTGCAGATGGAGCCCTTGGGGACGTCGCAGCGCTTGGAGTCGGACTCCTTGATCTTGACGTCCGCGTTGGTCGCGAGGGTCTCGGCCTCGGCGAGCGTCTTGCCGACGAACTGCGGGACGTCCACCTGGCTGGTCTTGTCGCCGTCGCTGCCGTAGAGCGCCTTGCCGATGAGGATCGCGCCGACCAGTACCAGTATCCCGGCGACCGCGAGCAGCACGGTGGAGGTGCTGGACTTCTTCTGGTTGCCGCGGCGGCGGGCCGGGCGGTCGTCGTAGCCGTCGTATCCGCCGTCGTCCGGGTTCATCGGCGGGAGCATCGACGTCGGGGCGCCCTGGTGGCCCTGGTGCATCGCGGTCGTCGGCTGGTCGCCGTAGCCGCCGTCGTAGCCGACCGCGCCCATGGCGGCGGTGGCGGCGACGGGCTGGCCGTCGAGGCACGCCTCGATGTCGGCGCGCATCTCGTCGGCCGACTGGTAGCGGTAGTCCCGGTCCTTGACGAGCGCCTTGAGGACGATCGCGTCCATCTCGGGCGTGATCTCGGGGTCGAAGACGCTCGGCGGCTGCGGCTCCTCCCGTACGTGCTGGTACGCGACCGCGACCGGGGAGTCCCCGATGAAGGGCGGCCGGACGGTCAGCAGCTCGTACAGCAGGCAGCCGGTGGAGTAGAGGTCGGAACGCGCGTCGACCTGCTCGCCCTTCGCCTGCTCGGGCGAGAGGTACTGGGCGGTGCCGATCACGGCGGACGTCTGGGTCATCGTCATACCGGAGTCGCCCATGGCGCGGGCGATGCCGAAGTCCATGACCTTGACCTGGCCGGTGCGCGTCAGCATGACGTTGGCCGGCTTGATGTCGCGGTGGACGATGCCGTTGCGGTGCGAGTACTCCAGCGCCTGGAGGATGCCGACCGTCATCTCCAGGGTGCGCTCAGGCAGCAGCCGGCGCCCGGAGTGCAGCAGCTCCCGCAGGGTCGAGCCGTCGACGTGCTCCATCACGATGTACGGGAGGGAGACGCCGTCGACGTAGTCCTCGCCGGTGTCGTAGACCGCGACGATCGCCGGGTGGTTCAGGGAGGCCGCGGACTGGGCCTCCCTGCGGAACCTGGCCTGGAACGACGGGTCGCGGGCGAGGTCCGCCCGCAGGGTCTTCACGGCTACCGAGCGGCCGAGCCGGGTGTCATGGGCGAGGTAGACCTCCGCCATGCCACCACGGCCGAGCACCGAGCCCAGCTCGTACCGGCCGCCGAGGCGACGCGCCTCTTCCATAACGTTCGAGCCCTCTCCGTCAGTCCCCGACCGCACCGGCGTGTGGTCCGGCGGTGTGCTGCTGGCGCCTACGGTACCGGGCAGGCCGGACACGGTCGGCCCGTAACGGTCACCTGATATACGACCGGTATCGCAATGTGCAGGTATGGATGTGAGCCGTGATCGGTGTCACTACTTGTCGAGCACGGCCTTCATGACGTCCTTCGCGATCGGGGCGGCCAGGCCGCCGCCGGAGATGTCGTCGCGGTTGGCGCCCGAGTCCTCGACGACGACCGCGACGGCGACCGGGGAGCCCTTGTCCGTCTTCGCGTACGAGATGAACCAGGCGTACGGGTTCTTGCTGTTGTTCTCGCCGTGCTGGGCCGTGCCGGTCTTGCCGCCGACCGTCACGTTGGGGATCTGGGCGTTCTTGCCGGTGCCGTCCTTGACGACCGTCTCCATGATGCTCTGGAGCATCTGCGCGTGCTCCTGGGTGAGCGGACGGTGCAGCTCTTCGGGCTCGGTCTGGGACAGGGTGTCCACGCTGGGCGATTCGAGCCGGTCGATCATGTACGGCTTCATCAGCTTGCCGTCATTGGCGACGGCGGCGGCGATCATGGCCATCTGGAGCGGGGTGGCGCGGGTGTCGAACTGGCCGATGGAGGAGAGGGCCGTCTGGGAGTCGTTCATCTCCTCGGGGAAGTACGAGGCGTTGGAACGGACCGGGATGAACTGCTCCGCGTTGAAGCCGAACTTCTTGGCCGTCTCCAGCATGTTGTCCTTGCCGACGTTGTAGCCGAGCTTGCCGAAGACCGTGTTGCAGGACATACGGAGCGCTTCGCGCAGCGAGACGTTCTTGCAGGGGATGTTGTTCTCGTTGACCAGCGGTGTGGTGGTCCCCGGCATGATCCAGGGGAGCGGCGAGTCGGTCGCCGCGTCGACGTCCTTGACCACGCCGTGCTCCAGGCCGGCCGCTGCGGTCAGCACCTTGAAGGTGGATCCGGGCGGGTAGGTCTCGCGCAGCGCCCGGTTGAGCATCGGGTCGTCGGCGTCGTTCTTCTTGTCGAGCGCGACCCAGGCCTTGGTGTCCTTGTCGCTGTTGCCGGCGAACTTCGACGGGTCGTAGCTGGGGGTGGAGGCCAGGGCGAGGATCTTGCCCGTCTGCGGGTCGATCGCGGCGACGGCGCCCTTCTTGGTGCCGAGGCCCTCGTAGGCGGCCTTCTGGGCGGCGCCGTTGAGCGTCGTGACGACGTTGCCGCCCTTCTTCTCCTTGCCCGTGAACATCCCCAGGGTGCGGTCGAAGAAGAGCCGGTCGTCGGTGCCGGTGAGGACGCCGTCCTCCAGGTTCTCGATCTGGCTGGCGCCGAACGCCTGCGAGGCGTAGCCGGTGACGGGGGCCCACATGGGTCCGTCGATGTACGTCCGCTTGTAGACGAAGTCCGTGCTCTCGGTCTTGGCGGAGCCGGTGATGGGCTTGCCGTCGACGATGATGTTGCCGCGCTCGTAGGCGTACCGCTCGATGAGCACCCGGCGGTTGTGCTTGTTGTTGGCCAGCTCGTCGGCGCGTACGTAGGCGAGCCAGTTCTCCCGGAGCAGCAGGGCGAGCATCATCAGCCCGCAGAAGATCGCGATATGGCGCAGGGGCTTGTTCACGGTCGGACCACCTGGGTCATCTCGGCGTCGGGGGACGGGGCGGGCGCCGGCGCGGGGCGGCGGGCGGTGTCGCTGATACGGATGAGGATGCCGATCAGGGCCCAGTTGGCGAGGACGGAGGAACCGCCGTACGCGACGAACGGCATCGTCATACCGGTCAGCGGGATGAGGCCCAGGACGCCACCGGCGACGACGAAGACCTGGATGGCGAACGCGCCGGAGAGGCCGATGGCGAGGAGCTTGCCGAAGGGGTCGCGGGCGGCGAGGGCGGTGCGTACGCCGCGCTCGATGATCAGTGCGTAGATCATCAGGAAGGCCATCGTGCCGGCCAGTCCCAGTTCCTCGCCGACGGTGGTGAGGATGAAGTCGGCGTTCGCGGCGTAGGAGATGAGGTCGGAGTTGCCCTGGCCGAGGCCCGTGCCGAGGGTGCCGCCCGAGCCGAAGGACATCAGCGCCTGACCGATCTGGTCGCAGGCGTCGCTCTTCCCGTAGCAGGAGAACGGGTCGAGCCAGGCGTTGACCCGGGCCTGGACGTGCGGCTCGAACGAGGCGACGCCGACGGCCCCGCCGACCGACATCAGCAGGCCGAAGACGATCCAGCTGGTGCGCTCGGTGGCGACGTACAGCATGACCACGAAGAGACCGAAGAAGAGCAGCGAGGTGCCGAGGTCGGTCTCGAAGACCAGGATGAGGATCGAGATGCCCCAGATCGCGAGGATCGGTCCGAGGTCACGGCCGCGGGGCAGGTACAGGCCCAGGAAGCGGCGGCTGGCGAGGGCCAGGGCGTCCCGTTTCACCATCAGATAGCCGGAGAAGAAGATCGCGATGATGATCTTCGCGAACTCACCGGGCTGGATGGTGAATCCGGCGATGTTGATCCAGATCTTCGCGCCGTTCACGGCCGGGAAGAACATGGGCAGGATCAGCAGGACGAGCGCGCCGGCCATCGAGATGTACGTGTAGCGCTGAAGGATGCGGTGGTCCTTGAGCAGGATCAGTACGGCCGCGAAGAACGCGATCCCGATGGCCGAGTAGAGCAGCTGCTTGGGGGCGTCCGGGCTGAAGCCGCCTCGGAGGTTGGCTTGGTAGATCAGCCGCGGCGACTGGTCCAGCCGCCAGATCAGCACCAGCCCCAGTCCGTTGAGCAGGGTCGCCAGCGGCAGCAGCAGCGGGTCGGAGTACGGGGCGAATTTGCGCACCACGAGGTGCGCGACGCCCGCGAGCAGGCCGAGGCCGAGGCCGTAACCGGCCATGCCCGCCGGTACTTTGCCGTCGAGCGCCAGTCCCACGTTCAGGTACGCGAACACCGGGATGGCGACGGCGAAGGCGAGCATGAAGAGCTCGGTGTTGCGGCGGCTCGGTGCTTCGATCGCGCCGATGGTGGTCGTGTTGGTGACAACGCTCATGGTGGTGAAAAGCCCCCTACGGCCGCTACTGCTGCTTACCGCAGTTCGAGACCACTTTCTGTTCATCCTCGGAGAGGGTGGGGCCAGCAGTGGGGGTCGCGGTTTTCGGCTTGATGTCGGTGGTCCGGGCCGAGACGTTCGTACCGGTGGCGGTGCCTGTGCCGGTGCCTGTGGTGCTGTCGGCACTGGGCGTGATGCTCGGGCTGGGAGAGGTCTCCGTGCCGGTGCTGCCTTCGGAGTCCTCCGAGCCGGTGACCGGCTTGGAGCTCTGTTCGGCGGCGCGGCGCTGCTCGTCCTTCTCGCAGGCCGAGGCCTGGGTGGCGAGCTCGCTGATCTTGACCCGGCCGGCGGCGAGGCTGCCCTCGGCGATGGTGGCCTCGACCTGCTTGCGCTGGTACGGCGGGAGGTACTTGAGTTTGATCGCCGGGTGGTCCTTCTCGATCGTGGAGAGCGAGATCCAGGCCAGATCCTGGCTGATGCCCCGGTAGAGCGCGACGTGTTCGTCGTTGGCGCCGACGTAGTACTGGGTCTGGGTCCAGCGGTAGCCGCCGTACACGCCGCCGCCGATGACGGCGAGTGCGAGCACGGTGTAGAGGGAGCTCTTCAGCCAGCGGCGCGGTGGCCGGGGCTTGATGAACTCCTCCTCGTCGTACTGGCCGTGCCCGTGACCGCTCCCGTAGCCGCCGCCGTCGTGCATGCCGTAGTCGTCGCCGCTGCCGGGCGGGCCGAAGCCGCCGGCGGGCTGCTGCGGTACGGCGCGGCCGAGGCCGGCGGCGCGGCCGGCCGGGGTCTGCATGGCGGCGGCGTTCTCGGCGGAACTCAGCGGGAGCTGGTTCTCGGCGACGGCGCCGACCACGACCGGGGTGTCGTTGAGCTGCCCGGCCAGGGTGTCGTTGGACTCCACGTCCAGGACGTCCGCGACGATGCAGGTGATGTTGTCGGGTCCGCCGCCGCGCAGCGCGAGCTGGATCAGGGCCTGGATGGTCTCCTGCGGGCCCTGGTAGCTGGCGAGGGCCTCTTCCATCGTCTGGTGCGAGACAACGCCGGAGAGGCCGTCCGAGCAGATCAAGTAGCGGTCGCCGGCGCGGACTTCACGGATCGAGAGGTCGGGCTCGACATGGTCGCCACTGCCCAGCGCGCGCATCAGCAGGGAGCGCTGCGGGTGGGTGGTGGCCTCCTCCTCGGTGATCCGGCCCTCGTCGACCAGCCGCTGCACCCAGGTGTGGTCCTGGGTGATCTGGGTCAGTACGCCGTCGCGCAGCAGATAGGCGCGCGAGTCGCCGACGTGGACGAGGCCGAGGCGCTGGCCGGTCCACAGGAGCGCGGTGAGCGTGGTGCCCATGCCCTCCAGCTGGGGGTCCTCCTCGACCATGACCCGCAGCTGGTCGTTGGCGCGCTGCACCGCCGTACCGAGCGAGGTGAGGATGTCGGAGCCCGGTACGTCGTCGTCGAGCTGGACGAGGGTGGAGATCACCTCGGACGAGGCGACCTCGCCCGCGGCCTGGCCCCCCATGCCGTCGGCGATGGCCAGCAGCCGGGGACCGGCGTAACCGGAGTCCTCGTTCCCCTCCCGGATCATGCCTTTGTGCGACCCGGCGGCGAAACGCAGAGACAGACTCATGCGCACCTCGCCCGTCGGCTCGCCGGTCGACTGTCGCGCCAGCCGGTCTCGAGCCACACTGCCCACCCTCCGGTCGGGAGCCTGTCGCGGTCCGCTGTCGGGACCGTTGTGGCTCGCTCGCTCCGCTCGCTCATTGTCGTACTACTTCCGCAGCTCGATGACGGTCTTGCCGATGCGGATCGGAGCGCCTGGCGCGATCGGTGTCGGGGTCGTGAGCCGGGTCCGGTCGAGATAGGTGCCGTTGGTGGACCCGAGATCCTCGACGATCCACTGGCCGTCCCGGTCCGGGTAGATCCTGGCATGCCGGCTGGACGCGTAGTCGTCGTCCAGCACGATCGTCGAATCGTGGGCGCGGCCCAGCGTGATGGTCTGCCCCTGGAGCGCCACCGTGGTGCCGGTGAGCGACCCCTCGGAGACGACCAGCTTTGTGGGCGCTCCCCGGCGCTGTCTGCCCCCCTGCTGCTGGCGCTGCTGAGGCGGCGCCGGTGTCTGGCGTGGCTGCTGCGGGCGGGCGTCGGCGTTGCGGCGTGAGCCGCGCTGCGTGACGCGTGTTCCGAACAGATCGCTGCGGATGACCTGTACGGCCACGATCACGAACAGCCACAGAACGGCCAGAAAACCTAGCCGCATGACCGTCAGGGTCAGCTCTGACATTGCCCCCGCTTCACCCTTCGGCTTGCCTGAATACGATGGTGGTGTTGCCCACGACGATCCGCGAGCCGTCGCGGAGCGTAGCGCGGGTGGTGTGCTGTCCGTCTACCACGATGCCGTTGGTGGACCCGAGATCCTGGACCGTGGAGGGCGTTCCGGCCCGGATCTCGCAGTGTCGGCGCGATACCCCCGGGTCGTCGATCCGTACGTCGGCCTCGGTGCTGCGGCCGAGGACCAGTGTCGCGCGGGAGATCTGGTGGCGGGTGCCGTTGATCTCGATCCAGCGGCGCACCTGGCCGCCGGGCGGTCCGCCCTGGCCGGGGCCGGCGTGGCCTCCGGCGGGCGAGGAGGCAGGCAGCGGGGGCACCGCGACGGGCGGGTAGCCGTAGCCGCCCGGGGCGCCCTGCGGGGGTGAGGCCGGCTGCGGCGGGGCGGAGTGGCCGCGCCCGGGGCCCTGTCCGTGTCCGGCCGCGCCCGCGCCGCCCGGCTGCGGGCCGGCGGACTGGGGGCCGGCGGGCCCCGACGAGCTGGACGCGAGGGTCCGGCTGCGTACCCGGTACAGGCCGGTGTCGAGGTCCTCGGCCTTCTCCAGGTGGACCTTGATGGGCCCCATGAAGGTGTAGCGCTGCTGCTTCGCGTAGTCCCGGACGAGGCCGGACAGCTCGTCGCCGAGCTGGCCGGAGTAGGGGCTGAGCCGCTCGTAGTCCGGCGTGCTCAGCTCCACGATGAAGTCATTGGGGACGACGGTCCGCTCGCGGTTCCAGATGCTCGCGTTGTTGTCGCACTCCCGCTGGAGGGCGCCCGCGATCTCGACCGGCTGGACCTCGGACTTGAACACCTTCGCGAAGGTGCCGTTGACCAAACCTTCGAGACGCTGTTCGAAACGCTTCATGACTCCCATGGGGCACCTCCTCGGTCGTTGCCGTCCTCGTACTGCTTACTGATCGTATCCACGCGTCGGGAAATCGGCTGGTTCCCCTTGTCTGCCCCGTTGATGAGTGTCCCCTCTCACACGGGATCGTAGAGCCGCCCCGACGCCAGTGTCCCGCACCCCGGGGGTACTCAGGAGGAGTGGGGGCGGTCGCTGTGCGTTCCCTGTTCGAGGGCCGGGCCGCCGACGGGAATGGATGTGAGGGCACCGCCCGGTGCGTGCTAATCTTCTCGATGTCGCCAGGAGCACACACCAGCAGGTGAGGCACCGAACGGCACACCCAATGCGCGGGTGGCGGAATAGGCAGACGCGCTGGATTCAGGTTCCAGTGCCCGAAAGGGCGTGGGGGTTCAACTCCCCCCTCGCGCACAGAAGGAACGGGCGGCACCGTAACTACGGTGCCGCCCGTTCCGCGTTCCGTTGTGGATCTTCGGTCGCTCTGGGGCGGCCGGTGCCTCCGTGGCCCTGCCCCAGGCTCCCTGGCTCCCCGCCGGCCCGCCGCCGGCCCCCCCCCGCTCCCCCCGTTTACCCCTCGGATGTGAACTACGTCTCAGGGCCGGGCGCCGGCGCGCGGTGGTCTTGTGCGGTCCTTCTGGCGTCGCTTTTACGGAGTGCGGTCGCCCGCGCATGCCCGCTCACTCGCACTTGCACTCACTTGCACTCACTCGCACTCACTCGCGTACGCCCGCGTACGCCCGCGTACGCCCGCGTACGCCCGCGGCGGTCTTACTGACCGATATTCAGGGTGCTGTCGGGGTGACCCTCTCGGCGGCTTTGAAGGCAAATCAAATCGCCGTTTTCCGAAGTAAATTCTTCCCAAAGGCTTGGTGTCCTTCGGTGGTCAATGTCCTTCCGGGAGTTCGGCTGTCGCGGGAGATTTCCACGCTCTTTGGAGAGTGTGACGGGAAGCTTCCGCCGGCCTCCCTCCGGGGTGTGACGGGACCGGGCTCCGCGCGGTGAGCCCGGTGGGGCGGCCTGTGGGGTGTACGGCCTCCGGTGGCCGGCGGGCGGCGGGTTGTCCGCTCGGGGCGTGTCTCGATCGCTTACGCCCACCGTCAGTAAATACGGCACCAGATTCTTTCTGTTACACATCTGGAAATCGGAATGTAACGGTCAAGTTGCTTGCGGCGAAACCGTGCAGGTCAGGAATCTGGATCCCTGCTTGATATTCCGTGGGTTCAGCGTCAGGACGGTGTGCTCTCCCTCGTGCCCGGTGAGGTTTGTTGGGGATTTCCTACCGATTTCCCGCAATTTCTGCTCGCGCTTTCTGTCCTTTGACAAGCGCGACGAGCGGTTCTTATTGTCGGGCGGGTATCCGGGGCCCCGACGTCGTGGTTCCCGGGCTGACCTGGTCGACGGGGGACGATGACAGGTGCCGGACCGATCCGCCGGTTATAAGCGGATCTGACTCTTCTCTTTCTTAGCTCTCGGGTGGGGGCCGCGCGTGCCGCGCCGCCCCTCTGTCTACCGGCTGCCGTCACCGCTGCCCTTTCGCGGTCGCGCGCCGACTCACCAGCACGTGCGAGGACATTCCGCAGACCGTTCGGCATGCCGTTCCGGTGACCCCCGGGCACGGCGGCCGACGCAGAGGAAGAAGGCATCCCACATGACCACAGCCGTGACGACGACGCGGACCATCGTGGACCTGTTGCGCGACGCCGCCCGGGACCACGCGGAGTCCGGGCTGCGCTATCCCCGGGGCGCGAACGACCGGGACGCGCCCCTCCAGCGCTACTCCGACCTGCTCGACGCGGCCCGCTCGGTCCTCGCCGGCCTGCGGGAACGCGGCCTCGCCCCACGGGACAAGGTCGTCCTGCTCCTGGAGAAACCGCAGGAGTTCCTCGCCGCGTTCTGGGCCTGCCAGCTCGGCGGGTTCGTACCGTGCCCGATGGCCGCCCTGGGCGGGGACCCGGAGCGCTGGGCGGCGCAGCTCACGCACGTCGACAGCCTCCTCGACCATCCGCTGATCGTCACCAGCGCCACCCTCGCCGCCGAACTCCCGTACGCCGAGGGCCTGAGCGTCGTCCCGCTGGAGGAACTGCGCGCCGAGCACCCCGAGGTCCCCGAGGACTCCTTCTACGAGGCCGAGTCCAAGGACACCGCCGTTCTCGTGCTGACGTCCGGCTCCACCGGTAACTCCAAGGCCGTGATGCTCAGCCACGCCAATCTGCTCGCCTCCATGGCCGGCAAGAACGGCTGCCACGGGCTGACCGCCGAGGACACCAGCCTCAACTGGGTCTCCTTCGACCATGTCGCCGCCCTCCTCGAATGCCACCTGCTGCCGCTGTCCGCGGGCAGCACCCAGCTGCACGTCGAGGCGTCCGTGGTGCTCCAGGAGCCGCTGGACTTCCTGCGGATCATCTCCCGTTACGGCGTCACCATGAGCTTCACCCCCAACTTCCTGCTGGGGCTGATCAACCCGCAGGCCGACCGGCTCGACGAGACGGACGGCGACGAGATCGACCTGTCCAAGCTGCGGCACATCATCAGCGGTGGCGAGGCCGTCGTCCGCACTACCGGCGAGACCTTCCTCAGCCGCTTCGCGCCGTACGGGCTGCGCGCCGACGCGCTGTGGCCCGCGTTCGGGATGTCGGAGACCTGCGCCGGCAGCGTCTACTCCGTCGACTTCCCGGCGGCCGACCAGGGGCAGGAATTCGCCAATCTTGGCCGGCCCGTCGAGGGGCTGCGCATCCGCGTCGCCGACGACGTCCACCGCGAACTCCCGGCGGGCGAGGTGGGCGAACTCCAGCTCAACGGCCCGATGATCACGGCTGGTTACTACAACAACGAGCAGGCCACGCAGGACGCCTTCACTCCCGACGGCTGGTTCCGCAGCGGTGATCTCGGCCGGATCGACGACGGCCGGCTCACCCTCGTCGGGCGCAGCAAGGACAGCGTCATCGTCAATGGCGTCAACTACTTCAGCCACGACATCGAGACGCTCCTCGAAGGCCTCGACGACGTGGCCCGCTCGTACGTCGCCGCCTTCCCCACCCGCGCCCCCGGCAGCGACACCGAGCAGCTCGTGATCGCCTTCCACCCGGAGTGCGCGGACGGCGACGAGCTGGCCCTGTACCGGGTGCTGAGCGCGGTGCGCGGCAGCGTCGTCATGCACTGGGGCTTCCGGCCCGCGATCGTCCTGCCGCTGCCGAAGGACGCCTTCCCCAAGACCAGCCTCGGCAAGATCCAGCGCGCGCTGATGCGCAAGCGGCTGGAGGCCGGGGCGTACGACGAGGTGAAGGCCGCCGTCGACGACCTGGTGCTGCGCCGGCTCGGCGGCTACACCGCGCCCGAGGGCGACACGGAGAGGGCCCTCACCGGCATCTACGCCGAGATGTTCGACACGGACCCCGCCCGGATGAGCGCCACCGCCAACTTCTTCGACCTGGGCGGCACCTCGCTGGACATCCTGCGGCTGCGTTCCCTGGTCGCCCAGCGGCTCGGCGCGGACGGCCTGCAGATCATCACCGTGCTGCGGGCGCCCACCGCGCGCGCTCTGGCCGCCCACCTCCACGGGACGGCGGACGGCGAGGAGGAGTACGACCCGATCGTGCCGATGCAGGTCACCGGCGACAGGACCCCGCTGTTCTGCGTCCATCCGGGCGTCGGAGAGGTTCTCGTCTTCGTCAACCTCGCCAAGTACTTCGTGGGCGAACGGCCCTTCTACGCCCTGCGCGCCCGTGGCTTCAACCCCGGCGAGAAGCCCTTCGGGAGCTTCGCCGAGATGGTCGACACGTACGTCCTAGCCATCCGGTCCCGGCAGCCGCACGGTCCGTACGCCGTCGCGGGGTACTCGTACGGCGGCGCGGTCGCCTTCGAGATAGCCAAGGTGCTCGAAGCGCAGGGCGAGCGCGTCGACTTCGTCGGCAGCTTCAACCTGCCGCCGCACATCAAGTACCGCATGAACGAGCTGGACTTCGTCGAGACCGCCGCCAACCTGGCGTTCTTCCTGGAGCTGATCGACAAGAAGCAGTCGCTCGAACTGCCGTCGCTACTGCGGTCGCTGCCCAGGGAGGAGCAGCTCGCGTACCTCATGGACCAGGCGCCCGAGGGCCGGCTCGCCGACCTCGACCTCACCTTCGAGAAGTTCAGGGCATGGGCGGAACTCGCCGACGGTCTCACCAACCTCGGCCGCGGCTACGCGCCCGGCGGCACGGTCCGTTCGATGAGCGTCTTCTACGCCATCCCGCTGCGCGGCACCAAGGAGGAGTGGCTCAGGAACGAGCTGCGCCGCTGGGACGAGCACGCCACCGGCGAGAACCGCTACATCGACGTCCCCGGCGAGCACTACACGCTGATGGGCCCGGCGCACGTGGCGACCTTCCAGTCGATCCTGCGCAAGGAGCTGGACCGCGCCCTCGGCGACGCCTGACCCGCACCGATTCCCGCTCCACGACCCCGAGGAGGGGCAGTAAGTGAACGGCAAGAAGATTCTGGTGACCGGTGCCACCGGACAGGTGGCGGGGCCGGTCGCCGAGGCACTGGCCGGCGGCAACGAGGTGTGGGCGCTGGGCCGCTTCGGCGCCCCCGGAGCCGAGGAGGAGCTGACCCGCCTCGGCATCCGTACGTTCCGCTGGGACATGGACGACACCACCGCCGACTCCCTCAAGGGCCTGCCGGAGGACTTCACCCATGTCTTCCACTCCGCGGTGCGCCGCGGTGAGGACGGCGACTTCAACGCGGCCGTCGAGGTCAACTCGGTCGCCGCGGGGCGCCTGATGACCCACTGCCGTACCGCGGAGGCGTTCCTGTACGTCTCCACCGGCGCCCTGTACGCCCGCCAGACCCTCGACCACAAGTACACCGAGACCGACCCGCTGGACGGCAAGGCCGACTGGCTGCCCGCCTATCCCGTGGTCAAGATCGCGGCCGAGGGTACGGTCCGGGCGTTCGCGCAGACCCTCGGCCTGCCCACCGTCATCGCACGCCTCAACATCGCCTATGGCCCCGGCGGTTACGGCGGTGTGCCGATGCTGTACTTCAAGCGCATGCTCGCGGGCGAGCCGATCCCGGTGCCGCTGGAGGGCCAGAACTGGACCTCGTTGCTGTACACCGATGATCTCGTCGAGCAGGCCCCGCACCTGTGGAACGCGGCGAGCGTCCCGGTGACCCTGACCAACTGGGGCGGCGACGAGTCAGTCGGCATCACCGACTGCGTCCGCTACCTGGAGGAACTCACCGGGGTCGAGGCGAACCTCGTACCGAGCGAGGTCACCCGGGAGACCTACCAGTTCGACCCGACGCTGCGCCGCTCGCTCACGGGACCGTGCAAGGTGCCGTGGCGCGTGGGCATTCGGCGCACTCTCGCGGCCCTCTATCCCGAACAGCTCAAGAAGTGAAGTGAGAGGAACGGCTTCCGTCATGACCGACAGCACCAGCAACGCAGGCATAACGGACAACGGTACGGACGGGGTGAGCGGCGCCGATCCACTGGCGCCGATCCACCGGGCCTACGCGGCTTTCGCGGCCCGCGACGTGGGCGCGCTCCTGGACGCCTTCGACCCGGACATCGAGTGGGTGCACCCCGAGGGGATGGACCTGTACGGCCTCGGCGGCACCAAGCACGGGCACGCCGGTGTCAAGGAGTTCCTCGCGCATGTGCCCACGGTCCTCGGCGGTATGCGGCTGCGTCCGGACGAATTCGTCGGCGGGGGCGAGCGCGTGGTCGTCTTCGGCCACCGGGACATCACCTCCCTGAGCGGCTACACGGAGACGCTGCCGTTCGTGCACTCCTGGTTCCTGCGCGAGGGGCGGGCCGTCCGTATGGAGGACATCTTCGACACCGTCGCGTTCCACCGTGTGATCGAGAGCTGACGGGCCACGATGACATACGCCTATCTCGGTCCGGAGGGGACCTTCACACAGACCGCGCTGCGCCGGCTGCTCTCGGCGGCGGATCCCGGGGCCGACGCGGAGGGGGAAGCCGCGGACAGGAATGCCGCGGACAGGAATGCCGAGCACCGGAACGCCGCGCACCGGAACGCCGAACACCGGGATGCCGCGCACCGGCCGTTCCCGAGCGTGCCCGCCGCGCTGGAGGCGGCCCGGCGGGGCGAGTGCGACGCGGCGGTGGTGCCGCTGGAGAACTCGGTGCGCGGCGTCGTACCCGCCACCATGGACCAGCTGGCCTCGGCGGAGATGCACATCAACGCCGAGATCGAGGTGCCGGTCACCTTCGCCCTGATGGCCCCGGAGGGCGTCGCGTTGGAGGAGGTGACCGTGGTGCACAGCCATCCGCACGCGCTGGGCCAGTGCCAGGACTGGCTGCGCGACCGGCTGCCCGGGGCCCGTACCCGTACGGCCGCCTCGACCGCCGCGGCGGCCCGGGACGTCGCCGGGGCGGGCGTCGTCGGGCACGCGGCCGTCGCGGCGGCGCCGGCCGCCGAGCTGTACGGGCTGCGGATCCTCGCCACCGGTCTCGGCCGGGAGGCGGGGGCCGTGACCCGGTTCGTGTCGGTGGCGCCCCGCTGGTCCCACCCGGCCAGGACCGTACGCGAACGCACCTCCCTGCTGGTGTCGTTGGGCACCGCGGGCCCTGCCCTCGTCCCCGACGTCCTCAACGAGTTCCGTACGTTCGGCATCGCCCTGTCCTGGATCCAGTCCTGGCCGACGGGCCGGGCGCTCGGGAGTTACCACCTGTTCCTCGACGTCGACGCCCACATCGACACGCGTCCGCTGCGGCAGGCCATGGCGGCCGTCGGCGCACTGGGTCTGGAGATGCGCTTCATGGGCAGCTATCCGCGCTGGTCGGCCTCTGTGCCCGCGTTCGTGCCGGCCTTGCCGGCCTCCGCCTCCGGAGAGAGCGGTCGGCTGTCGGTGGTGGGTGTGGGCTGATCGCCGGGGTTCGCGTCGGCCGAGGGGTGGTGGACCGGTTCCGCCGGCGGGCGGCGCAGCTCGTCGGCAGCCTCCCGTACGGCCGGCAGCAGGGCCGCCACCTGCGGGCTGTCCCGGGCGCCCGCGCGCACCACGAGGGTGATCCGGCGCAGCGGCCGGATCCCCTTCAGCGTGAGGCGCGCGACCGGATGCCCCGGCCGGTCGGGCACCAGGTCGGGTACGAGCGCGACGCCCCAGCCCAGCGAGACCAGCCCGAACACGGCCTGCATGTCCCCGATGTCGGAGATGATGTCGGGGACGAAACCGGCGTCGGAGCACAGGTGCAGGGCCAGCCGGCCGAGTCTGGACGTCCGGTCCAGCAGCCACGGCTGCTCCGCGAACTCGGAGAGGGCGCGCGGCTCCTCGCCCCGGGCCAGGGGGTGACCGGGCGCGATGACCAGGCGGATGCGGTCGCCGATCACCTCCTCCTCGTACAGTCCCGGCACCCGTGGCTCCGGCACCTGCGGGTAGCCCGAGGCCAGGACGGCGTCGAGCCGCCCCAGCCGGACCGTCTGGCGGCCTTTGTCGGGGTCGACGGCGTGCAGGGTGATGCGCAGTTCCGGATGGCGCGCGCGCAACCGGTTCAACGCCGGGACCAGCAGGGACGGGCCTTCGTGCAGCGGTACGCCCACCCGCAGCTCGCCGGTGACCTCGCCGTCCCGGGCGAGTAACTCCGCCTCGGCGGATTCGAGTTGGGTGAGGATACGTTCGGTGTGGGCGACCAGCAGCCGGCCGGCTGCGGTGAGTTCGGCCCGTTTGCTGCTGCGGTCAAGCAGCTCGGCGCCGGTCTCCGCCTCCAGGGCGGACAGTTGCTGGGAGACCGCGGAACGCGTGTAGTTCAGTGCCTGCGCGGCGGCGGCGATCGAGCCCCGGGCCCCGACCTCGCGCAGCAGGACCAGTTTCCGTACGTCCAGCACCGTCATCCTCCCTAACGCTTCAGGTTAAGAAGTAGCACGCCAGGCGACGGGACAACGGTTCCGGCGGGGAATTAAATGGAGATCAACTCCACTCAACGGACCCAACGGACAAGGGACTTACGCCATGCCCACACTGCTGCACCTCGACTCCAGCCCCCGTCACGGTTCCGTCTCCCGCAAGATCTCGGGCGAGTTCGCGGAGACGTGGCGCAAAACCCACCCCGAGGGCACCTACGTCTACCGCGACCTGGCCGCCGCCCCCGTGCCGCATGTCGACGACGCGCAGATCAAGGTCATGCACCGCTTGGAGGCGGAGGGCGTGCGCGACCTGGAGGCGACCCGGGAGGCGGCGCGGACGCCCGAGGAGGCCGCGAGCTGGGCGGTGACCTGGCCGCTGATCGAGGAACTCCTCGCGGCCGACACGATCCTGCTCGGGGTGCCGATGTACAACTTCTCGGTGGCGTCCACGTTCAAGGCATGGTTCGACCGTGTCCTGATCGCGCCGCTGATCGCCGACCCGGCCACCGGCGAGGGCCCGCTGTCCGGCAAGAAGGTCGTGGTGGCCTCCGCGCGCGGCGGTGCGTACGGGCCGGGCACGCCCCGCCACGGCTTTGATTACCAGGAGCCGTACCTGAAGGCGGCACTCGGGATGGTGGGCCTCGCCACCGACCTGACGTTCCTGCACGCGGAGCTGACCAAGTCGGAGCACGTGCCCCGGCTCTTCCAGTTCAGGGAGCTGGCGGCCACGTCGTACGCGACGGCGCTCGACGGCGCCCGTACGCACGGCGAGGCCTGACGAGGGCCTGACAGGGCCTGACAGGGCCTGACGAGGGCCTGACGAGGGCTCCTGACGGCCCGGCCCGCCGGCCCGGCCCGGCCCGCCGGGGGACCGCTCTCACCGCAGCGGGAAGTCGTGGCCGAACACGTTCTCGGGGTCGTACCTGGCCTTGAGCGCACGGAGCCGGGACAGGGCCGGCTCGGGGAACGCCTCGGCGAGGACCTCGGGGGAGCGGCGGGTGTCGAAGCTGAGGTACATGCCGTTCACCTCCGGGGCGAGCCGCGCCCAGTGGGCGTCCAGGAAGCGTTCCCGTTCGGGAGCGGTCGCGGAGAGCAACTGGAAGTTCTGGACGCGGTGGGAGTAGGCGGTGGCCGACTCGTCGATGTCGTTGACCGCGCCGCCCAGCGAGCGGAGCTGCCCCATCAGCACCTGCCCCGACGCCAGCCCCTCCGCGAGGGCGCGCGCGGTGTGCGCGGAGAGGCGGTCGAGCAGTCCGGAGCGGGTGACGCCCAGGCCCCGACCGTGGTGCGGCGCGCCGCTGACCGGCACCAGCGCCTGGTACGGGGCGAGCACCGCCTCCTGGTGCAGCAGGGGTCCCAGGCCCAGCAGGGGGGTCAGCACCCGCTCGGCGGAGTCGGGCCGGTCCCCCGCGTAGACCGCGGCGACATGGGCCACGGCGGGCCGGCCCGGTGCGGCGGGCCTGAGGGTGAGGAGGCTCGTCAGCTCGCGGGGCGCGGCGGCGAGGACGGCACCCCACTCCTCGACGAGCGGCGCGGCGTCCCCCGCGTCGAAGACCAGGTTGGCGAAGACGACCTCGCCGGCCTCCGACGCCTCCAGCTCCACCGCCGTGACGATGCCGAAGTAGCCGCCCGCGCCGAGGACCGCCCAGAGCAGGTCGGGGTGGTGCTCCGCGTCGGCGCGGACGAACGTGCCGTCGGCCAGGACGAGTTCGACGGCCGTCACACGGTCGATGGTCAGCCCGTCCCGCCGCGCGAACCAGCCCATGCCGCCCGCGGTGACCAGTCCGCCCACGCCCACGTCGCCGCTGTCGCCGGAGCTGACGGCGAGCCCGTGCGCGGCGAGGTCCTGCGCGACCTTCCCCCAGCGGGCGCCCGCGCCGATCCGGACCAGCCGCCGCGCCCGGTCGAGCACCGTCACTCCGTCGAGGCGGGAGACATCGACGACGACACCGCCGTCGTTGGTCGACCGTCCGCTGAGTCCGTGCCCACCGCTGCGCACGGACACCACCGCGCCCCGCGCGCGGGCGTACGCCAGTGCCGCGGCCGTCTCCCGCGCGCTCTCGGGGAAGATCACCGCGGCCGGGGCGCCCCGGTGCGCGAATCCGTGGCGCACCTGTGGGTAGCGGGCGTCGGACGGCAGGACCGTCCGGCCTATGAGGGAGGGCGGTAACGCGGCGTGGGTGAGGCCCTGATCCGTCATGACGGGGAGGTCCCTTCGGAGGATGTGGGAGGGGTGACGGGCCCGTCGAGGGGCCCGAGGACGCACCGCAGCGTGCGCGTCAGATACGCCACGAGCCGCTCCGGCGGCATCTCGGCCACCGGGCCGTCCCGCAGTACGTAGCGACTGAAGGTGATGCCGACGAGATGGGAGGCGAGCAGGTCGACGCGCTCGTCCGTGCCGGGCCCGCTCAGCACCGTGCGGTAGGCCTCCGCGCTGCTGCGCCGCATCGCCGCGTACAGCCCGGTGGCGGCCCGCTCGTCGGAGGCGGCGCTACGGATCACCGCGAGGAACGGGTCGGTGTCGTCGCCGCGCTCCATGCGTTCGACGAAGGCCCGCGCGATCCGGTCCGGCAGGGTCTCGGGCGGGCCGGGTACGAGTTCGGGCAGGTCCCGCGGGCCGGGCACGGCGGCGAGGAACAACTGCTCCTTCGATCCGAAGTGGCGCATGACCAGACCGTGGGTGACACCGGCCCGCCCCGCGATCTCCCGGATGGTGGCACGGACGTAGCCGCGCTCGGCGAACGCGGCCCGCGCCGCCTCCAGGATCGCCTCGCGGTGGGCTTCCGGGGCGCGGACGTGTTTCTTCCTGGTGAGGGTCGGCACGCCAGGAAATTCTGGTGGGTCCTTGCTCATCCTCATAATGTACATCTGGTCATTAGCGTGGGTGTGGCCGGCGGATGACGGGTCGATGGCCGGCCGGGCATCGGCGGGAGGGCGCCCCGGCATCGGCGGGAGGGCGCCCCGGACCGGGCTGTGAGCACCGGCCGTCGTGGGCGCCCGTACGCTGGACGGGTGATGCACGACGCCCCTGGGGAGCCGATGATCCGTAACGACGACGAGCAGGACGTACGACGGCAGGCTGAGGCGCGGCCCGAGGCGCGGCTGGAGAAGGCCGTGCGCGCCGCCGAGCAGGCGCTGATCGAGTTCGAGATCGCGCTGGAGACGTTCCGGATCGAGGTGGAGAACTTCTCCCGGCTGCACCACCAGCGCCTCGGCCCGATGTACGCCCGGCTGGACGAACTGGACGCGATGATCGCCGAGGCGCGCGCGGCCCGTACCGGCGATCCCGAGGATCTGCGCAAGGCGCGGGAGGCGCGGGCGCTGGTGCAGCCGATGCCGGGGGTGGACGAGCTGTTCCACGAGTGGCTCGACTCGGACGGCCTGTCGCCGGAGGCCGCGGCGATGCTGACGGACCAGCCCGTACGGCCGCCCGCGCGGGTCCGGCCGGGCGACGAGGCGCGCAAGCTCTACCGCGAACTGGTCCGCAAGGCGCACCCGGACCTGGCGCGGGAGGACAACGAGCGGGCGCGGCGCGAGGAGTTCCTCACCCGGGTCAACGCCGCGTACGGGCGTGGGGACGAGCCCCTGCTGCGGGAGCTGGCGGACGAGTGGGCGGCGGGGCCGGCGCCGGTGGCGGGACGGCTGAGCGAGAGCGAGGAGCTGTACGCCCGGCTGGAGTGGCTGTCGCAGCGCAAGGAGATGCTGTCGGTGGTCGCGAAGGAGCTGGAGGAGAGCGCGATCGGCGCGATGCTCAGGATGGCGCCCGACGATCCGGACCGGCTGCTGGAGGAGATCGCCGAGCAGCTGCTCGCGGAGGTCTCCGAGCGCGAGAGGGAACTGGGCAGGCTGGTGGAGTAGGTGGAGTAGGTTTTCCGGGGCTTTGGGCTTCCGGAGCAACGGCTCCTCCCCGCTTCAGGCATCCGTACGTACGAGAGAAGGCACTATCCCCATGAATTTCGCCCCGCTGCCCTCGGTCGACGCCGCGGCGGTCCCGGCCGACGGCCTGGTGCTGGACGTACGGGAGGACGACGAGTGGGCGGCCGGTCATGTCGAGGGCGCGCTGCACGTCCCGATGAGTGACTTCGCCGCGCGGTTCGGTGAGGTGACGGAGGCGGTGGCCGAGGGGCGCACGGCGTATGTGATGTGCCGGGTCGGCGGGCGCTCCGCGCAGGTCACCCAGTACCTGGTGCGGCAGGGCGTCGACGCGGTGAACGTGGACGGCGGCATGCTCGCCTGGGACGGCGCGGGACGCCCGATGGTCGCGGACACCGGCAGCCCCGCGTTCGTCCTCTGAGCGACGCGCCAAGGGGCGTGACGGGGGCGCGCCTGGCGGCCGGCCGGGTCAGCGGTCGAAGTCCAACTCCACTTCTCCCGTGGCCGGATGGGACTGGCAGGCCAGGACATAGCCCGCGTCCGTCTCCTCCGGTTCGAGCGCGAAGTTACGGTCCATCCTGACCTCGCCCGCGACCAGGAACGCCCGGCACGTGCCGCACACGCCGCCCTTGCAGGCGTACGGCGCGTCCGCGCGTCCCCGCAGCACGGTCTCCAGCAGGGATTCGCCGTCCCGGACCGGCCAGCGCCCCGAGCGGCCGTCGAGCGTGGCGGTGAGGGTGGCGGTACGGGGTCCCCGCTCGGGCGTCCGTGCCGCGGCGGCGCCCGCCCCCGTGGCCGGGGCGTCGTCCACGTGGAAGATCTCCTGGTGGATACGGCCGCGCGCCACCCCGAGGCCGCGCAGCGCGCCCTCGGCGGCGGTCACCAGCCCCAGCGGGCCGCAGAGGAACCAGCCGTCGACCCCGGTCACCGGGAGCAGTTCGGGCAGCAGCCCGGTCAGCCGCTCGCGGTCCAGCCGTCCCGACGGCAGCCCCGACTGCCGCTCCTCCCTGGAGACCACGGTGACCAGCTGGAAGCGGTCGGGACAGCGGTCCTTGAGGTCGGCGACCTCCTCCAGGAACATCGTCGAGGCCACGGTGCGGTCGCTGCGGACCAGGCAGAACCGGGCGTCCGGCTCCGCCGCCAGCAGCGTGGACGCGATCGACAGCACCGGGGTGATGCCGCTGCCCCCGACGACCGCCGCGAAGTGTCCCGGTCGCGGCTCCAGCACGAAGCGGCCCGTCGGCTCCATCACCTCGACCGTGTCGCCGACGGCGAGCTCCTTGAGGGCGTACGTCGAGAACTCGCCGCCCTCGACCAGCCGGATGCCCACGCGCAGCACCGGCTCCGCCCCGGCGGGCGTGCAGATCGAGTACGTACGCCGGATCTCGCCGGCCGCGGCGGTCCCGGTACGGCGCAGGGCTATGTGCTGGCCGGGGGTGTGCCGGAACGCCTCGCGCAGCTCGGGCGGCACCTCGAAGGTGACGGCCACCGCGTCGTCCGTGAGCCGGTCGAGCGCGCCGACCCGGAGCGGATGGAACATCTACAACTCCTTGAAGTGGTCGAACGGTTCGCGGCACGCCGTGCAGCGGCGCAGCGCCTTGCAGGCGGTGGAGGAGAACCTGCTGAGCAGCTCGGTCGCGGTCGAGCCGCAGTGCGGGCAGCGGATGGCGAGCGTCAGCGGCACGGGCCCGGCGGTGGCGCCCGGCCGGGGCGGGGCTATGCCGGCCTCGGCGAGCTTGCGCCGGCCCTCCGCGCTGATGTCGTCCGTGGACCAGGCGGGGGAGAGGACGGTCACGACGGAGACGTCCGGCATGCCCCGGTCGTGCAGCACCCGCTCGATGTCCGAGGACATCGCCTCTATCGCCGGGCAGCCGGTGTACGTGGGGGTCAGCTCGACGCGGACCGCACCGGCACCCGGGGCGAGGCCGGGGCCGGGACCGGGTCCGGGTCCGGGAGCCGCCATATGGACGGGAGCCGCCATATGGACGGGAGCCGCCATACGGACGGCTCGCAGGACGCCCAGCTCCGCGAGTGTCACCACCGGCAGCTCGGGGTCGGGGACCGCGCCCGCGAGACGGAACAGCTCGGCCTCCAGCGCGGTGGGCGGCGGTGAGGGGGCGGCCGGTGAGGGGCCGGGCGGCCGGGAGCCCGTTCCGGTCACCATGACGCCCCCGGGTGGCTGCGGTGCAGATGCTGCATCTCGGCGATCATCGGCCCGAATGGCTCGGTGTGCAGTCCCTGCCGGCCCGCGCCCGCCGTCCACGCGCCGGTCCTGGGCCCGTCCGGCACGCCCAGCGTCGCCCGGTCGAGCACATCCGTGACGGAGGCGAGCCAGCCCGCCTCCAGCGCGGGCCAGTCGACGTCCAGCCCTTCGACGGGCTGGAACATCTCGCCGGTGAACCGCCAGAGCGCGCCGCACGCCCCGGCCATCCGCCGGTGGCTCTCCGGGGTGCCGTCGCCGAGCCGCAGCGTCCAGTGCTCGGCGTGGTCCTTGTGGTACGCGACCTCCTTGGCTGCCTTGGCGGCGAGGCCGGTGAACTCGCCCTCCCCCGAGGCCAGTTCCCGGTACAGCGCCAGCTGGTAGGTGGAGAAGTAGAGCTGCCGCGCGATGGTGTGCGCGAAGTCCCCGTTCGGCTGCTCGACGAGCTGGAGATTGCGGAAGGACCGCTCGTCCCGCAGATAGGCCAGCTCGTCCTCGTCCCCGACGAGGGAGAGCAGGATCCGCGCCTGGCCGAGCAGGTCCAGCGCGATATTGGCGAGGGCGACCTCTTCCTCCAGCGCGGGCGCGTGGCCGGCCCACTCCCCCAGCCGGTGCGAGAGCACCAGCGCGTCGTCGCCCAGGGCCAGGGCCGCGGCGGTCGTCCGTACGTCGGTCACAGGTGGCGCACCCCCTCCGGGATCTCGTAGAAGGTCGGATGGCGGTACGGCTTGTCGGCGGCCGGGGCGAAGAACGGGTCCTTCTCGTCGGGCGAGGACGCGGTGACGGCGGCCGAGGGCACGACCCAGATCGAGACGCCCTCGCCCCGCCGGGTGTAGAGGTCGCGGGCGTTGCGCAGCGCCATCTCGGCGTCCGGGGCGTGCAGGCTGCCCGCGTGGGTGTGCGAGAGCCCGCGGCGGGACCGGACGAACACCTCCCACAGCGGCCAGTCGGTCGGGCTGCTCATGCCGTCGCCTCCATCAACTGGTCGTGGTCGTGGTCGCGCAACTGGTCGTGGTCGTGGTCGCGGCCGTGGTCGTGCGTGCCGGGGGCGCTGTGCTTCGCCGCGTACGACGAGGCCGCCTCCCTCACCCAGGCTCCCTCTTCATGCGCCCGGCGGCGCTGGGTGATCCGCTGTTCGTTGCACGGGCCGTTGCCCTTCAGGACCTGCTGGAACTCCGTCCAGTCGATGGCGCCGAAGTCGTGCCGGCCCCGCTCCTCGTTCCACCGGAGGTCCGGGTCGGGCAGGGACAGCCCCAGGGCCTCGGCCTGGGGGACACAGATGTCGACGAAGCGCTGCCGCAGCTCGTCGTTGGAGTGCCGCTTGATCTTCCAGGCCATGGACTGCGCGGAGTGCGCCGATTCGTCGTCGGGCGGGCCGAACATCATCAGCGACGGCCACCACCAGCGGTCCACCGCGTCCTGCGCCATCGCGTGCTGGGCGGGGGTCCCGCCGCTGAGGGCGAGCAGCAGCTCGTACCCCTGGCGCTGGTGGAAGGACTCCTCCTTGCAGATCCGGACCATCGCGCGGGCGTAGGGGCCGTACGAGCAGCGGCACAGCGGCACCTGGTTGGTGATCGCGGCGCCGTCCACCAGCCAGCCGATCGCGCCGACGTCGGCCCAGGTCAGCGTGGGGTAGTTGAAGATCGACGAGTATTTCTGGCGGCCCGTGTGGAGCTTGTCGAGGAGCTCGTCGCGGTCGGTGCCCAGGGTCTCGGCGGCGCTGTAGAGATACAGGCCGTGTCCTGCCTCGTCCTGCACCTTGGCGATCAGGATCGCCTTGCGGCGCAGGGACGGCGCGCGCGTGATCCAGTTGGCCTCCGGCTGCATGCCGATGATCTCGGAGTGGGCGTGCTGTGCCATCTGGCGCACCAGCGTGGCGCGGTACGCCTCCGGCATCCAGTCGCGCGGCTCGATGCGCTCGTCGGCCGCCACGGCCGCGTCGAAGGCCTTCGCGAATTCCTCCGCCGTCGTCTCCATCGCCGCCTCCGCAGCCGTTCCCGCGGTCACTGCCGTCATCCGGACCCCCTACCGACCGATCGTTCGGTTCGTTGACTTCAATGGTGGGTCGGGGGCCCGTAGGGTGTCAACCTCTGTGGATAACTGACCGGGGCGCGCGACGGGGATCGGGGCGGGATGGATTCGTACGACGACCAGGAGGCGCGGGCCGGGGCTCCGCGGGCCGGCTCGCGGCAGCCCGGGACACCGCCGCCCGGGACGCCGCCGCCCGGCAGCGGCATAGTCGGCCTCTCCTTCCCGTACCAGGTGGCGGCCTCCACGGCCCTCGCGGTCATCGCCGTACTGGCCTGCGTCCATGTGGCCATGGTGTTTCTCCATGTCGCGCCCTCGAACACGATCACCAAGGAGCACGGCAAGGCCGTCGACGCGTGGGTCTATCCCGAGTTCGAGCAGAACTGGAAGCTCTTCGCGCCCAATCCGCTCCAGCAGAACATCGCCGTCCAGGCGCGCGCGGAGGTCGAGTCCGCCGACGGCGCCCGGACGCGGACGACCACGGAATGGATCGATCTCTCGGCCGAGGACGGCCGGGCGATCAGGCACAATCCGCTGCCCAGCCATGTCGACCAGAACGAACTGCGCCGCGGCTGGGACTTCTTCGTCGGCTCGCACGACAGCCAGAACCGTCCCAACGGACTGCGCGGCAAGCTCTCCGAGCAGTACATACGCCGCATCGTGATGCTGCGTCTCGAGGACCGCGCGCTGGGCGGGACCGTGACCCGTATCCAGCTCAGGTCGGCCACGACGGCCGTCGGCAGCCCCGTGTGGAGCAAGGAGAAGGTCAGCACCCGCCCGTCGTACCGGGTCTATCCCTGGTGGACGGTGAGCGCCGAGGATCTTCCCGACGGCGTAAGGAACGGCAGCAAGGAGGCGGGCGAGTGAGCGGGCAGCCGGAGACGGAACCCAAGCCGCGGTCGGAGCCGGAGCCGGATCCGGCGATGACGCCGCAGCCGCGCGTGGTCAGGCGTTCCTCTTTCGAGCGGCGGGCCGCCACCGCCCTCCAGCGCGTCACCTCCACCCCCCTCGGCCGCTATCAGAGCGCCGTCGTGCGGATCGGTTTCGCGGGCACCTGGCTGCTCTTCCTGCTGCGCGAACTGCCGCACCGTCGGGAGCTGTACGGGCCCGACGGGCCGTGGAGCTGGGACATGGCCCGGCAGCTGATCGACCGGAACGGCGCCTTCACCGCGCTGATGTGGTCGGACAGCACGGTCTGGTTCGAGATCGTCTTCGCCGTCGCCGTCCTCTCCAGCGCGCTGCTGCTGCTCGGCTGGCGTACCCGCACGATGTCCGTGCTCTTCATGTTCGGGGTGCTGTCGCTCCAGAACCGCTCCATCTTCATGGGCGACGGCGGCGACAACGTCATCCATCTGATGGCGATCTATCTGGTGCTGACCCGCTGCGGCCAGGTCTGGTCGCTGGACGCCCGGCGCGCGGCGCGCAAGGCCGCCCCCGACCGGGTCGGGCCGGTGCTGTGGGGCCTGACCGGCGCGCTCCTGCTCGTCGGTACGGCGGTGGCCGCGCCGCTTCCCGCGCTCTGGCTGCTGCTCCTGTTCTGGGGCATGTGGGCCGCGCAGGGCCTGTGGTGGGCGGCGAACCGTTACGCGCCCGACGGGCAGCAGCGCGCCCTGCTGGACGTGCTCGCCAACCTCGTCCACAACGCCGGACTCGCCGTGATCATGGCGGAGGTCTGCCTCGTGTACGCCACCGCGGGCTGGTACAAGATCCAGGGCTCGCGCTGGCAGGACGGCACCGCCCTCTACTACCCGCTCAAACTGGACTACTTCGCGCCCTGGCCGGCGCTCTCGGGCATCCTCGCGGCCAGCGGCATCATGGTGATGGTGGTGACCTACGCGACGGTCATGGTGCAGGTCGCCTTCCCGTTCACGCTCTTCAACCGCCGGGTCAAGAACGTCCTGCTGGTCGCGATGATGCTGGAGCACGCGGGCATCGCCGTACTGCTGGGGCTGCCGTTCTTCTCCCTCGCGATGATCGCGGCCGACGCGGTCTTCCTGCCGACGGGCTTCCTGCTCTTCCTCGGCGCCCGTACCGTCCGGCTGCGCGACCGGCTGCTCCCCGGGCTCCGCCGGCTCGGGCCGTCCGCGCGTACCCGCCCGCCCGAACAGCGGAGCGAGAGCCCTGACCAGCCCCGTACTCTCGTGGGGTGAGCAGCGAGACACCGGCCGAGGCGCTGGAACCGGTCCAGTACGACGACGGCTTCGGTCCGGAGATCGGGGTGGGCCCGCACAGCGAGCCCTGGCCCGAGGACAAGCGGTACGACCCGGAGCTACTGGCCTCCGGCGACCGCCGCAACGTCACCGACCAGTACCGCTACTGGACGCGCGAGGCGATCGTCGAGGACCTCGACACCCGGCGGCACGACTTCCATGTGGCGGTGGAGAACTGGAGCCATGACTTCAACATCGGCTCCGTGGTCCGTACGGCCAACGCCTTCCTCGCCAAGGAGATCCATATCGTCGGCCGGCGGCGGTGGAACCGGCGCGGGGCGATGGTGACCGACCGGTACCAGCATGTGCGGCACCACCCGGACACCGCGGAGCTGACGGCGTGGGCGGCGGCTGAGGGGCTGCCGATCATCGGGATCGACAATCTGCCGGGGGCGGTGGCGCTGGAGCGCACCGAGCTGCCGCGGCGGTGCGTGCTGCTCTTCGGGCAGGAGGGGCCCGGGCTGACCGAGGAGGCGCGGGCGCACGCCTCGATGGTCTGCTCGATCGCCCAGTTCGGTTCGACCCGGTCGATCAACGCGGGCGCGGCGGCGGCGATCGCCATGCACGCGTGGATCCAGCGGTACGCGGAGATCCCGGCGCCGCCCGGCGGCTGAGCCGACGGGCAGCGCCGCCGCCGGGGCGGTTCAGGCCTGGCGACGGACCTCGATCACGCGGAAGCGGTTCGCCACGAACGCCGCGTCGCACAGGGCCGCGTTCGCCGCCGGGTTGCCGCCGGAGCCGTGGAAGTCGGAGAAGGCGGCCGTCTGGTTCACGTACACCCCTCCGGTGAGGTTGAGGGAGAGCTGGGCGGACTCGTCCAGGCAGACGTCCTCCAGCGCGCGTTCCGTCGCGGGCGAGGTCGTGTACGCGCCCACCGTCATCGCGCCCTTGTCGCGCACCGTGCGGCGCAGCAGGTCGAGGGCGTCCGCCGTGGAGTCGACGGCCACCGCGAAGGAGACGGGCCCGAAGCACTCGGAGAGATACGGGACCTCCGTCTCCGCCGTCTCCGCCGCCGTCGTGCCGTCGGAGTCCCACGCCTTACGGGCGCCGTCGGCCTTCACGAGCGCGGGGGTGCGCACCACGGCGTCGGGGAAGTCCGGGTGGGTGACGGCGCGGGAGGCCAGGGCGAGGTCGCCGAGTCCGGCGGCGTCGTCGAGGCGGGCCTTCACCCCGGGGTTGACCAGCGCGCCGAGCAGGCCGGCGGCGCGGGTGTCGTCGCCGAGCAGCTTGGTCACCGCGGCGGCCAGATCGGCGACCACCTCGTCGTAGGACTTCTCGCCCGCGTCCGTCGCGATGCCGTCCCGGGGGATCAGCAGGTTCTGCGGGGTGGTGCACATCTGGCCGCTGTACAGCGAGAGGGAGAAGGCGAGGTTGGCGAGCATCCCCCGGTAGTCGTCGGTGGAGTCGATGACGACGGTGTTGACGCCGGCCTTCTCCGTGTACACCTGGGCCTGGCGGGCATGGGTCTCCAGCCAGTCGCCGAAGGCCGTCGAGCCGGTGTAGTCGATGATCCGGATCTCGGGCCGGACGGCCAGGGCCTTGGCGATGCCCTCGCCGGGCCGCTCCACGGCCAGCGCGACCAGGTTGGGGTCGAAGCCGGTCTCGGCGAGCACCTCGCGGACGGTCCTTACCGTCAGCGCGAGCGGCAGGACCGCGCGCGGATGCGGCTTGACCAGGACGGGGTTGCCGGTGGCCAGGGACGCGAACAGGCCCGGGTAGCCGTTCCAGGTGGGGAAGGTGTTGCAGCCGATCAGCAGCGCGATGCCGCGCGGGGCCGCGGTGAAGGTCTTCCGCAGCTCCAGCGGGTCGCGCTTGCCCTGGGGCTTGGACCAGTCGGCGGCGGCGGGCGTCCGGGTCTGTTCCTGGTACGCGTACGCCACGGCCTCCAGGCCCCGGTCCTGGGCGTGCGGCCCGCCCGCCTGGAACGCCATCATGAACGCCTGCCCGCTGGTGTGCATCACCGTGTGCGCGAACTCGTGCGTACGGGCGGAGATCCGCGCCAGGATCTCCAGACAGACCAGGGCGCGCGTCTCGGGTCCCGCCGCGCGCCACGCGCCCATGCCCGCGCGCATGGCAGGCAGCAGGACGTCCGGGTCCGCGTGCGGGTACTCGATGCCGAGGGCAGGGCCGTACGGCGAGATCTCTCCGCCGGTCCAGCCGTCCGTGCCGGGCTGGTCCAGCTCGAAGGGGGTCCCGCGCAGGGCCTCGAACGCGGCGAGCCCGTCGGCGGGCGCGTTCTCGCCGTACGCCTTGGGATGTTCGGGGTGGGGGGACCAGTACGCGCGGGTGCGGACCGCGTCGAGGGCCCGGTCGAGTGTGGGCCGGTGCTTCTCGGCGAGCTGCTGGGGGCTGAGCTGGGCGGCCATCACGGACCAACTCCTCGGGATGCGGCGGGACGGCGACGTGCGGTCAGAGTTAGAGTAACCGAACGATCGGTCGGGACAAGGGGGGCCGGCGAACCTGTGGACAACTCACCGCGGACCCCGCGCCGGGTGACTCGTACGGGAGGATTGTGTTCATGACAGCGATCGAGCCGCACCGCGTCGTCGCGGTCGTCGGCACCGGCACGATGGGACAGGGCATAGCCCAGGTGGCGCTGGCCGCCGGGCATCCCGTACGGCTCTACGACGCCGTGCCGGGCCTGGCAGGACAGGCCGCCACCGCCATCGCCGGACGCCTCGGCCGGCTGGTCGAGAAGGGCCGGCTCGACGCGGCGGCGCGCGACGCCGCGCTCGCCCGGCTCCACCCGGCCGGCGCGCTCGCCGAGCTCTCCGACGCCGCGCTCGTGGCCGAAGCCGTCGTGGAACGGCTCGCCGTCAAACAGGAGCTGTTCGCCGCGCTGGAGGACACCGTCGCGGACGACTGTCTGCTCGCCACCAACACCTCCTCCCTCTCCGTGACGGCCGTCGCGGGCGCGCTGCGCCTCCCCGGCCGCCTCGTCGGACTCCACTTCTTCAACCCGGCGCCCCTGCTGCCGCTCGTAGAGGTCGTCAGCGGCGCCGCGACGGAACCGGCCGCCGCCGAGCGCGCGTACGCGACGGCCCGCGCCTGGGGCAAGACCCCCGTGCGCTGCGCCGACACCCCCGGGTTCATCGTCAACCGCGTCGCCCGCCCCTTCTACGCCGAGGCGCTGCGGGTGTACGAGGAGGGGGCCGCCGACCCCGCCACGATCGACGCGGTACTGCGGGAGTGCGGCGGCTTCCGGATGGGCCCCTTCGAGCTGATGGACCTGATCGGCCAGGACGTCAACGAGGCGGTCACCCGGTCCGTCTGGGAGTCCTTCTTCCAGGACGCGCGGTTCACGCCGTCACTTGCCCAGCGCAAGCTGGTGGAGGCCGGGCGGCTGGGCCGCAAGACCGGACAGGGCTGGTTCACGTACGGGACGGACGCCACGCGCGCGTGCCCGCGGACCGAGGAGCCGCAGGAGGCCCCGGACAGCGTGGGCCTGCACGCGGACCTCGGGCCCGCCGCCGTACTGCGCGAGATGATCGAGGAAGCGGGCATCAAGGTCACCCGCGACCGCACCCCGTACGTCTCCCACGGCTTCCTCGCCCTGCCCGGCGGCACGGCGCTCGCCCTCACCGACGGGACGACCGCCACCAGCGACCCCTCCGGGGCGTACATCCACTTCGATCTCGCCCTCGACTACCGCTCCTGCACCCGGATCGCCCTCGCGCCCGGCGCGGACGCGGACCCCGCCGATCTGCGCGCGGCCGTCGGCCTCTTCCAGCGGCTCGGCAAGAAGGTCAGCGTCATCGACGAGATCCCCGGCATGATCGTGGCGCGTACGGTCGCCATGCTGATCGACTTCGCGGCGGACGCGGCCGGCCGCGGGGTGGCGAGCGCGCGGGACATCGACACCGCCATGAGACTCGGCGTGAACTACCCTGGCGGACCCGGCGAGTGGTGCGCGCGCCTCGGTGCGCGATGGGCGCACCACTTCCTGTGCAGCCTGGACGGCGAGTATCCCGGCGGCCGTTACGGCTCGTCCCCGGCGCTGCGCCGCCGTGCCGACCTCGAAGCGAAGCAGGGACGCTCATGACCACCGCCAAGCGGGACACCTACACGCCCGAGACCCTGCTGACGGTCGCCGTCCGCGTCTTCAACGAGCGCGGCTACGACGGCACGTCCATGGAGCACCTCTCCAAGGCCGCGGGCATCTCCAAGTCCTCGATATACCACCATGTCGTCGGCAAGGAGGAGCTGCTGCGCCGGGCGGTCAGCCGCGCCCTGGACGGCCTCTTCGGCATCCTTGAGGAGGACGGCGCGACGCGGGGGCGGGCGATCGCGCGCGTCGAGTACGTGACCCGCCGCACGGTCGAGGTGCTGATGGCCGAGCTGCCCTATGTGACGCTGCTGCTGCGGGTCAGGGGCAACACCAGGACCGAGCGCTGGGCGATGGAGCGGCGCCGGGAGTTCGACCAGCGGGTGGCCGATCTGCTCAAGGCCGCCGCCGCGGACGGGGATCTGCGCTCGGACATGGACACCAGACTGGCGACCCGGCTGCTCTTCGGCATGGTCAACTCCCTGGTGGAGTGGTACCGGCCGCTGCCGGGCGGCGGCGACGACCGCGACCAGGTGGCGGAGGCCGTCGTACGGCTCGCCTTCGACGGGCTGCGTACGGTGCGACCGCCGCAGTAGACCGTCAGGGCGGCGCGTCCAGCGGTGCAGGCGTGGGCGCTCCCGGTGCCAGGTCAGTCTCCTCGAAGACCAGCAGGGTGCGGGTGGAGAGCACCTCGGGAATGGACTGGATGCGGGTCAGCACCAGTTCGCGCAGGGTCCGGTTGTCCGGGGTGTGCACCAGCAGCAGGACATCGAAGTCGCCGCTGACCAGCGCGATATGGGTGGCCCCCGGCAGCTCCTGGAGCTGTTCGCGCACGGTGCGCCAGGAGTTCTGCACGATCTTCAGGGTGATGTAGGCGGAGGCGCCCTGACCCGCCCGTTCGTGGTCGAGCCTGGCGCTGAAGCCACGGATCACACCGTCGTCGATGAGCCGGTTGATCCGCGCGTAGGCGTTGGCGCGCGAGACGTGGACCCGCTCGGCGACGGACCGTATCGAGGCGCGTCCGTCGGCCTGGAGGATCCGCAGAATGTCCCGGTCGGTGGAGTCCAGCGGGCGCGGCGGAACGCTCCGCTCCGTACCCTCGTCGGCCATTTGTTCAGCTGTCATGTCTCCCCGCCTCCACGCCATGGACGACCTGCGTCCATCCCAGGCTGTGGAGAACCGTTTGTCCACAGGCTGAAGGCGTGTGTAGCCAAAATGGCCCGGCGACCGAACAATCGGTAGGGAGGCGTGCCGCACACATCGGCACCCCGTCTGCCCGCTCCCACGAGGAGGTGCACGCGTGAAGAAAAGCAGTACGTCGGTCCAGGAACCACCCGCCGCCGCGGCCCACCGGCCGACTCCGCCCCCGGCGTGGCGCCCGCGTACCGACCCCGCCCCGCTGCTTCCCGACCCCGAGCCGTACCGGGTGCTGGGTACGGACGCCGCCGCGGGCGCGGAGCCCGCGCTGCTGCTGCGGCTCTACGCCGAGCTGGTGCGCGGCCGCAGGTACAACACGCAGGCGACGGCGCTCACCAAGCAGGGACGGCTCGCGGTCTATCCGTCGAGCACCGGCCAGGAAGCGTGCGAGGTCGCGGCGGCGCTGGTCCTGCGCGAGCGGGACTGGCTCTTCCCCAGCTACCGCGACACCCTCGCGGCCGTGGTGCGCGGGCTCGACCCCGTACAGGCGCTGACGCTGCTGCGCGGCGACTGGCACTCCGGCTACGACCCGCGCGAACACCGGGTTGCCCCGCTGTCCACGCCGCTGGCCACCCAGCTGCCGCACGCGGTCGGTCTGGCGCACGCGGCCCGCCTCAAGGGGGACGATGTGGTCGCGCTGGCCCTGGTGGGGGACGGCGGCACCAGCGAGGGCGACTTCCACGAGGCGCTGAACTTCGCCGCCGTCTGGCGCGCTCCTGTGGTCTTCCTCGTCCAGAACAACGGCTTCGCGATCTCCGTGCCGCTCGCCAAGCAGAGCGCGGCGCCCTCCCTGGCCCACAAGGCCGTCGGGTACGGGATGCCGGGCCGGCTCGTCGACGGGAACGACGCGGTCGCGGTGCACACGGTGCTCGGGGAGGCCATGGCGCGGGCCCGGCGCGGCGACGGGCCGACGCTCGTCGAGGCCGTGACGTACCGCGTCGACGCGCATACGAACGCCGACGACGCCACGCGCTACCGGGACGCGGAGGAGGTCGAGACCTGGCGGGCGCACGACCCGGTCCGGCTGCTGGAGCGGGAGCTGCTGGCGCGCGGCGTGCTCGACGAGGCGGGTGTCACCCGGGCGGCGGAGGCGGCCGAGGCGATGGCCGCGCGGCTGCGCGAGCGGATGAACGCCGAGCCGGCGCTCGACCCGATGGAGATCTTCGCGCACGTCTGGGCGGAGCCGACGCCCCAACTGCGCGAGCAGGCGGCCCTGCTCCGCGCGGAGCTGGACGCCGAGGCGGCCTCCTACCAAGGTGACGCGGCGGGTGAGGCGCGATGACCGCCGTCGGGACGACGGTCGCCCCGGCCGCGGTGCGGTCCGCCACCATGGCGCAGGCCCTGCGGCGCGCGATGCGTGACGCGATGGCCGAGGACCCGTCGGTCCATGTCCTCGGAGAGGACGTCGGGACGCTCGGCGGTGTCTTCCGGATCACCGACGGACTCGCCGCCGAGTTCGGGGACGCGCGCTGTACGGACACCCCGCTCGCCGAGGCGGGCATCCTCGGGGCCGCCGTAGGGATGGCGATGTACGGGCTGCGGCCCGTCGTGGAGATGCAGTTCGACGCCTTCGCCTATCCGTCGTTCGAGCAGCTGATCAGCCATGTGGCCAAGATGCGCAACCGCACACGCGGCGCGATGCCCCTGCCGATCACGGTGCGCGTCCCGTACGGCGGCGGGATCGGCGGCGTGGAGCACCACAGCGACTCCTCCGAGGCGTACTACATGGCGACTCCGGGGCTCCATGTCGTCACGCCCGCGACGGTGGAGGACGCGTACGGGCTGCTGCGGGCGGCGATCGCCTCGGACGATCCGGTGGTCTTCCTGGAGCCGAAGCGGCTCTACTGGTCGAAGGCGGCGTGGTCGCCGGACGAGCCCACCGAGGTCCCCCCGATCGGGCGGGCCGTCGTGCGGCGGCGGGGTTCCGGCGCCACCCTGATCACGTACGGTCCTTCCGTGCCGGTCTGTCTGGAGGCGGCCGAGGCGGCCCGGGAGGAGGGCTGGGACCTGGAGGTCGTCGATCTCCGCTCCCTGGTGCCGTTCGACGACGAGACGGTCGCCGCGTCCGTACGGCGGACGGGCCGGGCGGTGGTGGTCCACGAGTCCACCGGCTTCGGCGGCCCCGGCGGGGAGATCGCCGCCCGGATCACCGAGCGCTGCTTCCACCATCTGGAAGCGCCGGTCCTCAGGGTGGCCGGATTTGATATTCCGTACCCGCCGCCGATGCTGGAGAGGCACCATCTTCCGGGAGTGGACCGGGTGCTGGACGCGGTCGCGCGGCTCCAGTGGGAGACGGAGAGCTGATGGCCCAGGTGCTGGAATTCAAACTGCCGGATCTCGGGGAAGGGCTGACCGAGGCCGAGATCGTGCGCTGGCTGGTGGCGGTGGGGGATGTCGTCGCCGTCGATCAGCCGGTGGTCGAGGTCGAGACCGCCAAGGCGATGGTCGAGGTGCCCTGCCCCTACGGGGGCGTGGTGACCGCGCGCTACGGCGAGGAGGGCACGGAGCTGCCGGTGGGCGCACCCCTGCTGACGGTGGCGGTGGGCGCGGCGGAGCGGCCCGCGGCGGCCTCCGCGCCCGCCGACGCGGCTGCTGCCGCGTCCGTGCCCGCGGCGGATACCGGGCCCGCGCCGGAGGCATCGGGCAATGTGCTGGTCGGGTACGGGACGAGCGCGGCGTCCTCGCGCCGGCGCCGGATCCGGCCGCCGCGCGGGACGGCTTCCACCGGCCGGCCGGTGAACGGTACCGCGCCGGGACCGGTCCCGGTCGTCTCGCCGCTGGTCCGCCGGCTCGCCCGCGAACACGGAGTCGATCTGCGGGGGTTGACCGGCTCGGGGCGGGACGGGCTGATCCTGCGCTGCGATGTCGAGCAGGCGATCGGCCAGGGCGTGGCACGCACCCCGGCCGCGCCGGCCATGGTGCCACCGGCCCAGGCCCCCGCGCCGGTCCCCGCGCCTGACGCCGACGCGGTACGGGTGCCGCTGCGCGGCGTACGGGGCGCGATCGCGGACAAGCTGGCCCGCAGCCGGCGCGAGATACCGGACGCGACGTGCTGGGTCGACGCGGACGCGACGGAGCTGATGGCCGCCAGGGCGGCAATGAACGCGGCCGACGGCCCGAAGATCTCGCTGCTCGCCCTGCTGGCCCGGATCTGCACCGCGGCGCTCGCCCGCCACCCCGAGCTGAACGCGACCGTGGACCCGGTGGCCCGCGAGATCGTCCGGCTCACCAGGGTGCATCTCGGATTCGCCGCGCAGACGGACCGAGGGTTGGTCGTCCCCGTCGTACGGGACGCGCACGCACGCTCGGCGGAGTCGCTGAGCGCCGAGTTCGCGCGGCTGACGGAGGCGGGCCGGACGGGCACGCTGACGCCGGCCGAGCTGACCGGTGGCACGTTCACGCTCAACAACTACGGGGTGTTCGGGGTCGACGGTTCCACGCCGATCATCAACCACCCCGAGGCGGCGATGCTCGGCGTCGGCAGGATCGTGCCCAAACCATGGGTGCACCAGGGCGAGTTGGCCGTACGCCAGGTCGTTCAGCTGTCGCTCACCTTCGACCACCGGGTCTGCGACGGCGGTACGGCGGGCGGCTTCCTGCGGTACGTGGCGGACTGCGTAGAACAGCCGGTGGTACTGCTGCGCACGCTCTGACCGGGGCGGCTCATACTTCAGCCATGACCGCCTATGACGCCATCGTGCTCGCCGGAGGCACCGCCCAGCGGCTCGGCGGGGCCGACAAGCCAGGAGTACGGGTCGGCGGCCGGGCGCTTCTCGACCGAGTGCTGGCGGCGAGCGCGGGAGCGGACAGCACCGTGGTCGTCGGCGGCAGACGGCCCACGGTGCGGCCGGTGCGCTGGACGCGCGAGGAGCCGCCCGGCGGCGGTCCGCTCGCCGCGCTCGACGCGGGGGTACGGGGGCTCGCCGCCGACGCCGGGACCGTACTCGTCCTCTCGGCGGATCTGCCGTTCCTCGACCGGGCGACGGTCCGCCGGCTGATCGGCGTCCTCGACGCCACCAGCAGGGAAGCGGCGCTGCTCACCGACGCCGACGGCCGTGACCAGCCGCTGGTCGCCGCCTACCGCGTCGAGCCGCTGCGCCGTGAGATCGCCCTGCTGAGGGCCGAGTACGGCAGCCTCGCCGGTCTGCCGCTGCGCCTGCTGACCCAGGAACTCGACCGCGAACGGGTCGAGGCCGACCCGTTCGCCTCCTTCGACTGCGACACCTGGGAGGACATCTCCACGGCCCGGGCGCGCATCAGAGAGCATGGGACCGTGCTGGACGAATGGATCACCGCAGTCAAGGACGAACTCGGCATCGAGCTGGATGTCGACACCGTCCTCCTCCTCGACCTCGCCCGTGACGCCGCGCACGGCGTCGCCCGGCCCGCCGCGCCGCTGACGACCTTCCTGGTCGGTTACGCGGCGGGCCGGGCCGGCGGGGACGGCCCCGAAGCCGTCGCCGAGGCCGCGCGCAAGGCGGTGGCGCTCGCCCGGCGCTGGGCGGACGAGACCGGGACCGACGCCGGATGACCGGCCACGACGGTATCGAGGGGATCGACGGTATCGACGGGATCGAGGACGTCCTCGCGCTGGTGGGCAGAGAGCCGGTCGTGGCCCGCGCTCCGGGCGGGGACTCCCCGAACTCCCCGAACTCGCCGCACTCCCCGCCGTCTTCCGGCGCGGACCGGCGCGGCGCTCCGGCGGACGTCCCGCACGAGCGCCGGGAGCGCCACCGCGCCGCGTCATGGACGGCGGCCCGCGCGCTCGCGGCCCGCGCCGGCCGATCGGCAAAGCCGGGGCCGACGCCGGGACGTGTGCCTCTCGACCAGGCCCTGGGCCGGGCCCTCGCCGAGCCGCTGGCCGCGCTCACCGACCTGCCGTCCTTCGACACCTCCGCCATGGACGGCTGGGCGGTCTCGGGACCGGGCCCCTGGTCCGTACGGTCCGTGGCGCCCGCAGGCACCGACTCCGCCGCCGCGGGCATCCTCGCCGGTCACGGCCGGTCTGCGGCGCTCGCCGACGGCACGGCCGTACGGATCGCCACCGGCGCCCGGATCCCGCCCGACACCACCGCCGTGATCCGCAGCGAGCACGCCCGCGTCGACGCCACCGGCCATCTGCACGCCGAGCGCCGCGCGGTGACCCAGGGCCAGGACATCCGGCCGCGCGGCCAGGAGTGCCGCTCCGGGGACCGGCTGCTGCCCGCAGGAGCCCCGGTCACGCCCGCCGTACTGGGCCTGGCCGCCGCCGCCGGCTACGACGAGCTGCTCACCGTCCCGCCCCCGCGCGTCGAGGTGCTTGTCCTCGGCGATGAACTGCTCGCCGCCGGAATCCCCCACGACGGGCTGATCCGCGACGCCCTGGGCCCGATGATGGCGCCCTGGCTGCGCGCTCTCGGCGCCGAGGTCATCGCCACCCGCCGCCTCGGTGACGACGCGGAGGCACTGTACGGGGCGATCACCGCGTCCGAGGCCGATCTGATCCTCACCACGGGCGGTACGGCGGCGGGCCCGGTCGACCATGTCCATCCGGTGCTCGCGCGGGTGGGCGCCGAACTGCTGGTGGACGGGGTCGCCGTACGCCCCGGCCACCCCATGCTGCTCGCCGCGCTGCCGTCCGGCCGGTATCTGGTGGGGCTGCCCGGCAATCCGCTCGCGGCCGTCTCCGGGCTGCTGACACTCGCCGAACCCCTGCTGCGTACGCTGGCCGGGCGGGCGCCCCGGACGCCGTACCACGCGCCACTGCGTGACGCGGTGCCCGGCCATCCGTACGACACCCGCCTCGTGCCCTTCGTCCACCACGACGAGGGGCTGGTGCCGCTGCGTTTTCACGGGCCTGCCATGCTGCGCGGTATCGCCGCCGCGGATGGACTCGCGGTCGTGGCGCCGGGTGGCGCGCGGTCCGGCGATGAACTGGAAGTTCTCGACCTGCCCTGGACGGCATCGGTCGATGGAGGGTGTTTCACGTGAAACTTCCGGGCCAGGACGCCATGGCCAGGCGAGCGGACGAGTATCTGGTCACGGCCCCGGTGAAGCTGCCGCGCCGCACGGTCGTACGGCCGTTGCGGCAGGTCAGCAGACGCCTTCTGATGGCGCTGTTCGTCCTGGCCCTGACCGTGTTCATCGTCTATATCGACAAAGACGGCTACCACGACAACGCGGACAACTCGGTCGACTTCCTCGACTCCGTCTACTACGCGACCGTCACGCTCTCCACGACGGGTTACGGCGACATCGTCCCGTACAGCTCCGGCGCGCGGCTGGCCAATGTGCTGCTGGTGACCCCGCTGCGGGTGCTCTTCCTCATCATCCTGGTCGGTACGACTCTTGAGGTGCTCACGGAGCGCACCCGCGAGGAGTGGCGGCTGAACCGCTGGAGGTCCAACTTGCGTGACCACACCGTCATCGTCGGCTACGGCACCAAGGGACGCTCGGCGATGCAGACCCTCTGTGCCACGGGTCTGAAGAAGGAACAGATCGTCATCGTCGACCCGTCCAGCAAGGTGATCGACGCGGCCAACGCCGAAGGGTTCGTCGGCGTCCTCGGCGACGCGACCCGGAGCGATGTGCTGCTGCGGGCCGAACTCCAGCGGGCCCGGCAGATCGTCATCGCCACCCAGCGCGACGACACGGCGGTGCTGGTGGCGCTGACCGCGCGTCAGCTCAACCGTGGCGCCAAGATCGTCGCCGCGGTGCGCGAGGAGGAGAACGCGCCGCTGCTGCGCCAGTCCGGCGCGGACGCGGTGATCACCAGCGCCAGTGCGGCAGGCCGGCTGCTCGGACTGTCCGTGCTCAGCCCCAGCGCCGGTACGGTGATGGAGGATCTGATCCAGCAGGGCAGCGGCCTCGATCTCATCGAACGCCCCGTCATAAAGGCCGAGGTGGGGCGGAACGTCCGGGAGACGGACGACCTGGTGGTGAGCGTGCTGCGCGGGCACCGGCTGATCGGCTACGACGACCCGGCGGCGAGCCCGCTCCAGCTGACGGACCGGCTGATCACGATCGTCCGCGCCGAGAACCCGGCCGAACCGAGCTACTGAGGGCGGCCGGCCGATCCCGCGCCCCAGCTGATCCCCCGGCCGCTGACCCCCCGGCCGCTGATCCCTGGCCGCTGATCCCGCTGTCGCGCCGCCCGTCGGAGTAGCCTCGCGGCCATGCATGCGATCACGATTCCGCAACCCGGTGGCCCCGAGGCGCTTGTATGGGCCGAGGTGCCCGATCCCGTACCGGGCGAGGGCGAAGTCCTCGTCGAGGTTGTCGCGAGCGCGGTGAACCGCGCCGATCTGCTCCAGCGGCAGGGCTTCTACGACCCGCCGCCCGGCGCCTCCCCGTACCCCGGACTGGAGTGCGCGGGCCGTATCACCGCGCTCGGCCCGGGGGTCGCGGGCTGGGCCGTAGGCGACGAGGTGTGCGCCCTGCTGGCCGGTGGAGGCTACGCCGAGCAGGTCGCCGTCCCCGCCGGCCAGCTGCTGCCCGTACCCGAGGGGGTGGATCTGGCCACGGCCGCCGCGCTGCCCGAGGTGGCCGCGACGGTCTGGTCCAACGTCTTTATGATCTCCCACCTGCGGCCCGGCGAGACCCTGCTCGTACACGGTGGCGCGAGCGGGATCGGCACCATGGCCATCCAGTTGGGCAAGGCGGTCGGCGCCCGGGTCGCGGTCACGGCGGGCGGCCGGGACAAGCTGGCGCGCTGCGCCGAGCTGGGCGCGGACATCCTGATCGACTACCGCGAGCAGGACTTCGTGGCGGAGATCGACAAGGCCACGGACGGCGCGGGAGCCGATGTCATCCTCGACATCGTCGGTGCGAAGTATCTGGACCGCAATATCCGGGCGCTGGCCGTGAACGGCCGTCTCGCGGTGATCGGTCTCCAGGGCGGCGCGAAGGGCGAACTCTCCCTCGGTGCCCTGCTGAGCAAGCGCGCCGCCATCACGGCGACCTCGCTGCGCGCCCGCCCGCAGGCCGAGAAGGCGGCGATCATCGCCGCCGTACGGGAGCATGTCTGGCCGCTCATCGCCGGCGGCCGGGTCCGGCCCGTCGTGGACCGGACGCTGCCGATGACGGAGGCGGCGGAGGCACACCGGGCCCTGGAGGCCAGCACGCACGTCGGCAAGCTGCTGCTGACCGCGCCTTAATCGCGCCCTGACCGTGCAACGCGGAGGCCCGGCCCACCCCTTGAGGTGTGCCGGGCCTCCGCGTGACAGCGAGTGCTACTCGTACTACAGGGTTAGAGGTACGGACCCGAGCGGATCGCGCCGTGTCCCTGCTCGCTCTCGTCCTCCTGGATCGAACCAGGAGGCAGCGCCCGCCGCATCTGCTCCAGCTGGGCCCTGGCCGCCATCTGCTGCGCGAACAGTGCCGTCTGGATTCCGTGGAAGAGGCCCTCCAGCCACCCCACCAGCTGGGCCTGCGCGATCCGCAGCTCCGCCTCCGAGGGGATGGCCTCGTCGGTGAACGGGAGCGAGAGCCGCTCCAGCTCCTCGACCAACTCGGGGGCGAGACCGTCCTCCAGCTCCTTCACCGAGCCGGCGTGGATCTCCTTCAGCCGTACCCGGCTGGCCTCGTCCAGAGGAGCCGCCCGCACTTCCTCCAGAAGCTGCTTGATCATGCTGCCGATGCGCATGACCTTCGCGGGCTGTTCGACCATTTCCGTCACCGGGATCTCGCGCGACTCGCCGCCGGCTGCCCCGGCGCCGAGCGCCATCCCGTCCTGCCCCACTACGAGGACATGGGGACTCTCCTGCGACCGTTCGTTCCTCGGCATCTCCATGCGGCCATTGTCGCGCACGCGCGCGCCCCACGTGGTGTGCCCCCGTACGAAGGCGCTCGACCTTCGTACGGGGGCACGGACCGCCTTCTTACAGGGGCACGGACCGCGCGGGCACCGACAGGTTTACGTCACCGACCGGCGACCCAGCGTGCGGTGCGAGCGGGTGACCAGCGCCGCCAGAACCGCCGCGCCGAGCGGTACCGCGATCAGCAGGGCCCCCATCGTCTCCCACGGGATGACGATCGGCACGTACGGTGCCGATCCCTCGGCCCACCCCGCGTCCCAGGACTGCTGGTACTCGTCCAGCAGCTCGCGCCGCTCGGTCAGCCGCAGTCCCACGGCCGGCAGCATGCCGGCCGCCGAACCGAGCACCACCCCCATCACCGCGACCACGCCGCACTGGAATCCGCTGAGCGTCCTGCGGACCCGGGGCGGGGCGCCGACCGAGGAGAGCGTCTTGAGATCCGCTTCCGCGTCGGCCTGGGCGAGACCGGTGGCGATACCGGCGGCGCCGATGGTGACCAGCCCGGCGAAGACCGTCAGCGCCAGCAGCACGATGCCGTACCGGCTGGAGTAGCCGTCCTCGATCTGCACCCACGCGTCGTTGCCGGTCTTGGCCAGCTCGCTGTCCATCCGCTGCTTCTGGTCGCTGCTGGGCAGCCGACTGGTCGTGTAGTACGCGCCGGTCGGGGCAGCGCCGAAGCCGGCGGCCTCGGCCGTGGCCGACGTGAGAACCAAGGAGATGCCGTAGGTCCTGGGGTCGCCCGGCACCTCGTATGCGGTGAACTTCTTGATCTCGCCCGTCAGTTCCTTTCCGCTCGCTATCTCCTTCTCCGCCTTCTGTGCGTCGGCGGCCAGAGTGATGCCGATCTCTCCCTCGGCGTCGATGGCCGGCTTGTACAGCGAGACGATCTTGCCGTCCGCGAGAGCCTTTGTCGCGCCCGGATCGTCGATGCCCAGAACCTTGAGCAGCTCGGCGTCACCGACGAGCACTTGATTGATACCTCGGCCGTAGAACGGATCGTTCTCGCAGCGCCAGTCCTTGCCGAGTCTGCGCTGCTCGGCCGCGCTGAACACCTCGCTGACGTCCTTGTCACCGAGTTCGTCCAAGGGGCACTTGTTGGCCTTGGGGACGATCACCGCGTACGTCCCGCAGCCCTTCGCGATGTCGAAACCGGTGCAGGAGGGCCCACCGACGGCGAGACTGCTGACAGGGGCGCGCACGTCGACCGGCAGAGTCTTCTCGACCGCGTTCCGGATGGCCGGGAGCTCCCGGCCGGCGCCCTCCCAGACGCTGAGCTGGACCGCTCCGTCAGGCAGCTTCGGCACGTACTCGGCCCGGTTCTGGGCGTCCAGGCTCGCCGTGTACGTGGAGACCGCCACCGTGCCGGCCACCGCGGCCAGTACCGCGGCCACCGCGGGTGCCGTGCGCCCCCGGTTACGGACGGCGTCGCGCAGCGCCAGCCTGGGCGACAGCGGGAGCCAGGTACCGATCTTCCCGAACAGACCCACCAGCGCGGGGGTCATGGCGATGAACCCCAGCTCGGCTATGACGCTGCCGCCCATGACCAGCAAGGTCGTTCTGGAGAGCAGCGCTCCGTACAGCGCGATCGCCGCGCCGAGCAGGACCGCGGCCAGCCCCAGGGAAGGCAGCACCCGGTTGCTCCGGCGAATGCCCCGACGGCCGGTGAGCGAGGCCAGCACGGACTCCCGGGAGGCGGTGATGGCCGGTACGAGCGCGGCCAGCAGGCCGGTGATCACCGCGACCAGCGCGATGCCGAGCAGCTCCAGCGGCCGGAACGAGAGGCCGCCGAAGCGCTGGCCCAGATAGTCCTCCAGCACGGGACGGAGGGCCGCGGTGAGGGCGATGCCGATGACCGTACCGGTGACGGCCGACGCGATACCGATCACCAGACCGCCGGAGAGCACGATGGCCCGGATATGGCTGCGGTTACCGCCGTTGGCGCCCACCAGACCGAGCTGGCGGCGCGAGCGCCGGGCGCCGACGGCGAAGGCGGCCCCCGCCAGCAGGCAGATCTCCAGGACGGCGAGGCCGACGATCGTGATGAGGATGGCCTGCTCGGAGGCGGTGGTCGAAGAGCCCGGGTCCCATCCGCCGTTCCAGTTCTTGTGCTGGTAGAGCGGCACATCGGCGTCGGCGGGCGGGTTCAGGACAACGGCGCGCGACAGGACCACGACACCTCTGGCGTTGGCCTCCTTCACCATGTTCCACGTGAAACCACCGGGCGTGCCGACCAGCAGGGTGGTACGCGGGGTGTCGGAGCCCAGCCCCGCGGCCCGCAGCGCCTCGTCGAGCGGGGAGAGGAGCGCGCCGGGCAGCACATTGACCTGGTCGGTGTTGAGTTCGCTGGGTAGCTCGTACGAGCCGACGATCCGGTAGTCCGCGTTCAGGCCGCGCGCGGTGAGCTTGGAGCCCACCTTCAGACCGCTCGTCTCCAGGAAGTGCGTGGTCGCGGCGGCTTCCCCGGCCCTTGCCGGGAATCGGCCGCTCTTGAGCGTCATGATGCCCCGCGCCAGCGGGTCACCGGCCTTCAGCTCGCGGATCTCGGTGTTCAGCAGCCCCTCGGTGGTGCGGAGCCGCGCGGACCCACTGGTGTCCGTCAGAAATGTGGCGCCCGCCGGGACGGATTTCTTGGGATCCGTGGGTGCGTCCGGTACCGCGTTGCTGCCGTCCTCCGAGTCCTCCTTCTCCGGCCGGTAGTCCTCGGCATCCGGCGTCTGGAGTACGGGCTCACCCGCGTAGCGGGGGTCGGTGATCCGCGCGGCGGCGGCGCCCAGATCGCGGTCCAGCTCCTGCGCGGAGGTGAGAGAAGCGCTGCGGATGGTCAGATCCATCGCGCTCACACCCATGACGGGAACGGCGATCATGGTGAGGACGAGGAAGCTGCGTCCCTTGAAGCGCCAGGCGTCGCGGCGGGCGATACGGATCGCGGCGCGCCAGGAGTGGAGCAGAGTACTCACAGCTCGGCCGCCTGGCCGGTCAGCAGCGAGTCGGCGTCGGCGCGTAGCGTCTGGTCCACGACCGAGCCGTCCCGTACGAAGACCACCCGGTCCGCCCAGGCGGCGAAGCGCGGCTCATGGGTGACCAGGATGCCGGCCGCCCCCGCGTCGCAGCGGCTGCGCAGCAACGCGAGGACGGACTCACCGGTCTCGGAGTCGAGGGCGCCGGTCGGCTCGTCGGCGAGCACCAGCCGACGGTCGCCGACCAGCGCCCGGCAGATCGCCACCCGCTGCTGCTGTCCGCCGGACATCTCGTCGGGGAACCGGTCGGCGAGCTGTTCGAGGCCCATCTCCGTCAGCGAGGCCAGGGCCTCGACGCGCGCCTTGCGTGCGGAGGTCCCGTCCAGTTCGCGGGGGAGCGCGATGTTCTCGGCGGCGGTGAGGGCGGGGATCAGGTTGTAGTCCTGGAAGACATAACCGATGCTGCGGCGGCGGATGGCCGCGAGCTGCTTCGGGCTCGCGCTGGTGACGTCGGTGCCCTCGACGAGTACGCGTCCCGAGGTGGGGGAGTCGAGGCCGCCCGCGATGGTCAGCAGCGTGGATTTGCCCGAGCCGGACGGGCCCATGACGGCGACGAGTTCACCGGGGAACACGCTGAGGTTGACCCCGCGCAGGGCGTGCACTTCGGTGGCGCCGCTGCCGTGGACCCGGGTCAGATTCTCCAGCTGGAGTACGGGCGACTGCCCGTCCTGTGACTGGAGTGGCTGAGGCGACGGATGAGGCTGCTGTGACGTGCCGGGCATGACGGGCCCCTTCGGGGTTTATGTGGGTACGTGCGCAAAGGTGAGGCGGCCACGGGCGTGCGGTGCCGACGCCGTGGTGCCTCTGTGCGATCACCGTCCTGCCGGGGCGGGGACACGGCGGGCAGGCGACTCGGTGCGGTGTGTGAGGTGCGGGTGGTGCGTGGGTGGTGCGGGAGGTCGGAACGGCTAGGGAGTCTGCTCGGTGGGCGGTCCGACGGTCGCCGGGTTGCCCGCCGCCGGGTCTTCCGTGGACGACTGCGCGGATGGCTGTGCGGCCGGCTGCGCGGCCGTTACGGGCTGCGTCAGGGAGAGCCGGATCAGCCGGGACTCGCAGTGGTCGAGCCAGCGGGCCTCGGCCTCGGTCTGGAAGATCAACTGCTCCAGTACGAGCAGCCAGGCCACCTCGTCCCGGTTGGTCGGCACGGCCGCCAGGGCCTGGGCCTTGAGCCGCGTGTAGTCCTGCATCGCCCGGATGGTGTGGTGCCGCTGTGACTGGATGACGGCCCTGATGTCGACCCCCGGCGCGCCCACGGCCATGGCGAGCTTGATCGCCAGCTCGTCGCGCGGTGGGTTGGCCCGGTCGACCGGCGTACGGAACCAGGAGTGCAACTCCGCGCGGCCGGCGCGCGTGATCAGGTAGAGCGCGTGTCCTGCCGCGTCCTCGCCCTCCTGGACGACCAGGCCGTCGCGCTCCAGCCGGTTGAGGGTCGTGTACACCTGCCCCACGTTGAGCGGCCAGGTGGAACCGGTGCGGGACTCGAACTCCGTACGGAGCTGGGAGCCGTACCGCGGCCCGTGTTCCAGGAGGGCGAGAAGCCCGTGGCGAATCGACATACTGAGTATGTTGGGGGACGGGAGAGGTTTTGGGCAAGCGACCTGAGGGGGAGCCCGTAAGTCCGCCGTAAGGATGACGGCGCGTTCGGCGGGCACGTTCAACGACCGTCTACGGCAGGTCCAACGACGTGTTCGCCGCGCCTTCAGCGGCGCCTGAGACGCAGCCCCAGGAAGCCGATCCCGAGCCCGGTCAGCAGAAATCCCGTCCCCAGGGTCAGTACGGGAACGGGCCGCACCGCCGTCTGCGTCATCGCGCGCGGGGAGCGCCGGCGTCCGGCGTCGGGGGGATGCTCACCCGGCGCGGCGGACTCCTCCCCCGCCTCTGACTCCGCCGCCGCCTCCGCCGCCGCCTCCGCCGCAGCCTCGTCCTCGTCCTCGTCCTCGGGCAGCCAACGCGAGCCGGTACGGGTGGGGGACGGCGTCGCCGGAGCGGAGGACGAGTGCGGCGGTGAGTGCGGCGGTGAGGGTGGCGGTGAGGACGACGCGTGCCCGGCCGGGGCGGGTGACCGGCCGGCGGGCCGTCCGGAAGAAGGCATGCCGGGCCGGGCGCCGCTTCCGGAGTCCTTCCCCTTCCCTGCGCCCGTCCCGGCCTCGTCCTCGTCCGGGCCCCCGTCCCCGTCCCGGCCCCCGTCCCCGTCCTCCGCGTCCGTATCGCCGTCTTCGTCGGCGGCTACGCTCGCGGGCGCCGGCGAGGGCGCAACAGCGGCCACGGCCGCGGCAGAGGGTGGTACGGACTCGTCGGCGAGCGCGTCGGGTGCGGTCAGCAGCAGCGCCGCGATCGCGAGTGCGCAGGGTGTACGGATCCTCGGAGTGACCGACTTCACCGATTCAGCGTCACACGCGGCGACAACTACGGCATCTCGGATAAATAGGCACAGAGTGAGGCGGTAGAGCGCGCCAAGCGGAGCAGCAGCACCCGGCGACCGTCCGACGGGCTGCCTACTCGGGGCTGCCTACTCGGGCTGCCTACTCGGGGTTGCCCGTCGAGATCGTCAGCTCGAACTCCTGGTCATTGGGCAGGACCGCGCTGCCGGAACTCGGGTACTGCTCGATCACGATGTCCTCGGCGTACTGGCCGCTGTCCACTTCCTTCGGCGTCTTCCACTTCCAGCCTGCCGCGCGCAGACAGTCCTTCACCGAGAGCAGGTCCTTGTACCGCAGATCGGGCGCCGACACCTTTGACGGATCCAGCCCGTCCGTCGGGGCGTTCGAGCACGCCGTCGACTTGATGGTCCGGTTCCGCTCCGGATCCTGGTGGCCCGCCGCCGTGGACTTCGAGGCAACGGGATCCTTGGCCTCGTCGGACGTGCTCTTCCCGTTGTTCAGCGCCATGATCAGTCCGCCGATCGCCAGCAGCGCCACCACGATCGCCCCCACGATCACCAGCGTGTTCCGATTGCCGCCGCTTCCGCCGGCCCCGCCCGCGTTCCCGCCATGGCCGGAACCCGTCGCCGGCTGGGCCGACATCGGCGACATCGTGTAGGGCGGCTGGGCGCCCTGCCCCATCGAGGGCGCGGCCGGATACCCGACGGGGGACGCCTGCGGATACCCGTACCCAGGCGTCGCCTGGATCGGGCCCTGCATCGGCCCCACACCCTGCATCGGGCCCTGCATCGGTCCCACACCCTGCACGGGCCCCGTCCCCTGCATCGGGGACGGGGTGGGCGGTCCGTAAGGACCCGGCTGGTACGGCGTCTGTACGGAGCCCTGCTGCGGCGGCTGCGTGCCCTGCTCCACCGGCGGGAAGACCGCCGAGCCCACGCCCGAGCCGCTGGCCTGCGGGGCGCTCGGCACGATCGCGGGAGCGCCCGTAGCCTGCCCGGCGAACAGCACGCGCAGGCACTCGTCGTGCATCGCCTCCGCGCTCGGGAAGCGCTCGTTCGGGTTCTTCTTCAGCGCCCGCGCGACCAGGGCGTCCATCCCCGGCGTGACCGAACGGTTGATGCTGGACGGCGCGACCGGCTCCTCCTGCACATGCGCGTACGCGATGGCCAGCGCGGAGTCCGCGTCGAACGGCAGCCGGCCCGTCAGCAGTTGGAAGAGCATGATGCCGACCGAGTACAGGTCGGAACGGGCGTCGACGCCGCGCCCCAGCGCCTGCTCGGGCGACAGGTACTGCGGGGTGCCGACGACCATGCCCGTCTGCGTCATCGAGGTGACGCCCGACTGCATGGCGCGCGCGATGCCGAAGTCCATCACCTTGACGACGCCGCGCTTGGTCATCATCACGTTGCCCGGCTTGATGTCCCGGTGGACCAGCCCCATCTCGTGGCTGGCCTCCAGGGCCGCCAGCACGTCGGCCGTCACCTTGAGCGCCTTGTCGGCGGGCATCGCGCCGTACTGGGCGATGTCGGCGTTCAACAGGGAGCCGAGCGGCTGCCCCTCGACGTACTCCATGACGATGTACGGCATCAGCGCGCCGTCCAGCTCGCTCTCGCCGGTGTCGAAGACGGAAACGATGTTGGTATGCGACAGCTTCGCAACAGCTTGCGCCTCGCGCCGGAAGCGCTCCCGGAAGGACTGTTCGCGCCCCAGCTCCGTGTGGAGTGTCTTGATCGCGACCTGTCGGTCGAGCGCCGCGTCGTACGCCAGATATACGGACGCCATGCCGCCTTCGCCGAGAAGGTCGCGCAGCTGGTACCGGCCGCCCGCGACCGAACCGCCCGCATAGCGGCCCTGTGCGCCGTTCTGGCTCATGATTTTGCTTCCCCCCAGGCGCCCTGACACGGTGATCCCCAGCGCGGCTTCGCTCGGTCCTGCGTGCGGATCCCGCCATTCCCGGCCAAGTCTGCCCCAGGGCACCGACACGTCAAGCGAGGTGCCCGTTCCGTGACCGTAAGCACAGCAAGCGTCTCGGAAGCGTTACAGGAAAATCATGGAATTTGCACGGGTACCGGCGCAAGAGGTTTCATGGCCGGTCCATCCTGGACCGGCGTGTCACACAGAGGCTGTAGCGTGATGTGGCATAGCCACCCCTGAGACATCCCCTGAGAAACACAGACCCACCGCGGACCGCGCGCGCGGTCATCAAGCGGACAGAAACGACGGCGAGGACTGATGGCACCCGAACCCGAAGCAGGCGGCGGAGTGTCGGATGCGGCGGACTCCTGGGGCGACAACGGAATGGTCGGCGGGACCGTCGGCGACGGCCGGTACCGCATGACCCACCGCCTCGGCCGGGGCGGAATGGCCGAGGTGTTCGCGGCCGAGGACGTACGGCTCGGCCGCATCGTCGCGGTGAAGCTGCTCCGCGGGGATCTCGCCGAGGATCCGATCTCGAAGGCCCGCTTCACGCGTGAGGCGCAGTCGGTCGCAGGGCTCAACCACCATGCGGTGGTGGCGGTCTACGACTCGGGCGAGGACACCCTCAACGGGCAGACCGTCCCGTACATCGTCATGGAGCTGGTCGAGGGCCGCACCATCCGCGACCTGCTGATCAGCGCGGACCCGCCGCCCCCCGAGCAGGCGCTGATCATCGTCTCCGGGGTGCTGGAGGCGCTCGCCTACTCGCACGAGCACGGCATCGTGCACCGGGACATCAAGCCGGCGAACGTGATCATCACGGACGCGGGCGCGGTCAAGGTGATGGACTTCGGCATCGCGCGCGCCCTGCACGGCGCGCAGTCGACGATGACCCAGACCGGCATGGTCATGGGCACGCCGCAGTACCTCTCCCCCGAACAGGCGCTGGGCAAGCCCGTCGACCACCGCAGCGACCTGTACGCCACGGGCTGCCTGCTGTACGAACTCCTCGCGCTGCGGCCCCCGTTCACCGGCGAAACGCCGCTCTCCGTGGTCTACCAGCACGTTCAGGACATTCCTGTGCCGCCCTCCGAGACATCGGACGTGGCGCCGCCGGAGCTGGACGGGCTGGTCATGCGCTCGCTGGCGAAGGAGCCGGACGACCGGTTCCAGAGCGCCGAGGAGATGCGCGGCCTCGTCCAGTACGGCCTCCAGATGCTCCAGCAGCAGGGCGGCTACACCGGCACGTGGAACACCGGCCCGGTCGACGCGCACGGCGCCGGCGGTACGGCGGCGATGGGCATGGCCGCGACGAGCGCGATGGGATATCCGTCGCACGGCGAGACCGCCCAGGGCGCGATCCTGCCGCCGATGAACCCGAACGACGGCGGATACGACGGCGGTTACGGCAACGGCGGTGGCCAGTACGGCAACGGCCAGTACGGCAACAACGGGTCCGGCGGCGGCAATCGCGGCAAGATGATCCTCTTCGCCGCGCTCGCGCTGATCGCGATCGTGGTGGGCGTCGCGTTCGCCGTGAAGAACATGGCCGATACGCCGACGGACAACAAGAAGGTCGAGCAGAGCACCACCCCGGCCGAGTCGAAGACGAGCGAGAGCCCGACGCCCACGGAGACGGAGACCACGGACGAGCCCACGCAGGACAGCTCCTCCGGCGGCAACCAGAACCCGGGTTACACCCCGCGCTACACGCCGTCGTACCCGCAGAAGTCCGAGGAGCCGACGTACACGCCTCCCACGGAGGACACACAGCCGACCGATGACGGTGGCAACACGGACGAGGGCACGGACACCGGCGCCTCCGCGGGCACCACGGAAGGCACGGCCAACGCGGGCACGGACGCGGGCACAGGGACGAACGCCGGCACCGGCACGGACGCGGGCACGGGCACGAACGCGGGCACGGGTACGGACGCCGGCAGCGGCACGGACGCGGGCACGGGTACGGACGCCGGCACGGGTACGAACACGGGCACCGGCTGACCGGCCGCGGGACCCACAGAGGTACAAGCGGTACGGAGGGGGTGACGGGCGAGCTGCCCGTCACCCCCTCCCGCGCGTCACCGGTCCAACCTCACCCGGCGAACGCCTCGCACACCGCGTCGTACTCGCGCGTCCACCACACGGCCAGCGCCGACACCGCCGCGAACAGCGGGTCCGCCCTCCGGTCGTCCAGCTGATAGCGCCAGCGCAGGATCCAGAAGTCGTTGAGGCGCTCCCACCAGACCCGGTGCACCGCCGCGGCCAGCTCGGAGGCGCACGTCCCGGCCGCGCTCCGGTACGCGCGGGCGTACGCCCGTACCTTCGCCAGCTCCAGCTCACCCGTCGGCCGGACGAAGAAGATCGCGGCGGCCCGTACGGCCTCCTCGGCGCGCGGCTCCACGCCGAGCCGGTCCCAGTCGACGATCGCCGCCGGTTCCGCGCCCCGGTAGAGCAGGTTCAGCGGGTGGAAGTCGCCGTGCACCCAGCCGGTGGCGGGCTCGGCGCCGGGCGGCGGGCGGCGGTGGGCGTGCTGCTCCAGCAGCCCACGGCGCTCGACGAGCCGGTGTTCGGCGAGCCGGTCGAAGACATCCGCGTGGGTCCGCCCTCGGGCCAGGACCAGCAGCTCGTCGATGAGGCCGAGGGTGTCGGGGGGGTCGGCGCTCAGGTAGGGGAGGCGGCTGAGGCGGGTCTCCGGGTTCGGCTCCATCACCTCGTCCAGACGCGTGTGGACCAGCCCGAGGAGCCCGCCGAGCCGCCGGGACGCGTCGGCCGTCAGCTCGGCGCCGTCGCGGTGGTGGCCCTCGATCCACGGATGCAGGGCGTAGCAGCGGCCGCCGATGACCGCGACGGTGTCGCCGCCGGCGCTCTCGACGGGCGGCGCGACGGGCACGCCGAGCGTCTGGAGCCGCTGGGTGGCGCGGTGCTGGCGGGCGATGGACACGTGGTCCCCGTCGAGGTGGTGCTTGAGGAAGTAGGCACCGCGGGTGGTGCGGAGCCGGTAGCCGCGGTTGAGAAGCCCTTGGGCGACGGGTTCGCAGGAGACGAGGTCGCCGGCGTTGCGGTAGCGGCGGAGGAGCGTGCGTAAGGGGAGCCCTGGGGGGCCGTGAGAGGCGTGTGGGGCCGTGGAGGTGGCGGGGATCTGTGGGGTCCGCCGGGTGGCGGAGGCGGGCGGGGGAATGACAGCGGTCGCGGCAGGCGCAGCGATTTCATATGAGCGCAGCACTTGCCAGATGTTAGATCACGCAGCGTGTTGACTCTGTCGCTCGCGGGCGTATTCGATCATATGTACGGTGACAAATTGGGGCTCAAGTCGCATAAAGACGGGCACGAATGCTTGGCCGTCCACGGAATTCGGACTTGAATCAAACAGTTCGATTTCTGGAGCGGTCGGATCGACCAGTTCGGCGGTGCCGGTGAACTGCACCGACCAGAGGTTCTCCTCGCCGCTGCCGAAGTTGTCCGCGCCGTACGCCACCACCCCGCCGCCGCAGGCGCGGTGGTAGCCGAGGCCGGCGTGCATCCGCAGCAGCACCGAGCCCCCCGTCACCACATGGCGGGCGGGCGCCATCAGGGGCATGGCCCGCATGCTCGTCGCCACGTGTCCGTGCGACACGCGGTTGAGCAGCTCGATGGCGCGGAGTTCCTCGGTGGACATGATGTCCACTCTGGGTCACGGGAGGGGTCCCCACCAGGGGAGGCGGCCCCTCAAGCCCGGGACGTTGGTCCCGATTAGGACGGATTCGGGCGCGGTACGCGGTACGGATTCAGGCGGGTGCGCGGTACGGGCGGAGGCGGGCGCGGTACGGGGTACGGATTCGGGCGCGGTACGGTGCGGAGGCTGGAGCCCCCGTACCGCCCCCCTCACCGCCCCCGCCCGTCAGCGCTTCTCCGCCTGGATCCGCGCCACGAACGCCGCGGCCTGCGAGCGCCGCTCCATGCCCAGCTTCGAGAGCAGGCTGGAGACGTAGTTCTTGATCGTCTTCTCCGCGAGATGCAGCTGCTCGCCGATCGCGCGGTTCGTCATGCCCTCGCCGATCAGATCGAGGATCCGGCGCTCCTGGTCGGTCAGGTCGGCCAGCCGCTCGTCGCCCTTCGGGTTCTTCCCGTTGCGCAGCCGCTCCAGCACGCGGGCCGTCGCCACCGGGTCGAGCAGCGAGCGCCCGGCCGCCACGTCCCGTACGGCCGTCAGCAGCTCGTTGCCGCGGATCGCCTTCAGTACATAGCCGGAGGCGCCGGCCATGATCGCGTCGAAGAGCGCCTCGTCGTCGGCGAACGAGGTGAGCATCAGGCACTTGATGTTCTCGTCCCGCGAACGGATCTCCCGGCAGACCTCGACCCCGCTCCCGTCCGGCAATCGGACGTCCAGGACCGCCACATCGGGCCGGGTCGCCGGGATCCTGGCCATCGCGTCGGCCGCCGTACCCGCCTCCCCGACGACTTCGATGTCGTCCTCGACCGAGAGCAGCTCGAAGACGCCCCGGCGGACGACTTCATGGTCATCAAGCAGGAATACCGTGATTTTTCCCTCTTCTCGCACGAAATTCAGTCTCACACACTCACCCCTTCCCTGCCGCTGATCAGCGGGATAACGTGCCGGTGTTCCGGCGTCCTGCGAGGCTGTGACCAGTGGTTGTACCGGACTCTGCGGATTTACTTGGAAATCCAAGCAAAAATGCAGGTCAAATGGGGTTTCGCAGTAATGCGGACTACTGGGTAACGTGCTTGTGACAGAGAGTCCGCCGGGGCGAACTGTCACGTCTGTACGGCCCGGTCGCACCCACCCCGTGCGCACGGACCGCGCAGGCGCAGCCGCACTGGTTCCCGGCGGATCCCGGGGGCCGGACAGACGGAGGAGCACGCACGTGACCGTGGAAAGCACTGCCGCTCGTAAACCGCGACGCACCAGCGCCGGCGGAACAGGCGGTACGGGCGGTACGAGGCGCACCGGCGCCAAAAAGGCCCCGCAGTCGAAGTCGCGACCGCAGAGTTCCGAGCCCCCGCTCGTCCAGCTTCTGACGCCCGAGGGCGAGCGGGTCGAGCACCCGGAGTACTCGGTCGACCTCAGCCCCGAAGAGCTGCGCGGGCTCTACCGCGACATGGTGCTGACGCGCCGCTTCGACGCCGAGGCCACCGCGCTCCAGCGCCAGGGGGAGCTGGGGCTGTGGGCGTCGCTGCTGGGCCAGGAGGCCGCCCAGATCGGCTCGGGCCGCGCGCTGCGCGACGACGACTATGTCTTCCCGACCTACCGTGAGCACGGCGTGGCCTGGTGCCGCGGGGTGGATCCGACCAATCTGCTGGGCATGTTCCGGGGGGTGAACCACGGAGGCTGGGACCCGAACACCAACAACTTCCACCTCTACACGATCGTCATCGGCTCGCAGACGCTGCACGCCACCGGCTACGCGATGGGCGTGGCCAAGGACGGCGCGGACTCGGCCGTGATCGCGTACTTCGGCGACGGCGCGTCCAGTCAGGGGGACGTCGCCGAGGCGTTCACCTTCTCCGCCGTCTACAACGCGCCGGTGGTGTTCTTCTGCCAGAACAACCAGTGGGCGATCTCCGAGCCGACCGAGCGCCAGACCCGGGTGCCGCTCTACCAGCGCGCGCAGGGCTACGGCTTCCCGGGCGTCCGGGTGGACGGCAATGACGTACTCGCCTGTCTGGCCGTGACCCGGGCCGCGCTGGAGCGGGCGCGCCGGGGCGAGGGGCCGATGCTGGTCGAGGCGTTCACGTACCGCATGGGCGCGCACACCACCTCCGACGACCCGACGAAGTACCGCGCGGCCGAGGAGACGGAGTCCTGGCAGGCCAAGGACCCGATCCTGCGGCTGCGCCGGTATCTGGAGCGGGTGGGCGCGGCCGACGAGGCGTTCTTCGCGGCCCTGGAGGCGGAGAGCGAGACGCTCGGCAAGCGGGTAAGAGACGTGGTACGGGCGATGCCCCAGCCGGACCGCATGGCGATCTTCGACCATGTGTACGCGGACGGGCACGCGCTCGTCGACGAGGAGCGCGCGCAGTTCGCGGCGTACCAGGCGTCGTTCGACGACGGCGCGGCGGACGATGCGGCAGAGGGGGCCAACTAGCCATGAACGCAAAGACTTCGACGGGTTCCGCGACCACCGCGGCTACTGCGACCACCGCCACGACCGCGGCTTCCTCCACCTCCGTGGAGAAGGTCTCTTCTGTACAGAAGCTGCCGATCGCGAAGGCGATCAACGAGTCGCTCCGCAAGGCGCTGGAGACCGACCCCAAGGTCCTGATCATGGGCGAGGACGTCGGCAAGCTCGGCGGCGTGTTCCGGGTGACGGACGGGCTCCAGAAGGACTTCGGCGAGGGCCGGGTCATCGACACGCCGCTCGCGGAGTCGGGCATCGTCGGCACGGCGATCGGGCTGGCGCTGCGCGGCTACCGGCCGGTGGTGGAGATCCAGTTCGACGGTTTCGTCTTCCCGGCGTACGACCAGATCGTCACACAGCTCGCGAAGATGCACGCCCGCGCGCTCGGCAAGATCAAGATGCCGGTCGTGATCCGGATTCCGTACGGCGGCGGCATCGGCGCGGTCGAGCACCACAGCGAGTCGCCCGAGGCGCTGTTCGCGCATGTGGCGGGGTTGAAGGTCGTCTCGCCTTCGACGGCGTCGGACGCGTACTGGATGATGCAGCAGGCCATCCAGAGCGACGATCCGGTGATCTTCTTCGAGCCGAAGCGCCGCTACTGGGACAAGGGCGAGGTCAACACCGAGGCGATCCCGGACCCGCTGCACCGGGCGCGGGTGGTGCGCGAGGGCACGGATCTCACCCTGGTGGCCTACGGGCCGATGGTGAAGGTCTGTCTGGAGGCCGCGGCGGCTGCCGCGGAGGAGGGCAAGTCGCTGGAGGTGCTGGACCTTCGGTCGATGTCCCCGATCGACTTCGACGGGATCCAGGCGTCGGTGGAGAAGACGCGCCGGCTCGTGGTCGTCCACGAGGCGCCGGTCTTCTACGGCTCGGGCGCGGAGATCGCCGCCCGGGTCACCGAGCGCTGCTTCTACCACCTGGAGGCGCCCGTGCTGCGGGTCGGCGGCTACCACGCGCCGTACCCGCCGGCGCGGCTGGAGGACGAGTACCTCCCGGGCCTGGACCGGGTGCTCGACACCGTCGACCGCTCGCTCGCGTACTGAGGAGTGCCGTGACCATGACTGCTGACACGTCCACTCGCTACCGCGAGTTCATGATGCCCGATGTGGGCGAGGGGCTGACCGAGGCCGAGATCCTCAAGTGGTACGTCAAGCCGGGCGACCCGGTGACGGACGGCCAGGTGGTGTGCGAGGTGGAGACCGCGAAGGCGGCGGTCGAACTGCCCATCCCGTACGACGGGGTGGTGCACGCGCTGCGCTTCGCCGAGGGCACGACGGTCGATGTCGGGGCGTCCATCATCACGGTGGACGTGGCGCCATCGGCGGCGGAACCGCCGGTGGAACAGCCCGCGCAACCGCCCGCGGAGACGAAGCCGGCGGCCCGGACCCCGGTCCTGGTCGGATACGGGGTGGCCGAGGCGTCGACGAAGCGCCGGCCGCGCCGGGGTCCCGCGGTCCCCGAGCAGCAGGCGCCGGCCACGGCTCCGCCGCTGAACGGCCACGCGCCCGCGCCGGCCGCCCCCGGCCTCACCCCGGCCGCCGCCCCCCGCCCGCTGGCGAAGCCTCCCGTACGGAAACTCGCCAAGGACCTGGGCGTGGACCTGACGACCGTCACGCCGACGGGCCCGGACGGGATCATCACCCGGGATGACGTGCACGCGGCGGTGGCGGTACGGGAGGAGCCCGAGGCGCCGACTCCGCCCCCGGCTCCGGCTCCGGCGCCGATTCCGGCCGCTGTTGCCGTCGCGGTCGCGTCCGCGACGGCTCCGGGCCGGGAGACCCGTACCCCCATCAAGGGCGTACGGAAGGCCACGGCGGCGGCGATGGTCGGCAGCGCCTTCACCGCGCCGCACGTCACGGAGTTCATCACCGTCGACGTGACGCGCACGATGAAGCTGGTGGAGGAGCTGAAGTCCGACCCGGACATGGCGGGCCTGCGCGTCAACCCGCTGCTCCTCATCACCAAGGCGCTGCTGGTCGCCATCAAGCGCAACCCCGAGGTCAACGCCGCCTGGGACGAGGCCAACCAGGAGATCGTGGTCAAGCACTACGTCAACCTGGGCATCGCGGCGGCGACACCGCGCGGCCTCATCGTCCCGAACATCAAGGACGCCCACGACCGGACCCTGCCCCAACTGGCCGAGGCCCTGGGCGAACTGGTGGCCACGGCCCGCGAGGGCCGCACCACCCCGGCGGCGATGCAGGGCGGTACGGTCACCATCACCAACGTCGGCGTCTTCGGCGTCGACACCGGCACCCCCATCCTCAACCCGGGCGAGTCCGCGATTCTGGCGGTCGGCTCCATCAAGCCCCAGCCCTGGGTCCACAAGGGCAAGGTCAAGCCCCGCCAGGTCACCACCCTGGCGCTCTCCTTCGACCACCGCCTCATCGACGGCGCCCTGGGCTCCCGCTTCCTGGCGGACATCGCCGCCGTCCTGGAACAGCCGAAGCGCCTGATCACCTGGGCGTGACCGGCACAGAACTCCGGCGCGGGGGGGGGGGGCCCCGGGCGGGGCCCCCCCCGCCGCCCCGCGGAGGCGCGACGAGAATGACAAAAGGAGAAAGATGGGAGGGGCGGG
>NZ_JBFBEZ010000040.1:0-74971 GCF_040701725.1 Streptomyces sp. NPDC093109
TCCGTTCTGCTGTATCGTCACGAACTGACGATACAGCCCACCAAACGACATTGTTCGCTGCTTGGAGGAGCCGTCATGCTGCTTCGTTTCCAGGTCACGAATCACGCTTCACTACGAGCGGAGCAGGAACTTTCCTTCGTCGCCGCGGACCGTCATCCGGAGCGTGCTGAAGCGGAGGTGCCGGGCGGTGCCCACCGAACGGTTCCCGTGCTGGCCATCTACGGGACCAACGCCTCGGGGAAGTCGAACGTCATCGATGCCCTTGGCTGGATGCGCACGGCGGTGCTGTCGTCATTTCGTAGATGGGACCCGAGCGGCGGGGTCCCGCGCCGCCCTTTCGTGCTGCGGACGGACGCGGCATTGCATCCGAGTTCCTTCGCCGTTGATTTCGTCGTTGCCGGAGTGCATCACCAGTTCGGATTCTCTGTCGATGACGAGCAGGTGACTGAGGAGTGGCTCTACTACTACCCGGAAGGCCGGCAACGCCGTCTATACGTGCGCGCTGCGGACAAAGTGGTTACTTTTGGGCGCTGGCTCACAGGGCGGCGCAAACTCATCGCGGAACTGCTGAGGCCGAACAGTCTCTATCTCTCGGTTGCGGCGGCGCAGGGGCATGAGCAGCTCGGAGAGGTGTTCCGCTGGTTCCAGTTCGGCCTGCGCATGGCGACGGACCATGATTTTCAGCGGCGTCTCGACCACACTGTCCGGCTCTGTCTCGACGATCCGCGGTGGCAACAGGGCCGAGAACAGGGGCGGCAGGAGGAATCGCCTGTGATGGCCCTGCTCCGATTCGCGGATCTGGGTGTCTCCGGGCTTGAGATCGAAGAATGGGACGAATCAGTTAGAAAGGATCACCAGCGTATTACCCAGGCGCTGCGGGAAGCGCTGGGCCACGACAAGGTGCGGGTCCAGGCGGACAGCCGGCAGCGGATCAGGGTCGAGCACCGGACGGTCGAGGGAGTCTTTCCGCTCGACTTGGCGTACGAGTCGAGCGGAACCCGCACCTGGATCGGCCTCGTCGGTCCCGTGATCACCACACTGGCCGAAGGCGGCGTGCTCTGTGTGGACGAGCTGGACGCGCGGTTGCATCCGTACCTTGTCGACGCGCTGGTCGGGATGTTCCAGGCTCCTGAGATCAATCGTGCGGGCGCCCAGTTGGTGTTCAGCACACATGAGGCGGCGCTGCTGGGTCGCAACGTTCGAACAGAACTTTTCAGGGACCAGATCTGGTTCACGGAGAAGAATCCGGACACACTTGCGACTCGGCTCTTCCCCATGACTGAATTCTCGGTCCGCGATTCCGCGGACAACCTGGAGAAGCGCTATCTGGGGGGACGCTACGGGGCAGTGCCTTACTTGGACGATGAACTGCTGCGGGACATGACCGAGGCATTCCGGCATGGGGGTGGGCGTGAAGCGGGGAAGGCCGCTGAAGCGGGCGAAGGGCGTACGTCAGGAGCAGCGTAGGTTCCTCATCTACTGCGAGGGGGAGTGTACGGAGGATCAGTATTTCAGGGGGTTGAAAGCCGAGTTACGGGCACTTCCCGTCTACGTTCAGCTGGGCGGCGAGCACGGCGAGCCGAAGTCGCTGGTCCGGGCCGCCATCGAGCACAAGAACCGGGCCGCACGCTCTCCGCACGACCGGTGGATGGATTACGACGAGGTCTGGTGCGTCATCGACGTCGAGGCGCCGAGGCCGCACCCTGGTTTGAGTTCGGCATTGGCGTTGGCGGAGCGTCATGGGATCGAAGTGGCCCTGACCAACCCCTGTTTCGAACTCTGGCTCCTGCTCCATTTCACAGATGTGTATGGGTACCACACATCGGAGAGCGCGCAGAGGGCACTGGAGAAGCAGGGCGCGTGCGGTTACTCCACCACTCACAAGCATGTGAAGTACGAGGAGTTGCGCGACGGATATGGGCGGGCCAGAGACTGTGCACAGGTGCTGAGGAATCGCGCCTCGGACGGGTACGCGGAGAACCCGTGGACCGACATGGACAGACTTGTGGATCGGTTGAGAGCAGCGAGATATCCGGCGGGAGAAGGGTAGAGGTGCGGCCCGCCGGCACGTGACTCTCGATCCCTCAGGGGCGGGCCCCGCACATCCGAGCCCGGTTGTGGCGTATCCGGACGGTGGCGGGGCACAGGGGGGCTATGACCGCTGAGACGGAACGGACCGGGCCGGTGAAGGCCGCGCCCGGGGGTATGTCGCGGGGTGCACGGGGATTGCGGAGTCTGCGGGAATCCTGGGGGTCCCTGCGCTCCCGGTTCCACTGGGGGGAATGGGGCAGGACCGCGCTACGGATCGTGATCATGGCGGTGGCGTTCGTCGCCCTGGCGGGGTTCGCCGCCGTACTGGCCGAGCTGACGCTGACACCGTCCCCGGCGTCGGCCGGTATCGCCGGGTCCAATCTGCGGGTGGGGCACTCGCTGCGCCAGTACGCGGAGGACTACACGTTTCTCTCGGCGTGCAAGCAGATCGGCGGGAATCTGCTGATGGGGGCGCCCTTCGGGGTGATTCTCCCGCTGCTCATGCCGCCCCGGTACCGGATGGTACGGGTGGTGCTGCTGACCGCCGTCGTGATGTCGCTGGTGGAGCTGGCGCAGGGCGCGATGATCGAGGGCCGGGCCTTCGACATCGACGACGTCATCCTGAACACGAGCGGCGCGCTGATCGGGTATCTGGTGCTGGGGCGGCGGCTGTCGCGGCGGTTCCACATGCTGGCCCCGGACCGGGCGAAGCCTGACCGCGCGGAGCCGTAGCGGGGAGGCCGTTGTCAGTGGCGGGTGGTCCAATGGCGGCATGACTGACACGACGGTGCTGCTCTCCCTCATCGAGGACCGCTCGGCCGCCTTGAGTGACGCCGTGGCGACCGCCCCGGACCTCGACGCGCGCGTGCCCGGCTGTCCGGAGTGGTCCCTGCGTCAACTCGTGGAACACGTGGGCGGGGTCCAGCGGTTCTGGGCGGCCGTCGTCGCCGCCGGGCCCGCCGAGCAGCCGCCCACGAAGGTGCCGCCGGGGGAGACCGATCCGCAGGGCAATCTGCTCGACTGGTGGGGCGAGTCGACGGCTCTGCTGCTGACCGCCCTGCTGACGGCCGACCCCGCCCAGGGCTGCTGGACCTGGTGGGGCGCGTCCGGCGCGCCGGGGACCGTCGCCGCCGTCGCGCGTCACCAGGTGCAGGAGGCGGCGGTGCACGCGTACGACGCGCAGGAGGCGGCGTCCGGGCGGCCCCGGCCGATACCGGGGCCGATCGCGCTGGACGGCGTCGACGAGTTCCTCACCGTGGTCATCGGCTCGTCGGGGCTCTGGCCGCGCCGGTCGGCCCGGATCGTCCTGTGCGCCGAGGAGGGCCCGTCGTGGACCCTCGGCCTCACCCGCTCCGAGCGGTCCGTGGTCACACCGGGCGCGGCGGACGCCGCCGACACGACGGCGGTCGTGCGCGGCCCGGCGAGCGATCTGCTGCTGGCGCTGTACGGGCGGATACCCGTGGACTACCTCGCGGTGGAGGGCGACCGCGCGGCCGTCGCATCGCTGATGTCCTGAGTGTCGGATACGTCGGATACGGCCGACGTCCCGGACTCACGCCCGGGCCGTCGACTCACGCCGGGTCGTCGGCCAGCTCCGCCACGCCCGTGATGCGGTGCAGGGGGTACGTACGGACCTCGTCCGCCGTGTGGTCGTACGCCGTGACGTAACCGCCCTCGACCCGTACCGGCGCGATGACGCGCTGGCTGGCCGCGCCGTCCGCGTTGACGTAGCCGATCCAGACCGCCGAGCCCGTCATGGCGGCGGCCTGGACGGTCGCGAGCGTCTCGCCCGGGGTGGTGCGGGGGAGCGCGCCGCTCGACGCCGCGGCCCGCCCGGACGCGGCCGACGACGCGGAGGAGGACGAGGTGGGCGACGGAACCAGCGGCTCGGACGCCGGCTTCCTGACGACCGTGGCCGCCAGGTCCCCGGCCCGGATCGCCCGCACCGCCGCGCCCAGCAGCGTCGCGTCAGGTACGGGAGGCCCGTCCGGTACGGGGACGGGGGCGGCCCGGGGCGGGGTGCGGTGGGCGAGCGCGCGGGTGATCATGACATCGCCGTCCGTGGACTCCGCCGCGGGCGCGAAGCCCATGGTCCGCAACCCGTCGAGCAGCGCCGCCGCCTCGGCGTGCGAGGCCAGCACGGTCGGGGCGAGGCGCCGCAGCCGCAGGCCCAGGGAGCGCTTGTCGGCGAGGATCTCGTCGAGAACGGCCTCGTCGTCGCAGCGCACGTACGCGGAGGCCGAGCCGACCCGGAGATGGCCGTGCTTACGGGCCACATCGTCGATCAGATAGGCCAGCGGCTGCGGTACGGGCGTACGGCTGTGGGCCTTGAGGAAGTCGTGCAGGTCGGACGCCGACTGCCCGGCGTCCAGCGCACGCCGTACGGAGCCGGGCGTGAAGCGGTAGACGGTCGCGCCGCCCTTGGACTCGACGTCCGCCGTGACGGCGAGCAGCTCCGCGAGCGGGCGCAGCAGCGGCCCGGGGGCGACGGCGGTGAGGTCGGCCTGGAGGAGGACGTGGTCGAGGGGCTCGGGAAGGAGCGGGGCGAGGACGCGGGCGGCGCGCAGACCGGCGGCGGCGAGTTCGGCGGCCGATCCGGCGCCGGAGCCCGTGCCGGAGCCCGTGCCGAAGCCGTCACTGGTGCGGGTTTCCGGGGTCGCACCCGTCGGACCCGTACCCGTACCTGCACCCGGACCTGCCCCCGCCCCCGCACCCGTACCCGTACCCGGCTCCCGTGCCAGCAGCGCCCGTGCGTGGGACGACAGCGCGCCTCGGCCCGTGAAGCCGAGCATCTCCGCCTCGTTCATGGTCCACGCCGCCAGCCGCGCGCGCAGATCGTCCGGCCTGCCGCCGGCCGACGCGCCGCGCAGCGGGCGTTCCCAGCGGAGCCGGGCGAGCAGCGATTCCGGGTCGGGGGCCGTGCCCTCGGGGAGCGTGGCGAGGAGGTCCAGGATCCGCCGCCGTACCTCCGGCGCCGGGCCCCGGTCCAGATCGGGGCCGAGCACCGCGAGCGTCCGGCCCTTGCTGTCCTGGCTGCCGACCAGCCCGGCGGTCCGGGTCGCCGTCAGCCAGGCGATCGCGAGCCGCGTCCACCGGTCGGCGGGCGGCAGCTCCTGCCAGTCGTCGTAGGCGGGGGTCGGCGCGTACCGCTCGTCGGTCTGGCCGTCCGGTGCCAGCAGGCCCGCCGCGTAGCCGAGTTCGACCCAGAAGGCGGCCACGGGCTCGGGCACGTCGAGCGCGGTGGCGGTGCGCTTCAGGTCCCGTACGGAGAGGCCGCCGGCGCGCAGGACGTTCGGGCCGCCCTCGTTCCACTCCTTGGCCAGCTCCTCGATGGTGGCCAGGGCCGTGTACGCCTGGCCCGCCGCCGTACTGTCGATCATCCGTGACCGGTCCGCCGCTTCGCCCGGTGCCGTACCGGTGCGCGGTGCGACGACCGGCGCCACGGGCTCCGGCCTGCGGTGCGCGCGTCCGGCGCGTAGATGCAGCGCCGCCTCGCGCGGCAGCACGACCGTGCGGGTCGTCGCAGGCAGCAGCAGCCCCCGGTCGCGCAGCCAGCGCACGGGCGGGGTGGGGCTCGACGTGACCTCGCCGTACGGCGGCCCCCACACCAGCCGGTCCAGCACCGACAGCGCCTCCATCGGTGCCGTGTCGAGCAGCGCGCCCATCCGGTTCCGGTCGGTGAAGAGCGCGGTGAGGGCGGCGACCGCAGAGACCGGATCGTGGGTGGAGGGCAGGCCGGCCGACGTCAGGATCTCCTGGAGGCGGCCCGGCGACATGCCCGCGGTGGCCTCCGCGACGGTCGGGCCGAGACCCGTGGGCGAGGGGTGCGTGGGGGAGGGCGCGAGGAGTTCGCGGGCGGTGCGCACCAGCCGCAGCCGGTCGTTCCCGCCCCAGATCAGAGCCTGGTCGCGCAGGGCCGTCACGGCGCCGGGCAGGGCCGCCTCGATGCCGGGGTCGCCCTCGTCACCGGTGAGCAGCGCGCGCAGCGCGTCGTACGGCGCGGGCTCGGGCGCCACGGCGAGCGCCTCCGCCGCCTGGAGCGTGAACCGGTCGAGCCGCTCCAGCGCCCGTACGACCGACGCCCGGGTGCCGGCGCGGGTCGCGAGCTGCGAGAGATCACTCGGTACGGGGTTGAGCAGATCGGGCCTGGCCCGCAGCAGAGCCGTGAGTGAACGGTCGCTCTGGGTGCGCAGCGCCTCCGCCAGCGTGCGCGGTGACGTACTGCCGGTCCCCTCTGGAACTCCTTCGGGCACGTGCGCCTCCTGCTCGGGCTTCGCGGATCCCCATCCGTTCCACGTTAGCCCGTCCGTCGTTCGGGGAGTGGGAGAAGAGGCGGGAGTGGGCAGCGGGTCGGCCACGGCCACCCCCGCCGGCCTGGCCGTATGTACTGGACGTACGGGAGCGACTCCGACAGCATCACGTGCGAGTGGTTCGTGAGCGGTTCGCGAGCGGCTGTGGCGCCGGGGAGGCTCTGTGGGGATCGAGAGCGATCAGCTCGTCTACGACTACCTGAGCCGGGTCGGCGACGCCGCCCAGCGGCAGCAGCTCTCCTCCGGGGACCGGATGCGGCTCGTATCGACGCTGCGCAACGAGATCGACCGGCAGCGCGGGAAGTACGCCACCGACAGCCCGGCGACCGTGCGCCGCATCCTGGGGCGGCTGGGCGAACCGGCCGCGCTGGTACGGGCGGCGGCGCCGAGCGGGACCGGGGAGGAGACGGCCCGGGAGCCGTACGTGGCGCCGGAGGTGCCGGAGCAGCGGGCGCGGGGGCTCAAGGGCATAAAGGGGTTCATGGGGTCGGTGGGCTCCCTGGGCATCAAGGGGGCGGGTGGGGAGGCCGGTTCGCGTACGGGACCGTCCGTGCCCGTGGCGCCGGAGGCGGCTCCCCAGGCGGCTCCCCAGGCGGCCCCTCCCAACGTGCCGGAGCCAGAGCCAGAGCCTGAACCGGAACCGGAGTTGGCGCCCGAACCTCCGTCGGCACCCGCACCCGCACTCGAAGAACCCGCGCCTGCCTCCCCCATGGCACAGGCGGAGAAGCCCGTCGTACCGTCGCCGCGCCCCGCCCCCGGGCCCGACTGGTGGCGGATAGAAGCGGGACCGCTGGGCGGCCGGGGTCCGGTGGAGAGCGTGATGGCGTCGGCGGAAGAGGCCGAGGCGGCCGAGGCCGCCCAACGCCCCGGATTCGGGACGGCGTTCGTGGGCACCATCATCCCCGAGGTCTTCAAGGCCCCGCCGGACCCCAAGGACGAGGAGCGCCGGAAAGCCGCCGAGGCCGCCGGAGAGACGGATACGCGTACGGGTACGGGTACGGGTATGGAGACGGCGGCGGACGCGGCGGAGAACGCGGCCACGGATGCGGACGCGGACGCGGACGCGGCGCCCGGCAAGCCCCGCCGACGGCTCCCGCTCCCGCGCCTGCTGGGCCCGCGCGGGGACAAGCCCGCCGGCGAGCCGAAGCCCGAAAATCCGAAGCCGCGCTTCTCCCACCCCTTCCTCCTGCTGGCGGCGGCCCTCCTCGTCGCGGGCGCCTTCCTCGGCTCCTGGCCGGCGCTCGGCGGCGGCTGGCTCATCGCGTACGCCTCGCGCAAGCTGTCCCGTAACGAGGCGAAGTGGGCGGTCTTCGGGCTGCCGGGCGTGTCGGCGGCGGGCGGCCTGGTCTGGCTCTGGGGCCGTTCCGTGGGCCGCTGGGGCGAGGAGATCCCGGCGCACGGCATGGCGGACGCGCTGTCCGGCGTCTGGCCGGTGGTGCTGCGTACGGCGGCGGTGTCCTCGGCGGTGTTCCTGGTCTGGCGGGCGCGCCGTAAGGCGTAGCCGGTCGCGGACCGGGCCGGTCGGCGCTCACGTGGCGTCGAGAAAGTCCCGCAGCGCCTGCGAGCGCGAGGGATGGCGGAGTTTCGACATCGTCTTGGACTCGATCTGGCGGATGCGCTCACGCGTCACCCCGTACACGGTGCCGATCTCCTCCAGCGTCTGCGCCCGGAGTCCGGTCAGCCCGAACCGCAACGAGATGATGCCGGCCTCGCGCGGGGTCATCCCCGCGAGGAGCGTCCTGATGGCCTCCTGGAGGAGGACGAACGTGACGGCGTCCACCGGGGACGGGGCGTCGCTGTCCTCGATCAGATCACCGAACTCGGCGTGCCCGTCCTCGCCCAGGGCGGTGTGCAGGGAGACGGGTTCCTTGGTGTAGCCGACGAGTTCGACGAGCTTCTCCACGGGGACGCCCGTCTTCTCCGCCAGCTCCTCCGGCGCCGGTTCGGTCCCCAGGTCCAGGATCATTTCCCGGCGCGCCCTGGCGACCCGGTTGATGACCTCCGTCATATGCACCGGAACGCGGATGGTGCGGCCCTGGTCGGCCAGGGCCCGCGATATCGCCTGCCGGATCCACCAGGTCGCGTACGTCGAGAACTTGAATCCCTTGGTGTAGTCGAATTTCTCTACGGCGCGGATCAGACCGGTGTTTCCCTCCTGGATGAGATCGAGAAACAGCAGGCCACGTCCCGTGTAGCGCTTGGCGATCGACACGACCAGACGCAGATTCGCCTCGACGAGATGGTTCTTTGCGCGGTCGCCGTCCTGGGCGAGGAGGTCCAGCTCCCGGCGGAGGACGGGATCGAGATCCTCCGACGCCTCTTTCTCCTCGTCCGCCTCCCCGTCCGCCTCCTCGTTCGCCTCCTCGTTCGCCTCCTCGTTCGCCTCCTCGTTCGCTTCCTCCAGCTTCTTCGCGGCGTACAGACCGGCCTCGATCCGCTTCGCCAGCTCCACTTCCTGCGCGGCGTCCAGGAGCCGGACGCGGGCGATGAGCTTCAGATAGTCCCGTACCTGGTCGGCCGAGCCGCCGGAGGTGGTGAGGGAGGGCGCGGGTTCGTCGGTGCCGGGTTCGTCAGCGCCGGGTTCGTCCGTTGTCACTGCTGCGGTCGTTGCCGTCGTTGCCGTTGTTGCCATCGCGCTCACGGTGCGTCACCTCTTCTCCAGAAGCGGGCGCAGGAACCGCCCGGTGTGGGACCGGGGATCGGCCGCGATCTCCTCCGGCGTGCCCTGCGCCAGGACGGTGCCGCCGCCCCGGCCGCCCTCGGGGCCCATGTCGACGATCCAGTCGGCCGTCTTGATCACGTCGAGGTGGTGCTCGATGACCACCACGGTGTTGCCCCCGTCGACGAGTTGATGGAGCACGGCCAGCAGCCGGCGGATGTCGTCGGCGTGCAGGCCGGTCGTCGGCTCGTCGAGTACGTAGAGGGTGCGGCCCCTGGTGCGCCGCTGAAGTTCGGCGGCGAGTTTGACCCGCTGGGCCTCGCCCCCGGAGAGCGTGGTGGCGGGCTGGCCGAGCTTCACGTACCCGAGCCCCACCCCGTGCAGGGCCCCGAGATGGCGCGAGATGATCGCGTGCCCGGCGAAGAAGTCCAGGCTCTCCTCGATGGTCATGGCCAGTACGTCGGCGATGGATCTGCCCTTGTACCGCACGTCGAGGGTCTCGCGGTTGTACTGCGCTCCGCCGCACACCTCGCACGGCACATGGACATCCGGCAGGAAGTTCATCTCGACCTTCACCGTGCCGTCGCCCTGGCACGGCTCGCAGCGGCCCCCCTTGATGTTGAAGGAGAACCGCCCCGGCCCGTAGCCGCGCACCTTGGCCTCAGGCGTCTGCGCGAACAGCGTGCGCAGATGGTCGAAGACCCCTGTGTACGTGGCCGGGTTGGACCGGGGGGTGCGCCCGATCGGGGACTGGTCGACCCGCACCACCTTGTCGAGCGCCTCGACGCCCGTGAGGGTACGGTGCCGGCCCGGCACCGCGTGGGCCCGGTGGAAGTGCCGGGCCAGAGCGGTGTGGAGGACGTCGTTGACCAGCGTGGACTTGCCCGACCCCGAGACGCCGGTGACCGCGGTGAACCGGCCCAGCGGGAAGGACACCGTCACGTTCCTGAGGTTGTGCTCGGTGGCGTCGTGAACCGTCAACGCGCCTCTGTCCGCGCTCCGATCCGCGCCCCTGTCCGCGCCCTTGCCCGCTCCCGTACCCCTGTCCGCGCTCGGTTGGCGCCGTACCGGTACGGGTATCTCCCGGCGGCCGGACAGATACGCCCCGGTCAGCGAGGTGGGGTGGGCCAGCAGTTCGCTCGGCGGTCCCGAGTGCACCACCCGTCCGCCGTGCTCGCCGGCGCCAGGCCCGATGTCCACCACCCAGTCGGCCGCTCGTACCGTCTCCTCGTCGTGCTCCACCACGATCACGGTGTTGCCCCGGTCGCGCAGCCGCAGCAGGGTCTCGATGAGCCGCTGGTTGTCCCGCTGGTGCAGTCCGATGCTCGGCTCGTCCAGGACGTAGAGGACCCCGGTCAGCCCGGCCCCGATCTGGGTGGCCAGCCGGATCCGCTGGGCCTCGCCGCCGGAGAGGCTCGCGGCGGGCCGGCTCAGCGACAGGTAGTCCAGGCCGACGTCGAGCAGGAACCGCAGCCGCTCACCCGTCTCGGCGACGACGGGCGTGGCCACCCGGCGCTGCCAGCCGGTGAGTTCCCGTTCCAGCCCTGCCGTGAAGGCGGCCAGTTCGTCGAGCGGCAGGGCGGTCAGCTCGGCGATGTTCCGGCCGCCGACGGTGACGGCGAGGACGCCGGGCCGCAGCCTGGCCCCGGCACAGGCAGAGCAGGGCAGTTCGCGCAGGTATCCGGCGAAGCGGCCCGTACTCGCGACAGGGGTCCCGTCGTCGCCGGCGGTCTCGGCGCTGCGCCGCTCGATGTGCGGGATGACGCCCTCGTACGGGGCCGGGTGAGAGCGCTCGCGGCCGAACCGGTTCCGGTAGGTGAGGTGCAGCCGCCGGGGGCTGCCGTACAGCACCGTCCTGCGTACGGAGGCGGGCAGCTTCCGCCACGGGGCGCTCGTACTGAAGCCGATCTCGGCCGCCAGGGCTTCGAGCAGCAGGGTGAAGTAGTCGGCGCCGCTGGTGTTGGTCCACGGCGCGATGGCCCCCTCGGCCAGCGACTTGTCCCCGTCCGGGACGACGAGCGAGGCGTCGACCTCCCTGCGCGTGCCGAGCCCCTCGCACTGCGGGCAGGCGCCCCAGGGGGCGTTGAAGGAGAAGAGGCGCGGCTCCAGGGTGTCCAGATCGAGGTCGTGGGCGCGCGGGCAGGCCATCTGCTCGGAGAAGCGCAGCTCCCGCCCGGGGTCCTCGGCGTCGAGATCCACGAAGTCGACGACGACGGACCCGCCCGCGAGGCCGAGCGCGGTCTCGACGGACTCGGTCAGCCGCTGCCGGGCGGCCGGCCGGAGCGCGAGCCGGTCCACGACGACATCGATGGTGTGCTTCGCGCGCTTGTCCAGCGCGGGCGGGGAGGTCAGCGGCAGGACCCTGCCGTCCACGCGGACCCGGCTGAAGCCGTCGGCCATCAACTGCCGCAATACGTCGGTGTGTTCGCCCTTGCGGTCCCGGACGACCGGGGCCAGCACATGGACCCGGGCACCCTCGGCTGTCGTTCCCATGGGCGTCAGCAGCCGGTCCACGATCTCCTGCGGGGTCCGGCGGCCGACCGGCTCGCCGCACTCCGGGCAGTGCGGGACGCCGATCCGCGCGTACAGCAGGCGCAGATAGTCGTAGACCTCGGTGAGGGTGCCGACCGTGGAGCGCGGGTTGCGGCCGGTGGTCTTCTGGTCGATCGCGATGGCGGGGGAGAGGCCCTCGATGGCGTCGACGTCCGGCTTGGCGAGCTGCCCCAGGAACTGTCGCGCGTAGGCCGAGAGCGACTCGACATATCGCCGCTGTCCCTCGGCGAAAATGGTGTCGAATGCCAGACTTGACTTTCCCGAACCGGATACCCCGGTGAAAACGACGAGTGCGTCCCGGGGAATTTCTACGGAGACATCGCGGAGACTGTTCTGACGAGCGCCTTTGACGGCGATACGGTCTTTCACTCCTTCGAGGCTAGTGCACACAACACCGCAGTGCTGCCGAATTGTTATCGATTATTTTCGGAGGCATTATTCGGTCTTCTGCGGACGCGATGCGGATACGTTGCGGCGCATCGCCACGCCCGCCAGGCTGCCCAGCAGCAGGACCGCGATCAGCGGGATCAGGGTCTCCTTCGACGCCTGCGTCAGCCCGTTCTGGATGGCCTGTTCGGCGAGCTGCCGCCCCTGGTCGACCAGGTGGCGCGGCAGCGGCAGCGCGCCGCCCACGGAGCCGTCCGAGCCCGCGCCCGCACCCGGGCTCGTCGCGCCGGTGGCGTTCAGGTACGCGGCGAAGTCCTCGCGGTAGCGGGCCGGCAGCCGCGCGGCGGCGGCGTCGGCCTCGGCGGCCACGGACGCGGTGATCCGGGCCTGGAGCAGGACGCCGATGGTCGCGCTGCCGAGGACCGCGCCGAGCTGGCGGGCGGTGAAGAAGATGCCCGAGGCGGCGCCCCGGAGTTCGGCGGGTACGGTGCCCATCGCGACGTTGTTGACCGGCACGAGGACGCACCCCATGCCGAGCCCGCACACCAGCAGCCCGGGCGTGAGCCGCCACGGCGGCAGGTCGGGCTCGGCCTGTACGGCGAGGACGGCCAGCCCCAGCGCCATACCCACCAGCCCGGCCATCACCAGGTACTTGCCGCTGACGCGGTCGGACAGCCGGCCGACGAACGGGCCCATGAGCCCGGACACCAGCGCCATCGGCGCGGTGACCAGCCCGGCATCGGTCGGGGAGAGGCCGAGCGCGGACTGCATGTAGATGACGAGGGGCAGGAACATGCCGGTCATCGCGAAGCCGAGGGCCGCGGTGGTCAGGGCGCCCATCGAGAAGTTGCGGTCGGCGAAGGTACGCAGCGGCACCAGCGGTTCGTTGCGGTTGACGCGCTGCCAGACCACGAAGGCGGCCAGCAGGACCACGCCCGCCGCGATGACCTGGAACACGCTGACGGGGCCGATGAGTTCGCCCCACTCGTAGGCCCGGCCGTTCTGGATGCCGAACACGACCAGGAACAGCCCGGCGCCGGAGAGCAGGATGCCCGGCAGGTCAAAGCGGTGCGCGCGGCCGGTCCGCCAGTCAGGGATCGCCCACTGGCTCAGGCCCAGCGTGGCGAGGCCGACCAGGACATTGACGTAGAAGATCCACTGCCAGCCCAGCGTGTCCACCAACACCCCGCCGAGCAGCGGCCCGGTGACGGTGGCCAGCCCGGAGACCCCGCCGAGGACCCCCATCGCCCGGCCTCGGTCGCCGCCCGGGAAGAGGTGGGTGATGAGGGTGAGGGTCTGCGGGGTGAGCAGCGCCGCGCCCAGCCCCTGCGCGGCCCGCGCGGTGATCAGCATCTCCACACCGGTGGAGAGCCCGGCGCAGAGCGAGGCGGCGGTGAACACGGCCAGCCCGGCGACGAACACCCGCTTGGGGCCGTACCGGTCCCCGAGCCGGCTGGTGAAGAGCATCGGGACGGCGTACGTGAGCAGATAGACGCTGGTGACCCAGACCACCGCGTTGAGACCGGTGTCGAGGTCGCGCACCATGGTCGGTACGGCCACGGACACGATCGAGGTGTCCACCACGATCATGAACAGCCCCAGGGACAGCGCGGCCAGCGCCGTCCACGGCCCGGCGGCGCGTGATCCCCCTCGCCCGCTTCTCACTCGGTCTTCCGTGTCGGTGTCCGTGCTGGTGTCGGTGCCGGTCATCGCTTCCGCTCAGGGCCTGGTGGTGGGTGCCCGGCCCGGCCGCCGGGAGGGGCGGCCGGGCCGGGCGGGCTCGGATGGGCTCAGGGACGGGCCCCGGTCAGTAGCGGACCGCCCCGTAGTCGATGCCCTCCGCCGGGTAGGTGGCGGCGCGCCGGGCGAGTCCGCGCATGCGCTCGCGCATCTCGTCGGCGGGCAGGTGGTGCAGATCGCCGTGGCCCGGCAGCACCCACTCGAAGGTCAGCTCCTCGGCCCCGCGCGCCACCGACGCGGCGAGCGTCTTGATCGAGTCGTAGACGACGCTGTGCGCCACCTCCAGGGTCTGCTGGCCGTTCGACCAGAAGAACGCGTCGCCGGTGAAGCAGAACTTCTCGTCCGCGATGAAGAGCGCGCTGCCCGCGGTGTGTCCGGGGAAGGGGTGCGCGATGACGCCGGGCCCGATCTCGACCGGCTCCGTACCCCGGATGATGTGGTCGGCGGAGGGGAGGGAGTGCAGGTCCCCCTCGTGGATCCACAGCCGGGCCTTGAAGGCGTCGGCGTACTTGCGGGCGTGCGCGACGTGGTCGAGGTGGGTGATCAGAACGTCGGTGATCTTCCCGACCCGCTCCTCGTACCGGCGGGCGAGCGCGGGCCGCCAGCGCGGGGTGTCGATCATCATCGCGGTGCCGTCGGGACGGCGCAGGAGGTACGAGGTGGCGCCGTACGTCTGCGGGGAGGCGTGCCCGCAGAGGAAGACGGTGCCGGCCTCGTCGAGCGCCATGGGGTACGGGTCCGTGTCGGCGCCCAGGTCATCGGCCGGCGGGTGGACGGAACGGGTGGGGCAGGCGTGCGCCGCCTGGTACATCTTCTCGATGTCCGCCTCGGTCTCCGGCTGACGGATGACGGTCGACAGACCGCCGTACTGGCCGCCCTCCTTGAAGCCGATCATGCCGGGGGCGATCTGGCGGGCGATGTTGCAGTTGAGGCAGCGGTCGTCTACGTGCCAACCCTGCTGCTCACCATCGGCCGCCGGGGTTTTCTGCTCGGTCTCGGTCTCGGTCGCTGTCTCGGTCGTGCTGGTGCTCATGGGCTCCGCTTTCATGTGAGGGGCAACGCCCGTTGACCGGGCGTCCGTTGGGGGGTGTGAGGAAGGGCACGATGTGCCCGGCGCTCACAGGTCGAGGACCAGCTGGGGGCCGCGCGAGCGGGAGACGCAGATCATCATGGTTTCGCCGGACTCCCGCTCCTCCGCGCTGAGTACCGAGTCCCGGTGGTCGGGCTCGCCCTCCAGCACCTCGGTCTCGCAGGTGCCGCAGATGCCCTCGGCGCAGGAGAACGGCACGGCCACCCCGGCCTGCTGCGCGGCGGCCAGCACGCTGGTCCCGGGCGGCACTTGGAGGGTCTGCCCGGAGCGGGAGAGGACGACCTCGAAGGCGTCGGCGTCCGGTGCCGCCACGGCCACCGGCCGGAACCGCTCGACCCGCAGCGCCCCGGACGGCCACACCAGGCACCGCTCCTCGACGGCGGCCAGCAGCGGCTCGGGGCCGCAGCAGTAGACGAGGGTGCCGTCCTCCGGCTTGCCGAGGCAGTCGTCGAGGTCGAGCCGGCCGTGCTCGTCCTGCGGACGGACGTCCACCGCACCTCCGTAGGAGGCCAGTTCGTCCAGGAAGGCCATCGAGGAACGCGTCCTGCCGCCGTACAGCAGCCGCCACCGCGCCCCGGCGGCCTCGGCGGCGGCGATCATCGGCAGTACGGGGGTGATACCGATGCCGCCCGCCACGAACAGATAGCGATTGGCGGGCCGGAGCGCGAAGTTGTTGCGCGGCCCGCGGATCCGCACCGACGCGCCGACGGCCAACTCGTCGTGCACGTACGCCGAACCGCCGCGGCTCTCCGGGACCCGCAGGACGCCGATGCGCCACGCGGACCGGTCGCCGGGGTCGCCGCAGAGCGAGTAGTGCCGGACCATTCCGTTGCCGAGCAGCAGGTCGATATGGGCGCCGGGCTGCCACTCCGGGAGCGGCGCGCCGTCGGGGTGGCGGAGTGTCAGGGCGATGACGCCTTCGGCGGCGTCGGCCCGTTCCGCGACGACGAGCGAAGCCTCGTGTTCGGGAGTTCCGGGAGTTCCGGCGGTTCCGGCAGTTCCGGGAGCTTCGGGAGCGGGGGGTTTGCTCACAGTGGTTTCCCGCTTTCACAGGAACAGAGCGACACCCATGCCAACCGGAAAAACCGTCGCACGGGCTGACGCTGGGAACGAGTCAGGTCGTGGAGCGCGCGACGGAAGGCATGCGACGGAAGGCGTTGTCCGAGATGAACACTAGCGGATGTACAGCCCTACGCGTTACCGTTTCGTTATATTCGAGGCGTGGTGAGGGGCTGTATCAGGCCGCTCCCGGACGACCCGCAAACGACCTTGAATGAGCGTGATTGTCTTCATTTCCAGCCGTGAATCCGCGGATGTTCCGGCGGGCGCGATTGGCGTGAAACCGCCCTTCCTGTACGGCTCAGATGCCGCTCTTGCCGCTCTTGCCGCTCTTGCCGCTCTTGCCGTTCTCCGGGCGGTACGGCATCCCCGGCACCACCAGCGGCGAGCCCGTCACCGGGTCCGGGATGACGACCGCCGCCAGGCCGAAGACCTCGCGCACCAGCTCCGCCGTCACCACCTCGCCGGGCGGGCCCTCCGCCACGATCCGGCCGGCCTTCATGGCGATCAGATGGTCGGCGTAGCGGGCGGCCTGGTTGAGGTCGTGGAGGACGATGACGACCGTACGGGCGCGCTCGTGGTTGAGGCGGCGGACCAGATCGAGGACCTCCACCTGGTGGGCGATGTCGAGGTAGGTCGTCGGCTCGTCGAGCAGGAGCAGCTCCGTCTCCTGCGCCAGGGCCATCGCGATCCACACGCGCTGGCGCTGGCCGCCGGAGAGCTCGTCCACCGGGCGTTCGGCGAGCGCCGTCACATCCGTACGGGCCATCGCGTCCGTCACCGCGCGCTCGTCGGCGTCCGACCACTGCTGCCACCAGTGCTGGTGCGGCTGCCGGCCGCGCGCGACCAGGTCGGCGACCGTGATCGCCTCGGGCGCGGACGGCGACTGCGGCAGCAGGCCGATGGAGCGCGCGATCCGGCGCGTGGGGAGCTTCGCCAGCTCCATGCCGTCCAGCAGCACGGAGCCGCCCTTCGGCCGCAGGAGCCGGCCCAGGGCGCGCAGCGTGGTCGACTTGCCGCAGGCGTTCGGGCCGACGATCACCGACACCCGGCCGTCCGGGACGGCGAGGTCGAGGCCGTCGACGACGGTACGGTCCTCGTACGCGAGCGCCAGCGCGCGGGCGACGAGCCGGCTCGCGCCGGGCTCAACAGCGCTCGGCCCGCCCGCATCCGGCCCGCCCAAATCCCGCCCGCGCAGCTCCCGTTCAGTCACCTCGCGCTCGCTCATGCCCCGCCTCCCGTCGTACGCCCACGGATGATCAGCCAGATCAGATACGGCGCGCCCACCGCCGCCGTCAGCACCCCCACCGGCAGCTCCGTCGGCGCCAGCAGCCGGCGCGCCAGCAGATCCGCCAGGACGACGATCACCGCGCCCAGCAGCGCCGAACAGAGCAGCGGGAGTTGGGCGGTACGCGTCAGCCGCCGCGCGAGCTGCGGCGCCAGCAGCGCCACGAAGTCCACCGGGCCCGCCGCGCCCGTCGCCACCGACGCCAGCACCACCCCGACCAGCACCAGCCCGAGCCGGACGCGGCCGAGCCGTACCCCCAGCGCGGTCGCGGTGTCGTCGTCCAGCGACACGGTGCGCTGCGCCCACGCCGCCCACGCCACCGCAGGCAGCAGGAGCAGCAGCACCCACCCCAACGGCCCGGCGGCCTCCCAGCCACGGCCGTTGAGGGAGCCGGTCATCCACATCTGCGCCTGCTGGGCCAGTCGCAGATCGCCCTTGCTGAGGAAGAGCGTGGTCACGGACCGCAGGGCGATCGCGAAGCCGATGCCGATCAGCACGAACCGCGTCGCGTGCAGCCCGCCGCGCCACGCGAAGACGTACACCAGCGCCGCCGCCGCCAAACCCCCGGCCACGGAGAGATACGGCAGTACGGAGTACGACGTCAGCCCGAACGTCAGCGCCGCCACCGTCAGCGCGCTCGCGCCCTGGCTGACGCCGATGATGTCCGGACTCGCGAGCGGATTGCGCGCGACGGTCTGGATCAGCGCGCCCGCCACGCCGAAGGCCAGCCCGACCAGCAGCCCGACGGTCATACGCGGCAGCCGCAGCGTCCCGACGACCAGCTCGGCCGACGACTCCCGCCCCAGCAGCACCTTCAGCACCTCACCGGGCGGTACGAAGCTCTCCCCGACGCTCAGATACGCGACGCACACCGCGCCGAGCGCCACGGCCAGGCCGGCCGCCACGACCGCCGCCCGCCGGTGCAGCAGGAACGTAGCCCGCCCGCCCCCGACCCCGATCCGTACGCGCGCGTAACCGGCGGGCCGTACGCCCCCGGTGCCGGGCCGCACGCCCCCGGTGGTGGCCGTCATGCCGGCACCGCCTTCCGACGTACCAGCGCCACCAGGAACGGCACCCCCAGCAGCGCCGTCGTCACCCCCGCCGGCACCTCGCCCGGCGGGAACACGATCCGGCCCACGACATCGGCGACCAGCAGCATCACCGGCCCGATCAGCGCCGCCATCGGCAGCACCCAGCGGTGGTCAGCGCCGACGACCGCCCGCGCGATATGCGGTACGGCCAGTCCGACGAAGGCGATCGGCCCGGCCGCCGCGACCCCGACCCCGGTCAGCACGGTCGCGCCGAGACCGCCCAGCACCCGTACGGCCGCGACGTTCTGCCCCAGCCCGCGCGCCATGTCGTCGCCGAGCGCCAGCGCGTCGAGCCCGCGCGCCACGTACCCCACCAGCACCGCGCCCACCAGCAGGAACGGCCAGATCTGCCGGGCCACTTCGGCGTCACGGCCCGCGATCGAGCCGACCTGCCAGAAGCGGAACTCGTCCAGCGCCGCCGCGTTCGTCGTCAGTACGGCCGTGGTCACCGACACCAGCAGCGCGTTGACCGCCGCGCCGCCGAGCGCGAGCTTCACCGGGGTCGCGCCCCCGCGCCCGCCCGCCGCGATCGCGTACACCGCGACCGAGGCGAGCCCGGCGCCCGCGAACGCGTACCAGACGTAGCCGGTCAGGGTGTGTACCCCGGCGAACGCGATGGCCAGCACGACCCCCACCGAGGCGCCCTGGCTGATGCCGAGGATCCCCGGGTCGGCGATCGGGTTGCGGGTGATGCCCTGGAGCGCGGTGCCCGCGACGGCGAGCGCGGCGCCGACCATCAGCCCGATCAGCGTGCGCGGCACCCGTAACTGCCGTACGACCTCGGCGTCGTCGCTGTCCCCGCCGCGCAGCAGCGCGTCGATGACGGCCGAGGGGGCGACCGCGCGCGCCCCGACCGCGAGGCTCAGCAGGACCGCGAGCAGCAGGGCGACGAGGGCCACCGCCGTCCAGCCGGCGCGGCTGACGGTGCGGGGGACCGGCGGGGCGGCTGCTGCCATCGGAGCCATCGGAGCCATCGGAACCATCGGAGCCATCGGAACCAATCGACGAGGGTGAGGGTCGGCCACGAGAGGTGAGGGTCGGCTGAGCGACGGTCAGTCTAAGCAACAGGATCAAGCCACCCGACTCGCCCGTAATCCGCCTGGGCACAATGGCCCCATGGACCCTTTTATGCCCCACACGCCCCGGCCCGCGCCCACCGTCGGCTTCGACCTCGACATGACCCTCATCGACTCACGCCCCGGCATCCACGCCGCGTTCACCGCGCTCGCCGCCGAGACGGGCGTCACGATCGACGCGGACCTGGCCGTCAGCAGGCTCGGACCGCCGCTGGAGCAGGAGCTGGCGCACTGGTTCCCCGAGGAGCGGATCCCGGCCGTCCGGGACCGCTACCGGGAGATCTACCTCATACTCGCCATCGCCCCGACCCTCGCCATGCCCGGCGCCCACGAGGCGGTCGCCGCCGTCCGGGCCCTGGGCGGCCGGGCGATCGTCGTCACCGCCAAGCACGGGACGAGCGCCGCGCTCCACCTCGACCACCTCGGCATCGAGCCGGACGCCGTCGTCGGCCAGCTCTGGGCCGAGCAGAAGGCGGAGGCGCTGATCGCGCACGGCGCCACGGTGTACGTCGGCGACCACATCGGCGACGTACGCGGCGCGCGTACGGCACGGGCGCTGTCCGTGGCCGTACCGACAGGACCGTGCGACGAGGCGGAGCTGCGCGCGGCGGGCGCGGACGTGGTCCTGACGGACCTCACGGAGTTCCCGGCGTGGCTGGAGGGCTACGCGAAGGAAGAGGCCACGCGCTGAGCGAGCGAGGACCCGCTCAAGAACCCCCGCCCGCGGCCCTGGCCAGCCGCCGCTGCGCACCGATCGACCGCAGCACCCCCGCCCCGGCGATCGCGAAGCCGAGGCCCATCAGCATGCAGACGCCGTAGGCGATGGGCGGGAACGGGTCGGTGCCGAGGAAGAGCGGCGCCACGGTGATCAGCGTCGCGAGGGCGCCCGCGATGAAGACGATCGCGCCGATACGGACCAGCCCGTCGCCGGGTCCGGTCTCGTCCGCCGTACGGGGTGCAGGAGTAGCAGTCACCCCACCAGGGTAGTTCCCTGCGGACAACAGCGGAAAGGAACCGACCGGCGACGTCTTGTCACCAGCCCCTGGACCATTAGCCTTGGACCAGTGCGGGGCCGTGGCCCCGCACCACCGCTATCCAGCGCTATCCACTGCTATCCAGCGCTATCCACTGCTATCCAGCGCCATTCAGAGCCGTTTTCGCGCGCGCCAGCGCCCAACGAGTACGAGGACGAGGACAGACGTGCCTACCGGCAAGGTCAAGTGGTTCAACAGCGAGAAGGGCTTCGGCTTTCTCTCCCGCGACGACGGCGGCGACGTCTTCGTCCACTCGTCGGTCCTCCCGGCCGGAGTCGACGCCCTCAAGCCGGGCCAGCGGGTGGAGTTCGGGGTCGTGGCCGGCCAGCGGGGCGACCAGGCGCTCTCCGTGACGGTCCTCGACCCGGCGCCGTCGGTCGCCGCGGCGCAGCGCCGCAAGCCCGATGAACTGGCCTCGATCGTGCAGGATTTGACGACGCTGCTGGAGAACATCACGCCGATGCTGGAGCGCGGGCGCTACCCCGACAAGGTGCACGGCGCCAAGATCGCGGGCCTGCTGCGCGCGGTGGCGGACCAACTCGACGTGTAGGTCGGGGACCGGACCTCAGACGAACCGCAACGCGTCCTGGCCGAGGGGCGGTACGAGCCCCTCGGCCGCCGCGCGCGTGAGCAGCCCGCGTACGGCCGCGTAGCCGTCGGGCCCGAGGTTCGCGGTGAACTCGTTGACGTACAGACCGATGTGCTGGTCGGCGACCGCAGGGTCCATCTCCTGGGAGTGCGCCAGGACGTACGGCCGCGAGACCTCCGGATCGTCCCAGGCCATCCGGACCGACCGGCGGATCGACTCGGCCAGCAGCTCCAGCGTCCCGCCGCCCAGCGACCGCTTCGCGATGATCGCGCCGAGCGGGATCGGCAGGCCCGTCGTGGACTCCCAGTGCTCGCCCATGTCGGCGAGCTTGTGCAGCCCGTAGTTCTGGTACGTGAAGCGCGCCTCGTGGATGACGAGCCCGGCGTCCACCTTGCCGTCCCGTACCGCGGGCATGATCTCGTGGAAGGGCATCACGACGACCTCGCCCACCCCGCCGGGCACGCTCTCCGCCGCCCACAGCCGGAAGAGCAGATACGCCGTGGAGCGCTCGCTCGGCACGGCGACGGTCCTCCCCGCCAGACCGGCGGCGGGACCCGGCTCCCGGGTGAGGACGAGCGGCCCGCAGCCCCGGCCGAGGGCGCCGCCGCAGGGCAGCAGGGTGTACTCGTCGAGGACCCACGGCAGCACCGCGTACGAGACCTTCAGGACGTCGAACTCACCGCGCTCCGCCATGCCGTTGGTGAGGTCGATGTCCGCGAAGGTGACATCGAGGGCCGGCGCGCCTGGCACCCGGCCGTGGGCCAGGGCGTCGAAGGTGAACGTGTCGTTGGGGCAGGGCGAGAAGGCGATCCGCAGCGCCTCGGAACCGGACTCCGAACCAGGCTGGGACGTCATGACGGCTCCTCGAATACGGGGGTGAGCAGCGTGAACGCGTACCGCAGCGCGTCCAGCGCCGGGCCGATGCGCCAGGAGTCGCGGTCGCGCGGGCCCACGGCGTTGGAGATGGCGCGGATCTCCACACACGGCACGGAGTGGGCGGCGGCGGCCTCGGCGACGCCGAACCCCTCCATCGCCTCGGCGGCGGCCCGCGGGTGACGGTCCGTCAGTTCTGCGGTACGGGCGGCCGTGCCGGTCACGGTGGAGACGGTGAGGACGGGCGCGAGGACCGCGCGGAGTTGTGGATCGGCGTCGAGGATCCCCGCCAGCCGGGCGGAGAGCGCCGCCGCGGGCCGATGGGTCCCGCGGCCGAACCCCAGCTCCTCGACCGGGAGATAGCCGTCGGGGGACCCGGCACCCAGGTCCGCCGCCACGATCGAGTCCGCGACCACGAGCGACCCGATGGGCGCGTGGGGCTGGAAGCCGCCGCCGATGCCCGCCGAGACGACCAGGTGGTACGGCGGGTCGTACGGCGAGGAGGCCAGCGCCGTCGCCGTGGCGACCGCCGCAGCGACCGGGCCCACGCCGCCCGCCAGCACATCCACGACCGGTATCTGCACGGACCCGGGCCGGGGCGTGTACTGGGCGAGGCCGGACACCTCGTACCCGCCTGTCAGCTCCCGGACGCCGGAGGCGGCGTACCGGCCGAGCCCGGCGACGACGGCGTCGGTCTCAGCCGCCACCGCGGTCACCACAAGCACACGCATCAGCGGGTCAGGACTTCTTCAGCTGGAAGTGCCAGATGCCGCTGACACCCTTGCCGGTGGTCTCGACGACGCTGATCTGGACGGTGTCCACGGTCTCGCCGGTCTGGCTGGAGAAGAACGCGCTGGCCGGGATCGTCCGGTACGTCTTCTTGTACGGCTCCTGCTCGGCCCGCTGGCCGTTGATGAAGAGCGTCCAGCCGTGCTCCGCGATCTCCGGATCGACGCCGAAGCGGATCTTGTCGTCCGTGGAGACGTCGATGGTCTTGGTGGCCTTCTTGTTCAGGCAGGCCGCCGCCGTGTCGTTCTTGAGCGCCTTGCCGTCGTTGTAGCAGGCGGCCTCGGTGTTGACCGAATCGGTGCCCACCGTGATGGTCGAGAGCGGCGTCGGCTTGTCACAGGCGGCGAGGACGAGGAGCCCGGCGGACACCGCGCCGAGGACGGCACCGGCCCGGCGGGACCTACCAGAGAGGAGCGCTACGGTCATGGGCCGAAGGTTATCGGTTGCCCGCCGCAGCGAGGCGAGGGGGTACGGCGAGCCGCTTCGACCCCCTGACGCGGACAGCGCGGGATCAGGCCACCCGCGGATGCCCACTGGGCCGTTTGGCCGCCCGCAGCAGCCCCCGTACGGCGGCCAGCGCGCCGAGCGCGACGAGACCCGCGGCCACCGACATCCCCAGCACCCCGTTGAGCGGCAGCGCGATCCCGATCGCCCCGCCCACCACCCACGCCATCTGGAGCAACGTCTCGGAACGGGCGAACGCCGACGTCCGTACCTCCTCCGGGACATCGCGCTGGATCATCGCGTCCAGCGACAGCTTCGACAGCGCCTGCGAGAAGCCCGCGACCGCGCACAGGACGGCCATCATCAGGCCGCCGAAGAGCACCGCCGCCAGGATCGCCGCCGCCAGCGCGATCCCCAGCATCGTGGCGATGATCACCTCGGGGCCCCGCGCCTTCAGCCACGCGCCCACCGCCGTACCCAGCGCGTTCCCCGCGCCGGCGGCCACGCCCACGATGCCCAGCGAGACCGCCTCGCTCTGCCCGGACAGCGGGTGCTCGCGCAGCAGGAACGCGAGGAAGAAGATGAGGAAGCCGGAGAGGGCACGGTGCGTGGCGTTCGCCTGGAGACCGTGCAGGACCGCGGGCCCGACCGCGCGGAGCCCGGGCCGCCGGGGCCGGCGTTCCTTGCCCCGCTTCTCCCGTCGATTACGTACCCGCTCCGCGACCACGCCAGGCACGGGCACCGGCACCAGCCGCGCCCGGCGCTCGCCCTTCGCCGAGTCCACCTTGGGGGGCAGCGTGAAGGCCAGGACCGTACCGCCGAGGAAGATCACACAGGCGCCGTAGAGCGGCAGCCGGGGCCCGAACTGGTGCAGCCCGGCGCCGATCGGCGCCGCGATCCCGGTGGCCAGCAGCCCGGCCAGGGTGACCCGCGAGTTCGCCCGTACCAGCGAGAAGCGCGGCGGCAGCAGCCGCGGCACGACCGCGCTGCGCACCACCCCGTACGCCTTCGACGCCACCAGCACGCCCAGCGCCGCCGGATACAGCTCCAGACCGCCCGTGATGACGGCCGTCGACATCAGGATCGCCAGCACCGCCCGGGTCAGCATCGCCGCGGCCATCGCGGCGCGCCGGCCGTGCGGGAGCCGGTCCAGGAGCGGGCCGATGACCGGCGCGAGAAGGGTGAAGGGCGCCATCGTGATGGCCAGATAGAGCGCGACACGCCCGCGCGCCTCGTCCGTGGGGACGGCGAAGAAGACCGTGGACGCCAGCGCGACCGTGATCATGACATCGCCGGCGCCGTTCACCGCGTGCAGCTCGATCAGCTTCCCGAGCCCCGACTCGCCCGCACCGTGCGCGTGCGTCGCCCGCCGTACACCCCGGGCGGCGGCCGTGAACGGCAGCCGCAGCGCGTGGCCGACGGCCCGCCCCGCCCTGCGGAGCGGGCCGCCCCTGTCCGAGCGGGACGACCTGACGGCTGCCATTCCGCCATAGTGCCCCAACCCCGTGTGGTGCGAACCGATCTGGGCTATGACGGCGGCGGCGTGCCCCCGGTAAGCACCGATACGGGCGGACGCGCCCGAAAACTCTCCTTCAACTCTCCCGCGACCCTCCCCGAACCGCCCGCCGCCCTTTGACCACAGGGTTACGGCCTGGTTTCGGTGTGCGCCGAAGCACCGGAAAGGCGGCGCGCAGGTGGGCGGCGGGCGGCGGAGGGGGTAGCGTGCGTAGCGCGCCACCGGCGGTTGTTCTCGGCCGCGCGCCTCTTCGTCATCCCGCAGAATGGATGAAGAGAGGTGTGCCCGAGGAAATACGCGGGCGTGGACGTCGATGCGGCCCTCTGGTCCGCTCCGCCCTCGCCTCGTACCACCGCGAATCGGTTGGCGCACCCGTGAGACGGCGTAGGAGAGAAGCGAGACCTGTGAGTGCTGCGACGACGCGAAGCCGAACCCCCGACCGCCTGTGCGCCGAGGCGGTAGACCTCGCCAGGTCGGCCGCCGAGGAGGCGGCTGCCCCCGGGGTCGTTGGGGAACATGTCTCGGCGGTGGCGGAGGGGGACCGGGTCGTCACCCACTTCTTCGAGTGCAAGGAGATGGGCTACCGGGGCTGGCGCTGGGCCGTAACGGTCACCCGCGCCTCCCGCGCGAAGGCCGTCACCCTCGACGAAACGGTGCTGCTGCCCGGCCCCGACTCCCTGCTGGCCCCCGAATGGGTGCCCTGGAGCGAGCGCCTGCGCCCCGGCGACATGGGCCCCGGCGACCTGCTGCCCACCGAGGCGGACGACCTCCGCCTGGAGCCCGGCTACGCGGGCGAGGACGTCGGCGACGAGGCCCCGGCGGGCACGGTCCCGGCCGAGGCCCTGGCCTACCCCGAACTCGCCGAGGACACCGAGCCGCTGGACCTCACGGAGGCCCCGTACGAGCCGACGGCCACCCCGGACTCGCCCGCCGCCCCCGCCACCGAGTCCCCGTCCGTCCCCACCCGCTCCACGATCGCGGCGGTCGCCGAGGAACTCGGCCTGCGCCGCGCCCGCGTCCTGTCCCGCTACGGCCTGCACATCGCGGCCGACCGCTGGGACGAGTCCTTCGGCGCGAAGACCCCCATGGCCCAGGCGGCCCCGGCCCCCTGCGTCTCCTGCGGCTTCCTGCTGCCCCTGGCGGGCTCGCTGCGCCAGGCCTTCGGCGTCTGCGCGAACGAGTTCTCCCCGGCGGACGGCCACATCGTCTCCCTCTCGTACGGCTGCGGAGGCCACTCCGAGGCGGCGGTCATGCCGAAGCCCCTGAGGCCCCCGCCGCCGGTACTGGACTCGATGGGCGCGGACGCGTTCCCGCTGCGGCCGGCGATGGACAGCGGGTCGGTTCTGACGGCGGAGGACGCGATGCCGGAGGACCTGGGCCACTCGTAGGCGCACGGCCGGCGGTGGTGCTCGTGGTCGCCGTGGACAAGGACGGCCCGCCGGCCGAGCGCGCCGTGGCCAAGGTGGGCCCGCGCGGGCTATGAGAGCGACGGCTGCCTCTGCCTCGTCCACACGGATGGGTGGGCCGAGCGCCGCCCGGACGGCGGAGGAGCTGACCGTCGGCATCGTGGCCTACCCAGCAGCGGTCCTCGGCTCGCTGAAGATCGACCGCACCGCGTTCCCCGAACGGTCCGCCGCCGCCCGGCCGCGATCCGTCTGCTTCGCGTACGCGCCCGAGTCGCCCCGGAAGCGTTCGGTCAGGTTCTCGACCTGACCGCCGTCCTCACGCTCCCGCCGCCACCCCGCTGGAACAGGGCGACCCCGCCGCCCGAGTAGCCTCCTCGGCGCGGGAGGCGGGTCGCGGGACGGCAGAGGCTGTTGTCCAACCCCGAGCTGATCCAGCCGGAGTTGGACAGCAGCTTCTCAAATCCTGCTGATCCTCCAGGCAATCATTCCCGACGCCCCTTGCCCGCCCGTGATGTCGAGGCGTACCGACTCAGGGGCGACGAACCGCTCGGACACGACGGACCTGTCGCAGGGAAGGGACTTCGCGGCGATACCGGCTGCGGGAGTGAAGGTGATCTTCGCATCTCCGTCGCCCGCGCATGCCGCTGTCAGCCGGTATTCCTCCTTCGCGCGAAGGAACGGCTCCGAGTGAACTCCGTCAGTGACGCGTTCCACCCCCGATTCGACCAGCGTCTCCTGTGCCGCTGTGCCCTCAACGGCGGTGCGCGCCTCGGCGGCCAGCTTCTTCTCGGTCTCCTGGGCGGAGGATGCGCGCGCGCTGCTCGAAGGCGACGAGGCGGTCTCCCGGGGCCGATTGTCCTGGCCGGATGTGCAGGCGACCAGAAGAAAAGAGGAGAGCGCGGTGCACCCCAGCAGCATCGTCCTTTGACTCAGACGAAGTTGAGGCCTACTCATGACGAGGTCTCCCAGTACTTCCATCCGACTTCCTTGGTGGGAAGGCTGGCTTTTCCGCTCGCGATCACAGTTCCCGCGCCGCAGCCATTTCCCTTCGTGCGGTATTTCGTCCACGAGACCTTGTAGCCCCAGGATCCGTACTGGAGGTGTCCGTACTTCTTCTTGCCGATGTCGTGCGAGTAAGTGTGGCCAGTGGTGATCCCGACGCTCGCGCCGATCTTGCCGCTGACGGAGACCTTGGCCGACGCGATCACCCCGCTCATCTCAGCCTCGGCTCCGACTGTCATCTCGGCCGAAATGGTGCCGGACTTGGTCACACTGACGGACATCGTTCCCCCGGGCCCGTCTTTGTACTTGGTGCCGTTCCACCAAGCAGGCACGTGGTAAGCGGACTTGCTGGTGATGCTGATCCAGGTCTGCGGACCGTCACACCTGCTCGGGCTCCTCTCGGAGACCGGGGTTTCGACTCCCTCGACGTAGTCAGCCGGGTCGTTGATGTCCGTGTCTTCGGTCACCGCGGAAGCCGACGAGGCCGCATCCTCGGTTCTTTCCGATGGAGTGACTTCCGCGACGGCGCTTCCCGTCATCCCGGCACACAGCAGCAGCGAGGCTGTGGAAGCGATGACGACTTTCTTCGCCAGACCCATTTGGTCGCCCTTCTTCATACCGCCCCCGTGGCGGCCAACGGGCTTGACGCTATGCAGGGAATATGTACACGTCAAGCAGATAAGGAAGGGTCTGAGCGTAATTTGAGGAATACGCTGTGCAACGCAAATTCTGTGCAATATCCACCGCCTCCGGGCAACCGGATCCCATGAAATCGACTCCGGCGTGACCGGTTCGTGTCCTGTGTCAGGCGCGGCCGGCGGCGGGCAGGTCACTCTGTCAACCGTCTGACCGGACGGGGAGTTCGGTGATGCCGAGGGCGAAGTCTAGGTTCCCCACCCCATGGTTGGCGAGGCCCACCGTGACCACGCCCGCTCCTTCCAGCCAGTGCGCCATTTTCAGGCCGTCGACGTCCAGCGGGCGCAGCCCGAGGCTCTCGACGAACGTCTCCACACTTGCCTTGGCCTGTGTGCTGTCGCCCGCGATGAAGACGTCGGGCCGGCCCTTCTCCAGGACATGGCGGAAGACCGTGTTGAACGCCATCACCACGTTGGCGCCGGCCGGGGCCGCCTTGGCGACTTCCTGCGCGATCGAGGTCTCCTTGCGGTGGGCCAGCCCGTCGAACGTGGAATTGAAGGGATTGCTGATGTCGACGATGACCTTGCCCGCGAGAGCGTCTCCGTACTGGGCGACGGCCGGCACGACACCGTCGTACAACAGGGCCACGATGACGATGTCCCCGGCCGGGGCGGTGCCCCATTCTCCCGTCGTGGCGCCGCCGCCGAGAGCCTTGGCCAGGTCGGCGGCCTTGGACTGATCGCGGCTCATGACCTCGACGGTGTTGCCGCCCGCCACCGCCCGCGCGCCGATGGTGCGGGCCATGTTTCCGGTGCTGATGATGCTGATGCTGCTCATGAGATGTCCTGCCCTGGTTCCGTGTTGTCCGGTTCAGATGGCGGTGGTGCCGCCGTCGGCGACGAGTTCCGTGCCGTTGACGTAGCTGGAGTCGTCGGAGGCGAGGAAGAGGGCGGCGGTGGCGATTTCGTCGGGGCGGCCCATCTGGCCGCGGGGGATGAGGGACTCGAACTGGCGCTTGGTGGCCTCGTCGAAGAGTTCTTCCTGCTTGGCGGTGGCGACCTGACCAGGGGTCAGGACGTTGACGCGGATACGGCGGTCCTTGAGCTCGTTGAGCCAGATGCGGGCCCAGGCCTGCTGGACGGCCTTGCTGCCGGCGTAGACGCTCCAGCCGGGGAAGGCGCCGAGGGAGGCGTTGGAGCCGGTCATGAGGATGGAGCCGCCGTCGTTGAACAGCGGGAGGGCCTTCTGGACGGTGAACAGGGTGCCGCGGGCGTTGAGCCCGAACCAGGTGTCGAACTGGGCCTCGGTGATCTCGCCGAGCGGGGCGGGCTCGCCCCCTCCGGCGCTGGCCCACAGCACGTCGAGGCTGCCCTTCTCCCGCTTGACGGTGTCGTACAGGCGGTCCAGGTCGTCCAGATCGGCGGCGTCGCCCTGGACGCCGGTGACGTTGCGGCCGATCTGCTTCACGGCCTCGTCCAGGGCCTCCTGGCGGCGGCCGGTGATGAAGACGTACGCGCCCTCGTCGACGAACAGCTTGGCGCCGGCCAGCGCCATGCCGGTGGTACCGCCGGTGATGACCGCAACCTTGCCGTCGAGCTTTCCCATGGTTGTTCCTTTGAATCGGTGGTGCCGTGTGCACCTGGGGCGACAGTGTTAAGTAAACCGTCCTGTGTGCTTACGGTACGGGGCGCCCGGCCGGGGCGCAAGCTATGTACACCGGTCGTTACCCGGCTGGGGTACCATGGAGCCATGACGGAGTTGGAGAAGGGCCCCAAGGGCAGCCGCCGAGGCCGGGGCGCCCGCGAGCGCATCCTCGGTGCGTCCCAGCAGCTGTTCCGCGAGCAGGGCATCAACCGCACCGGTATGGACCAGCTGTGCGCGTCGGCCCAGGTGTCCAAGCGCACTGCCTACCAGCACTTCGCCGGCAAGGACGAACTCGTCGCCGAGTACCTGCGCCGGTTCGACCCCGCCGTTCTGTCCGGCGTGTTCGACCGCCCCGACCTCACGCCCCGCGAACGGCTCCTCGCCGCCTTCGACATTCCCCCCACCACGCCCCTGTGCCCCTACATCGCCGCCGCCGTCGAACTCCACGACCCCCAGCACCCGGCATCCCAGTACGCACGCGACTACAAGAAGGCCGTCGCCGCGCGGCTGTCCGACACCGCCCGCGAAGCCGGCGCCGCCGACCCCGAACAGCTAGGCGAGCAGCTCGCGTTGCTCATCGACGGCGCCGCCGCCCGCACCCGGGTCCTCGACGCCGACGCCTTCCCCACCGCCGCCGCCATCGCCGCCGTGCTCATCGACAACGCCCTCCCCGCCACAGCGGGCGATGACCGGCGACGGGAGGACGTGTCGGGTTGACGCGGCACACTGCGGCCGGGCCCGACGCACTGCCGGTCGCGTGACCGCACCCGCCGGTACGCGACACCGGCCGCCCGGCACCCGGCCCGGACCTGCCCGGCCTGCGCGCTCTGCCGTAAGCCTCCCGGCTGGGGGTCGTGGTTTCGGCCGTCATGGGCGGGGCCCGGCTGGTCATGTGCGGGTGGTTGCCGGGGGCGCCTCCGGGGGCACGTGCCCGGACCGCACGATTTACGCCGCGTGCGGGCCGGAACGTAAGGCGCGGGTGTCGTTCAGCGGCACAAATCGCGCTTTACGTCCGGACGCGCACCCCCTCCGACGCCCCCTTCCCCGCCCGCCACAAGCCCGGCCGGCCCGGGGCTACGCCTCGTCGAGGTCCTCGCCGTAGGTGACGTCCAGCTCCACCGCCAGGGCCTCGGCCAGTTGCGGTGCCTGCGTCCGGTCGATGGTCACCTGCTTGAGCGAGGCGATCCCGCGAAGCCGGGAGAGGTCATTACCGCGCAGATCCAGGCCGCGGTATTTGCCGCTGCCGAACTCGGTCAGCCGCAGATCGCAGCCATCGAGGAGGGCGGCGCTCAGATCGGTTCCGGTCAATGTCGTCTCCCGCAGGGAGCACTTCGAGAAGATCACGGCTCCTGCGGCGCGGACGCGAATGAGGGCGCCGTAGTCGAGCTTGCAGTTCTCGAACAGGACGTTTTCGAGGGTGAGATCCTCCAGTACGGCTCCCATCAGCTTGCAGCCGCGGAAGACCGCGCGGGAGATCCTGCTGTTGGACCGGTGCAGCGAGGCCAGATCGCAGCCGGAGAACTCCACGGAATCGACCCGGAGCGCGTCGAACCGAGTGCGCTGAGCCTTGAGGCCGGTGACACGGCCGTCCATCATCTGCGTGTCGGCCAGGTCCAGTTCGCGCAGATCGGCGTCGGCGTAGTGAAACTCCGTGATGCGACCACGACCGCCTTCGAGCGAGGCGACGTTGGACAGATACAGGCCGACTTCGTCCAGCGAGGGAAGCGTGACGCTCGTACGGCGGAACGTGCCGGTGTTCATCAGGTGCCTTCCATGTCGCCGTGCCGTACGGCGAGATGGCGGCGGAGGAACACACGGCAGTCGGTCGCCTCGCTGAGTGCCCCGTCGCCGGTGGCGAGCTGCTCGGCCCACCACCAGTCGTCGCACTCCGCGCAGTCCGGCACCGGCTCGGGAGGCGGGAGAGGCGTGCGGGCGGCGGTGGGTGGTTCGTCCGGTTCGGGGGCGAGTACGTCCTCGGGCCGTACCTCCCGATAGCAGTCGCAGATCATCGGACGCAGCCGCCAGCATCCGTTCGCGACTCCGAGGAATTCGACCAGTCTGCCGGTGCTCCTGTCGAGCACCGAGGAGCCCTCGTCCGGGGTGTCCGGGACATCCGGGGCATCCGTGGAGGCCATCGGCCGTTCAATGTTGGCCGATTGACGAGTTGTCGCCATGGGCTTTCCGTCCTCTGCGCACTTCGCTACATTCGCTCTCCGTGACGCAATCGTCGCTCTACGGAGAGGCGATTTGAAGCCAAGAGTCGTCCCGTGCGGTCCCCGGGACACGGAAAGGCCCCGCCCATGGCATTCCAGCCGAACGAACTTCATCCCGAGCGATCCGCCCGCGATCTCTTCGGCGCGGACGTTCGCCGCTACCGGGAGGCCGCGGGCCTCTCGCTCGTACGGCTCGCCGCCGTACTGAAGTACAGCAAGAGCCACTTGGCGCGGATCGAGACGGCGGAGTTCCTGCCGTATCCGGAACTGCCGCCGCAGCTCGATCTGCTCTTCGAGACGAACCAGCATTTCGAGCGGTTGTACGAGGTCGCGAGGCGTGAGCCGTTCCCCGGCAAGTATCGGCGGGTGATTGAACTGGAAGACGTGGTGACCATCTTCGAGGAGTACTCCAACGCGACTGTGCCGGGCCTGCTTCAGACCGCAGAAGTCGCCAAGTGCTCACTCCGATTGGGACACCCGCATGCGCCGGAAGCCGAGATCAAGCGGATGCTCGACGCTCGATTGCAGCGGCAGGAGAGGCTGCGGAGTGGCAACCCACCTCGTTACTGGTTCATCCTTGACGAGGCAGTGGTGCGCCGTCCGATTGGTGATCGACAGGTGATGCACAATCAACTCGCGTCAATTGCAGAGCTGTCCATGAAGTCGCACATCACGGTGCAGATACTGCCGTTCGAGGCGGGAGGGCACGCGGAGATGGGAGGCTCGATGGTGCTTTACACCATCCCGGACACTCCCTTGATGCTGTGGCTTGAAGGCAGTCGCAATGGAACGCTCATTGACGATCCGGACCCTGTCGCCGAGCGTCGTGAGTCGTACGATCTGCTCAGGGCGTGTGCCCTGTCACCCGAGGACTCCCGGGCGATGATCCGAGCAGCGATGAAGGAGTACGAGCAGGATGCATCCGGACCCACAGCACACTCCCCGGTGGCGTAAGAGTTCCTACAGCAACAACGACGGAGGGGTGTGCGTCGAGGTAGATGACGCGAACCCGGGCACCGTCCGCGACTCGAAGCGGCAGACGGGCCCCAGCCTGCGCTTCGAGCCGACTGCTTGGCAGGCTTTTGTCACGGCGCTGAAGGAGTAGAGACCGCATGCGTCACGGCCCACAGCGCACCCCCCGGTGGCGTAAGAGTTCCTACAGCAACAACGACGGCGGAATGTGCGTCGAGGTGGACGACGCGAACCCGGGCACCGTCCGTGACTCGAAGAACCGGACGGGCCCCAGCGTGCGCTTCGAACCGGGCGCGTGGCAGGTGTTCGTCACGGCCACGGCTGCCGAGGCGTTCGGGGCCTGAGCCGCGTTGCGTCGCTGTCGATGAGCGGCGCGCGCGGCTTGTGCGTCGGCTGTCCACCGGCGGGAGGGGGCCGGGGTCGCAGGAGGTGACGTCCCCGGATGTAGAGCGTGATTTGTGCCGCTGTACGCGTCTGCAGTCGGCCGACGGAGCCGCACGCGGCGTAAATCATGCATCCGGGGATGCGCCTCCGGAGTGCCCCGGCCCCCGGCACGAGTTCAACCAGCCGCACCGCACCCGCCCGGCCCACGGTCCCTCGCCGGGAGGCGACCCCGCGCCCGCCCGGCCCACGGCCCCTCGCCGGGAGGCGACCCCGTACCGGCCAAGACCCACCGCCCCTCGCCGGCAGGCGACTCGCGGTACCTTCGGCCGCACGGGCGGCAGCCGCCCCCGTCGGGGACAGAGCGGAGTCAGAGCGTGAACGTCAGCGTCAGGATGACCGAGGGGGCCGACCCGTTCGGGACGGCGCGGCTGCGGCGAGGGGTGCTGGATGCGTGGGGGGCCAGTCCCGCGCGGTTCCGGGAGGACGCCAACGCCGAGGAGGACCTCGCGCTCGGCGGGTACCGGGACCGGCTCGTCGTCGAGCTGGCGCAGAACGCCGCCGACGCCGCCGCCCGCGCCGGTGTGCCGGGCCGGCTCAGGCTGACGCTGCGGGCGGGGACAGCGGAAGGCACAGACCAGGGCCCCGGCCAAGAACGCGCCGTGCTCGTCGCCGCCAATACCGGCGCCCCCCTCGACGCCACCGGCGTCGAGTCGCTGTCCACCCTGCGCGCCTCCGCCAAGCGCGAGGGGCACGAGAGTGCCGTAGGGCGCTTCGGGGTCGGCTTCGCGGCGGTGCTCGCGGTGAGCGACGAGCCGGCGATCCTCGGGCGGCACGGCGGCGTCCGGTGGTCGCTCGCGGAGGCGCGCGAGCTGGCGGCCGGGCCGGCGCAGGGCAGCCCCGGGCTCGGGGACGAGTTGCGGCGCCGGGAGGGGCACGTACCGCTGCTGCGGCTGCCGCTGCCCGCCGAGGGCACCGCGCCGGACGGGTACGACACGGTCGTCGTCCTGCCGCTGCGCGACGCCGCCGCGACGGATCTGGTCGGGCGGCTGCTCGCCGGCGTGGACGACGCGCTGCTGCTGACGCTCGCCGGGCTCGACGAGGTCGTGATCGAGACGGCCGACGGGGAGCGGACGCTGCGCAGGTCGCAGCCCGGCGGGAGCGGGGCGTACGACGGCGCGTACGTCGATGTCGAGGACTCGCGCGACGGCAGCCGCCGCTGGCGGGTCGTGGCCGACCACGGGCCGACCCCGCCCGCGCTCCTCGAAGGGCGGCCGGTGGAGGAGCGGCTGCGCCCGTACTGGTCGGTGACGTGGGCGGTGCCGGTGGACGGTGAGGGCGCGCCGGTACGGCCGCGCACCGCGCCCGTCGTGCACGCGCCGACGCCGACCGACGAGCCGCTCGGCGTCCCTGCGCTGCTGATCGCGTCGCTGCCGCTGGACACCGCGCGGCGGCATCCGGCGCCGGGGCCGCTGACGGACTTCCTGGTCGCGAAGGCGGCGGACGCGTATGCGGAGCTGCTGGGCGGGTGGGAGCCGCGCTCGACGGGCGTGATCGACCTCGTACCCGGCCCGCTGGGGAAGGGCGAGCTGGACGGGCGGCTGCGGGCCGCGATCCTGGAGCGGCTGCCGCGCGTGGCGTTCCTCGTTCCGGCGGCGCCGGCCGAAGAGACCGAGGACGACGGCGACGGCACGGGCGTGCTCCGCCCCTTCGAGGCCGAGGTCGTCGAGGGCGCGGGCGCCGACACCGTACGGGTGCTCGCAGAGGTGCTGCCGACGCTGCTGCCCGCAGGGCTTGAGCGGCGGCCTGAGCTGCGGACGCTCGGGGTGGGCCGGCTGCCGCTGGGGGACGCGATCGAGCGCATCGCGGGCGCCGAGCGCCCGCCCGCGTGGTGGCGGCGGCTGTACGAGTCGCTCGCCGGGGTCGATCCGGAGCGGCTGTCGGGGCTGCCGGTGCCGCTGGCCAACGGGCGGACGGCGATCGGGCCGCGCCACATTCTGCTGCCGCTGCCGGGCGCGGAGGCGGCCACGGACCTGGCTCGCCTGGGCCTCAAGGTCGCGCACCCGGACGCGGCCCATCCCCTCCTGGAGAAGCTGGGCGCGCTGCCCGCCACGCCGCGCGCGGTGCTGACGACCCCTCAGGTACGGGCGGCGGTCGCCGCGTCGCTGGACGCGGGGGAGGCGTGGGACGACGGCCTTGACGACAACGCCGCGCCGGATGCTGAGGAGTTGGCCGAGATCGTGCTGGCGCTCGTACGGGACGCGGCGCTGGAGCCGGGCGACGAGCCGTGGCTCGGCGCGCTCGCGCTGACCGACGAGGACGGCGAGACGGCGCCCGCCGGTGAACTCGTGCTGCCGGGAAGCGCGTTCGCGTCCGTGCTGCGTGAGGACGAACTTGCCTTCGTGGACGCCGAGTTGGCCGAGCGCTGGGGCGAACAGCCGCTTGCCGCGTGCGGCGTGCTCGCGGACTTCGCGCTTGTACGGGCCACGGATGTCGTCCTTGACCCGGACGAACTGGAGCCCAGGGAGGGCGACTTCGCCGAACCCGACGACGCCGGGCTGCTGGACGCGGTCGACGTGTGGTGCGAGGACGCGCTGGACCGGCTGCCCGAGGGGCCGCTGCCGCCGGTGGCCACGGAGATCGTTGCCGTACGGGACCTGGACCTGGTGGACGACGACGCCTGGCCGCGCGCGCTGGCGCTGCTCGCGCGCCCGCCGCTGCGGGACGCGCTGATCCAGCCCGTACGGGTGCTGCTGCCGGACGGTACGACGGAGAGCGTGCGCTCGTACACCGCGTGGTGGCTGCGCGACCATCCCGTGCTCGACGGGCGGCGCCCGGCCGGGCTGCGGGCCGAGGGCGGCGATCCGCTGCTGGTGGGGCTGTACGACGCGGTGGACGCGTCGGGGTTCGAGGACGCGCAGGTGCTGCGGGCGCTGGGGGTACGGACGTCCGTCGACGCGCTGCTCGACGAGCCGGGCGGCGCGGCGGAGCTGCTCGGCCGGCTCGCCGACCCGGCGCGCGAGGTGGCCCCCGGCCAACTGCACGCGCTCTACACGGCGTTGGCCGATCTCGACCCGGACGAGGTGACGCTGCCCGACGAACTCCGTGTCGTGGTGGACGGCGAGGTACGGGTGGTGGACGCGGCGGACGCGCTGATCGCGGACGCGCCCGACCTGCTGCCGCTGGCGGACGGCCTGCCGCTGCTGCCGGTGTCCCCGGCGCGCGCCGCCGAGCTGGCGGAGCTGCTCCAGGTGCGGCGGCTGAGCGAGACGGCCGTAGCGGAGGTCACGACGGACGGCGAACGGCACACGGTCCCGGCCCCGGTCCGCGCCCTGCTCGGCCCCCGGACGCCGGAGACGTACGTCGAGCACGAGGAACTCCAGGTGGACGGCGTCGAGTTGGACTGGCGCCGGACGCCCGACGGCGTGCTGCACGCGGCCACGCTGGAGGGCGTGGCGGCGGGCCTGGCGTGGGCGGCGGGGCAGTGGCCGCGCCGGTTCGAGGTGGCGGCGCTGCTGGAGGATCCGTCGCGGACGGAGGAGCTGGCGCGGGACCGCTGGTTCGACTGACACCCGGCGTTCATCTCGACCGGGCGCGGACCATCGCTCCCCGTACAACCATCCGCTGTCACCTGTGGTCTCACGGCCTGCCGGATCAATCGACCCGGCAGGCCGGTCCGCTGCGCGGGGCGGCCTGCATCCTCGCGAGACGATTGATTTCGATCTATCTCGATCTATCTCGACAGAGAGTGTAACTTTTCGTACAACCTTTCTGTGGTGCTCCTGGTCCTTTCTGGCGGGTCATCAGATCCGAATCCAGCAGGGGGGAAGTACCAAGATGCGTACACGTATGACGGTCGCCGTCGTCTCCGGCGCCCTGGCTCTGTCCGCACTCGCCGTGCCCGCCGTGCCCGCCGCACAGGCCGCGGGAATCGCGGGCGCCGTGGACGACGAGAGGCCCCAGATCCTCGCGGCCTCCGTGAACGGCGGCAAGCCGATCGTGCTCGGCACCTCCACCGCGAAGACGGTGACGGTCTCCATCACGGCGAGCCACCCCAGTGGCATCAGGGACGTCTTCGGGTATCTCTGGACCGGCCAGCACGTCGAGGACCCGAAGATCAGGATCCTGATCCACCGGGACTGGGCCGACAGCTGCAAGGACATCAACGCCACCACCGCCACGTGCACCTTCTCGGGTGTCATCAACCCCAAGGTCCTCAAGAACACCGACGCGCGCACCTGGAACCTCTTCGCCGGCGCCTGGGGCAAGGTCGGCCGTGACTCCGTGGTCGAGGTGGACGCGTTCACCACCGCCAAGCTCCAGCGGCAGTCCCGCCTGACCGTCTCGGCGACCCCGAAGCCGGTGAAGAAGGGCAAGACCCTCACCGTCACCGGCAAGCTCTCCCGTGCGAACTGGGACGCCAAGAAGTACGCGGGGTACGCGGGCCAGTCGGTGAAGCTCCAGTTCCGCAAGAAGGGCACCGACACCTACACGACGATCAAGACGGTCAAGGGCTCCAGCACCGGCGCGCTCAAGACCACGACGACGAAGACGACTGCGGAGGGCTACTGGCGCTGGAGCTTCGCGGGTACGGCGACAACCCCGGCGGTCAACGCGCCCGGCACCCTGGTCAAGATCAAGAAGTAGCGGCGCGGTAGCTGCGCGGTGGCGGCGCTGTAGCCGCGCCGAGCGAAGCGGGGTGCGGGGTCCGGCGGTTGGTGCGGGCCCGCACCTTCGATCTTCAGCAGTAAGTTCATGATTCTGTACAACCATTCACTCCTGTCCCGGGTCTGGTCAGTTGGATCAGCAGATCAGCGGATCCGTAGATCAGATGGGTACCGCCGCAGCGGACGACGCGCCGCGGTGCCCCTTCTCTACTGGGGGAAACACATGCGTACGCGTGCCACTGTTGCCGCACTTTCCGGCGCCCTGGCCCTGTCCGCTCTCGCTGTACCGGCTTCGCACGCGGCGGACCGCGGAGACATCGCCCAACTGACGCGTTCGCTCGCGTCCTCGGTTCAGAGCTCCGCCGCGGCCACCGCTTCCACCGCCCCTTCGGCGGCGTCGAAGGGTTCCCTGGCGGCGGCGAAGGCGGCGGACACCGCGCCTCAGATCACCAAGGTGGTCGTGAACGGTGGGAAGCCCGTCGTGCTGGGCGTCAAAACCACTCAGAAGATCTCGCTCGCCATCACGGCCACCGACGACTCCGGTATCGGTGGCGCGGCCGGGTTCCTCTGGACCGGCGGCAAGACCATGGACGACGCCACGAATGTCGCGGTCTCCGAGGCCGACGACCTGAAGTGCAAGGTCGTCAACGCCACCACCACGACCTGCACGCACACGGTGACGGTCCGGTCGAAGTACCTGCTCAACAACGAAGCCAAGACCTGGAACGCCTACGCCGTCGCGATCGCCAACGACGATGGCGATCTGACGAAGGAGAAGGCTGGCACGGCCAAGTTCCAGCGGGCCTCGCAGCTGACCGTGTCGGCGACCCCGAAGCCGGTGAAGAAGGGCAAGACCCTCACCGTCACGGGCAAGCTCTCCCGCGCCAACTGGGAGACCGGCAAGAACGCGGGTTACGCGAGCCAGTCGGTGAAGCTCCAGTTCCGCAAGAAGGGCACCGACACCTACACGACGATCAAGACGGTCAAGGGTTCCAGCACCGGCACCCTGAAGACCACGACGACGAAGACGACGGCCGAGGGCTACTGGCGCTGGAGCTTCGCCGGTACGGCCTCCACCCCGGCCGTCAGCGCGCCCGGCACCCTGGTGAAGATCACGAAGTAGGCCTAACGAGCACGTAGTTGGGCAGGGCGGCGGTCCGGGGATCCGGGTCGCCGCTCCGGGGCGCCGCGCTGGCTGATGACCGGGTCGGCGGCCCCTGTCGTTGATCTTCGCAATTACTTCATATTTTCGTACAACCATTTGTTCTGTCCCCGGGTCTGGTCAGTTGGATCAGCAGATCCGCAGACCAGACGGGCACCGCCTAGCGGACGACGCGCCGCGGAGCCCCATCTCGACTTGGGGAATACATGCGTATTCGTGCCACTGTTGCCGCGGTCTCCGGCGCCCTGGCCCTGTCCGCCATCGTTGTGCCCGCCGCCCAGGCCGCGCCCTCCGGTGACCGCACCCCCGCCCCGCTCTCCGGGCCGTGGGCGAGCGGCTCCGCCGGTGCCTTCGGCTCCGCGGCCAAGGTGCAGGGCTTCTCGGCCACGGCGAAGGCGGAGGCTCCTGCCGAGGCGCCGGTGATCAAGAAGGTCGTCGTGAACGGCGGCAAGCCGATCGTCGCCGGCCTCTCGGCGAAGAAGAAGGTGACGATCGCGATCACCGCGTCCCAGTCCTCCGGCATCGTCGACGCCGCCACCATCCTGTGGATCGGCTCGGACCTCGACGACGAGAACGCGGACGATCTCTTCTGGTTCGAGCAGAACGAGAAGAAGGCCAGCTGCAAGGCGGCCAACGCCACCACCTCGACCTGCACCCTCACGGTCACCGTGGACCCGGAGCAGCTGATCAACACCGACGCGACCTACTGGAAGGTCGGCGCGTACGCGGAGGGCAAGGACGAGTCGTACGTCCGCAAGGACAACGCCGCCAAGATCCGCATGCAGCGGGCCTCGCAGCTGACCGTGGCCGCGACCCCGAAGCCGGTGAAGAAGGGCAAGACCCTCACCGTCACGGGCAAGCTGTCCCGCGCCAACTGGGACACCGGGAAGTACGCGGGCTACGCCGGCCAGTCGGTGAAGCTCCAGTTCCGCAAGAAGAGCAGCAAGACCTACACCACCATCAAGACGGTCAAGGGTTCCAGCACCGGCACCCTGAAGACCACCACGACGAAGACGACGGCCGAGGGTTACTGGCGCTGGAGCTTCGCGGGTACGGCGACGACCCCGGCGGTCAACGCGCCCGGCACCCTGGTCAAGATCAAGAAGTAGCAGCGGTAGTAGCAGCGGTAGTAGTAGCGGTAGCGGTAAAAGAGATAGCTGAGCGCGGCGGGTGCCGCGCACGCGAAGGGCCCGGCATCGCTGCCGGGCCCTTCGCGCGTCCGAGCCGCAGAGGCCCGCCCCGCCTACGCCGGGAGCTTGCGCCCCACCAGCCGCCAGCAGAACTCCAGCGCCGCCGAAGCCACGACCGCGATCCCCACCGCCGTCCACGGCAGCACCGTGCCCACCAGCTTCAGCGCGAAGAAGTGCTGAAGCGTCGGCACCGCCAGCACCACCAGGAACGCCAGCCCCATTGAGATCACCAGCCCCACCCGCCACCAGGTGTACGGCCGGGCCACGATCGCCAGCACCCACATCGAGACCAGGAACAGCGTGAGCGTCGCCGCGCTCGTCTCCGCGCCCAGCGACTCGGCGGTACCGCCGTAGTAGTCCCGCGCCACCATGTACGTGACGAACGTGGCGATCCCCGCGATCACGCCCGAGGGGATCGCGTACCGCATCACCCGGCGCACGAAGTGCGGCTGCGCGCGCTCCCGGTTCGGCGCCAGCGCCAGGAAGAACGCCGGGATGCCGATCGTCAGCGTGGACAGCAGCGTCAGATGCCTCGGCAGGAACGGGTACTCCACCTGGAAACACGCCACCAGGATCGCCAGCAGCACCGAGTAGACCGTCTTCGTCAGGAAGAGCGTCGCCACCCGCGTGATGTTGCCGATCACCCGCCGGCCCTCCGCCACCACCGACGGCAGCGTCGCGAAGCTGTTGTTCAGCAGCACGATCTGGGCGACCGCCCGCGTCGCCTCGGAACCCGAGCCCATCGACACGCCGATGTCCGCGTCCTTCAGCGCCAGGACGTCATTGACACCGTCCCCGGTCATCGCGACCGTATGCCCGCGCGACTGGAGCGCCCCGACCATGTCGCGCTTCTGCTGCGGGGTCACCCGGCCGAAGACCGAGCCGGACTCGACCGCCCCGGCCATCTCCTCCCGGCCCTCGGGCAGCCGCCGCGCGTCCACGGTGTGCTCCGCGCCGGCCAGCCCCAGCTTCGCCGCCACCGCGCCGACCGACACCGCGTTGTCGCCCGAGATGACCTTCGCGGCGACATCCTGCTCGGCGAAGTACGCCAGCGTCCCGGCCGCGTCCGGCCGCAGCCGCTGCTCCAGGACGACGAGCGCGGCCGGCTCGGCACCGGCCGCCGCGTCGGGGGAGTCGAGCGCGGCGGTGGTACGGGCGAGCAGCAGCACCCGCAGGCCCTGCCGGTTGAGGTGGTCGACCTCCGCGAGCGCCGGATCACCCTCGGCCAGCAGCACATCGGGCGCGCCGAGCAGCCAGCGCGACTCGCCGCCCGACTCGCTGCCCGCCTTACCGCCCGTCTCGCTGCCCGACTCGTCGAACGCCGCGCCGCTGTACTTCCGTACGGACGAGAAGGGCAGCGCCGACGCCACCGGCCACTCCCCGCGGTCGCCGCGGTAGGCGTCGATGATCGCCTGGAGGCTGGCGTTGGGGCGTGGATCGGACGCGCCGATCGCGCCGAGCACCCGCCGTACGTACGTCTCGTCCGCGCCGCCCAGCGGGCGCAGCTCGCTGACGTCCATGCCGCCCTCGGTGAGCGTGCCGGTCTTGTCGAGACAGACGACATTGACGCGCGCGAGCCCCTCGATGGCGGGCAGCTCCTGGACGAGGACCTTCATCCGGCCGAGCCGGATCACCCCGATGGCGAAGGCCACGGAGGTGAGCAGCACCAGGCCCTCGGGGATCATCGGGACGATGCCGCCGACGGTTCTGGCGACGGAGTTCTTGAAGTCGTTCTGCTTGACGACGAGCTGGCTGATGATGAGCCCGAGCGCGGTCGGGATCATCATCCACGTGACGTACTTGAGGATGGTGCTGATGCCGTTGCGCAGCTCGGAGTCGACCAGCGTGAAGCGGGACGCCTCCTCGGCGAGCTGAGCGGCGTAGGCGTCCCGCCCGACCTTCGTCGCCTGGAACGCGCCACCGCCGACGACCACGAAGCTGCCGGACATCACCTGGTCGCCGGGGCGCTTCAGCACCGGGTCGGCCTCGCCGGTGAGCAGCGACTCGTCGATCTCCAGGCTGTCGGCCTCGGCGACCACCCCGTCGACCACGACCTTGTCACCGGGGCCCAGCTCGATCAGGTCCCCGAGGACGATCTCCGAGGTGGAGATCTCGGCGGCGGTCCCGTCGCGCCGGACCGTCGGCTTGGCCTCACCGATGACCGCGAGCCCGTCGAGGGTCTTCTTGGCGCGCAGCTCCTGGATGATGCCGATGCCGGTGTTCGCGATGATCACGAACCCGAACAGGGTGTCCTGGAACGGCGCGACGAAGAACATGATCACCCAGAGCACGCCGATGATCGCGTTGAACCGGGTGAAGACGTTCCCGCGGACGATCTCCGAGGTGGACCTGCTGCTGCGGACCGGTACGTCGTTGACCTCGCCGCGCGCGATGTGCTCGGCCACCTCGGCCGAGGTCAGCCCGGTGTGGCGGCCGGCCGGCTCGGGGGGCTTCATGGGGTGTACGGGGTCGAGTTCGGCGCCCGCGTCGATGGCGGGGCCGTCCTGGCGCGTGGCCGGGCCATGTGATCCACGGCCGTGCGGCTCGGGGCCGGGGGGCTCGGGGCCGTCGGTGTCGATCTTTGCCCGCTGCGTCATGCTATTGACGGTACGGCCGGTGAGGCGCCTTCACCCGCCGGCCGGGCAGAAGATCCGACTGGGGGACGAGAAGGATCGTCCGCTGGCAGTAGTGCGCGGATGCCGGAACAGGTCTTTGGACAGGATGCGGTCAGGGCTTCCGGCCGTCAGGGCCGGTTATGCCGTCCGTCCCCGTGCCGCCTCCGGTTCCGCTGCCGGTCCCACTGCCGGCTCCGTTTCCGGTTCCGCTTTCAGTCCCGCTGCCGGTTCCGATTCCGCTCTCCGGCCCCGCCGTTGCCGCCGCTGCCGCCGCGCGCTTGATCGCCGCGTCCCGGCCCCTCACGTACCAGATACCGATGAGGCCGAGCCCGGCGCCGGCGAGGCAGGTCCAGATCCACGCCGTGTGCCCGTGGTCGCTGTACCAGCCGTAGAACGGCAGCTGGAGCAGGAAGAGCGCGAACCAGATGATCGTGCCGGCCGTGATGGTGCCGACGACCGGCCCCTCCAGGGGTTCGGGCGCCGGATGCCGGGGGTTTCCCGTCAGAAAGCCGCTCATGGTGGTCAGTCTATGCGGGGGCGGCGCGCGGGGTCCGAGGGTGTGGATAACTCGGTACAGGGCAAGTGGCGCAAGGGTCTACGCGCGGAGATAGCGATCTTGGCCCACCGTATTCATACTGATGTATTCATACTGAAACCGTTTCCTGGCTGACTGTTTTCGTCCATCTGAACGTTCAAAGTCGACCAACCCCCACTCCTTCTCGTAAGACGACTGAGGTCCCCCATGCCTTCCTCGGCCACCGCTCCGGTCGGTTCCGACGCCCAGCCACCGGCTCCCGGAGGGCCGTCCGGCGGGCTCGACCGCTTCTTCCTGATCTCGGAGCGCGGCTCCACGGTCGGCCGTGAGGTACGTGGCGGCTTCGCCACCTTCTTCGCGATGGCGTACATCATCGTGCTTAACCCGATCATTCTCGGAAGCGCGAAGGACATGTACGGGCACCACCTGGACAACGGCCAGCTGGTCACCGCGACCGTACTGACCGCCGCGTTCTCGACGCTGCTCATGGGCGTCATCGGCAATGTGCCGATCGCGCTCGCCGCCGGTCTCGGCGTGAACACGATCGTCGCCCTTCAGCTCGCCCCCAGGATGAGCTGGCCCGACGCGATGGGCATGGTCGTCCTCGCCGGGTTCGTGGTGATGGTGCTGGTCGCGACCGGCCTCCGGGAACGCGTGATGAACGCCGTACCGCAGGGCCTGCGCAAGGGCATCGCGATCGGGATCGGCCTCTTCATCATGCTGATCGGCCTGGTCGACTCCGGCTTCGTCTCCCGTATCCCGGACGTAGCCCAGACCACGGTGCCGCTTCAGCTCGGCGGCAACGGCCATCTGCACGGCTGGCCGGTGCTCGTCTTCGCCATCGGGGTGCTGCTCACGCTCGTTCTGATCATCCGCAAGGTCCGGGGCGCGATCCTGATCTCGATCGTCGCGATGACCGTACTGGCGATGATCATCGACGCGCTCGTGAAGGTGCCGAGCTGGGGCCTGACAGCGCCGAAGTGGCCCGGCAACCCGGTCTCCACCCCCGACTTCGGGCTGTTCTGGCACTTCAGCCTCCTCGGCGGCTTCGAGAAGGTCGGCGTCCTCACCGGCGTCCTCTTCGTCTTCACCCTGCTGCTGTCCTGCTTCTTCGACGCCATGGGCACGGTCCTCGGCGTCGGCGACGAGGCCAAGCTGATGGACAAGGACGGGAACCTGCCTGGGATCAACAAGGTCCTCTTCGCCGACGGCATCGCCGTCGCCGCCGGCGGTATGGGCTCCGCCTCGGCGAACACCTGTTACGTCGAGTCCACGGCCGGTGTCGGCGAGGGGGCCCGCACGGGGCTGGCCTCGATCGTGACCGGCACCCTCTTCGCCGCCGCGCTGTTCCTCACCCCGCTCGCCACGATGGTCCCGTCCCAGGCGGCGACCCCCGCCCTGGTGGCGGTCGGCTTCCTGATCCTGGCCGGGTCCGTACGGGACATCGACTGGAGCGACTTCACCATCGCCGTACCGGCCTTCCTGGCCATGGTGATGATGCCGTTCACCTACTCGATCACCAACGGCATCGGCATCGGCTTCATCGCCTTCAGCGTGCTGCGCCTGGCGACCGGGCGGGGCCGCGAGGTGCCGGTGGTGATGTACGTCGTGTCGGCGGTCTTCGTCTTCTACTACGCGATGCCGGCGCTGGGGCTTACGTGAGCCGACGCGTGAGCCGACGCGTGAGCTGAGGGTGAGCTGAGGGTGAGCCGACGGGTGTCCGTCCCTGCCCCCGCCCCTGTCCCCGTCTACGTCTACGTCACGCCGTAGAACTTCTCCGTCTCGTCGACCGCCGTTCTGAAGCGTTCGTCGAAGTCGTTGCGAATGAGCGTCTGGGCCACATAGTCCTGGACGCTCATTCCGCGTTTGGCGGCATGCTGCCGGAGCCGGTCGAGCAGCTCACCGTCTATCCGCAGGCTGAGCACTGTCGATCCCATACGGAACAGGTTCCGGTGAGGATACGGCTCTTCGTGTCACTTTCCGCAGCATTCTCACTCGTACGAGTGACGCTGTAGCGCCCTGTCGCGTGCGCCCCGGTGCGCCTGTGCGCCGTTAACGTCGCCGTCATACCGGTGGTATTTAGCATGGGTAATGAGTTAAACTAACGAACATGCCTGACCTGTACCACGGTGACGAGAACGAGAATGACGCCGCCGTGAACGCTCTCCGCTCCGCCGTCATGCGGCTGGGCCGGCGCCTGAAGCACCAACGTGTCGACGAGTCGCTGAGCCCCACCGAGATGTCGGTGCTGGGCACCCTCGCCCGCTGTGGCTCCGCCACCCCGGGGGAGCTGGCCCGCAAGGAGCATGTGCAGCCGCCGTCGATGACCCGCATCGTGGCGCTGCTCGAAGCGAAGGGTCTCGTCAGGCTGGAGCCGCATCCCGACGACCGTCGGCAGAAGGTGGTCAGCCAGACCGAGCAGGCCGAGGCGATGCTCGAAGAGAGCCGCCGCAAGCGCAACGTCTGGCTGGCGTCCCTCGCTGAAGGCCTGGACGAGGACGAGTGGGCGAAGCTGCGCGCTGCCGCCCCCGTGCTGGAGAAGCTCGCGCACCTGTAACCCGCGCGCCATGAGGAGGCGAACCCCCATTGAGTACGGGATCCGGAGCAGACTCCGCCCCCGCACCGAAATCCACCCACGACAGCAAGACGCAGGACAGCAAGACGCAGGACAGCACGACGCAGGACAGTACGACGCAGGACAGTACGACGCATGGTGACGGTGACGCCGACCGCGAGACCGACCGCGAGACCGACCGCGAGACGGACCGCAAGACCGACCGCAAGACCGGCGGCGGGGGCGGCGGGGGCGGAACGTTTTCGTCGCTGAAGATCCGTAACTACCGCTTGTTCGCGACGGGTGCCGTCGTCTCCAACATCGGTACCTGGATGTCCCGCGTCACCCAGGACTGGCTCGTCCTGAGCCTCACCGGCTCCTCGGCGGCCGTCGGCATCACGACGGCCCTCCAGTTCCTGCCGATGCTGCTCTTCGGCCTGTACGGCGGCGTCATCGCCGACCGCTACCCCAAGCGACAGCTGCTGCTCTGCACCCAGGCCGCGATGGCCCTGTGCGGGCTCGCCATGGCCGTACTGACCCTTTCGGGGCACGTCCAGGTCTGGCACGTCTATCTGATCGCCTTCATGGTCGGCATGGTCACGGTCGTCGACAACCCGACCCGGCAGTCCTTCGTGTCCGAGATGGTCGGACCGGACCAGCTCCGCAACGCCGTCAGCCTCAACTCCGCCAACTTCCAGTCCGCCCGGCTCATCGGCCCGGCGGTGGCCGGCGTACTCATCACCACGGTCGGCAGCGGCTGGGCCTTCATGATGAACGGCCTGTCCTTCATCGCCCCGCTCCTCGGACTTTTGCTGATGCGCTCGCACGAGCTGCACGGATCCGCCCGCGTACCGCGCGGAAAGGGCCAGCTCAGAGAGGGGCTGCGCTACGTGCGCGGACGCCCGGAGCTGATATGGCCGATCGTCCTCGTCGGATTCGTCGGCACCTTCGGATTCAACTTCCCGATCTGGCTGACGGCCTTCGCGCACGAGATCTTCCACGGCGGCGCCGGGATGTACGCCGTCTTCAACATCCTCATGGCGGCGGGCTCCCTCGCGGGCGCCCTGCTCTCCGCCCGCCGCCGCTCCAGCCGCACCGGGATGCTTCTCCTCGCGGCCGTCGGCTTCGGCCTGCTGGAGATGCTGGCGTCGGTCTCGCCGTCCGTCTGGCTCTTCTCGCTGCTGCTCCTGCCCATCGGCATGATCGGCCTGACGGTCAACGTCAGCGCCAATACGAGCGTCCAGATGGCGTCAGAACCGGAGATGCGCGGCCGGGTGATGAGCCTCTACATGATGGTCTTCGTCGGCGGCACCCCCATCGGCGCCCCGCTCCTCGGCTGGGTCACCGACACCTACGGCGTCCGCGTCGGCTTCGCCACGGGCGGCGCGGTCTCGCTGCTCGCGGCGGCGGCGATCGGTGTGATCCTGGCGCGGGTGGCGGGCGTACGGCTGAAGGTCGGCCTGCGCGACGGACGCCCGCACATGGCGTTCGTACCGACGGAACAACAGCGGGAACGGGAGCTGGCGCCGGCGGCGTAAGCCGGTTGCGACCGCCTGAACCGTGTGGTGGCCCTGACCGGAGGTTTCCGATCAGGGCCCCATTTCGTCCGTGGGCGGTCAGCCGCGCGGGAACCGGTCGGTCCTGAGAGTCAGGCCGAGGACGGTGCCGGCCAGATCCACATCCGTACCGAAGGCGACGGTCAGCTCGCTGTGATACTTGCCGTCCTTGGGCTCCGTGTAGGCGTGGCACCTCCCTGTGTACGGGTCGACGATGAGATAGACGGGGACATCGGCAGCCGCGTACACGGCTTTCTTGGGGTCGTAGTCGTTGGCGGCGGTGCCCTTCGAGATCACCTCGGCGACGAATTCCACGTCGTCGACATTCCATTGACCGCGCTCGTTCAGCTCGGCCGTATCGGACAGCTTGACCACGTCCGGGCAGAATCCGTTCATGTGCCCGGGGAAGTCGAACCGTACGTCGGACGTCACGTTGACCTCGATGCCGAACTGGTCTTCCAAGGCCCGGACGATGCGGCGGATGATCTGCCAGTGGGTATTCCGCTGCGGCACCATAAAGACGGCCCCCTCGACAATCTCGACCTTGTAGCCCTCGGGGACGGGCATTTTGTCGAGCAGCTCGAACATCTCGTCCAGAGTCAGCTCGTCGCTCTCCTCGGCCATGGCGATCCTGTCGATCTCGACGACGGTCATCTTGGCGCTCCTCCCCGCCACCGTACGGACTACGGCAGCAGCGCAGTCCAACGATAAGCACGGCAAACGGGTTACGCCCCGAACGACAGCCCGGGTGCCGGGGCTGTCACCCCCGGCGGTTAACCTCGACCTGTGGACCCCAAAACCCGGAACCGCATCATGGCGGGCGTTCTTGTGCTGATGTTCGCGATCATCGCCGTGGCGGCCGCGGTCGGTTAGCGGGCGGCGCCTTGACGCCTGCCGACCGCGGCGCGCCGCCGCACCGCGGTGTACCGCGGCGCGCACGTGCTACCAGGCGAACGCCTCCGGCGAAGGGCCCGGGCCCGGGAAGATCTCGTCCAGCGCGGACAGGACCTCCTCCGACAGCTCCAGCTCGACCGCCCGCAGAGCGGACTCCAACTGCTCCGCCGTGCGCGGGCCGACGATCGGGCCCGTCACCCCGGGCCGGGTCAGCAGCCAGGCCAGGGCCGCCTCGCCCGGGTCGATACCGTGCTTGTCGAGCAGGTCCTCGTACGACTGGATCTGCGCCCGGACCGTCGTATTGGCGAGCCCGCTCTCCGAGCGGCCCTGGCCGGTACGGGCCGCGCCCCCCTCGCGCTCCTTGCGGATCGCGCCGCCCAGCAGCCCACCGCCCAGCGGCGACCAGGGGATGACCCCGAGGCCGTACTCCTGGGCGGCGGGGATGACCTCCATCTCGGCGCGGCGCTCAACGAGGTTGTACAGGCACTGCTCGCTGACCAGGCCGTACGAGCCGAGGCGGCGGGCCGTCTCGTTGGTCTGGGCGATCTTCCAGCCGGGGAAGTTGGAGGAGCCAGCGTAGAGGATCTTGCCCTGCTGGATCAGGGTGTCGATGGCCTGCCAGATCTCCTCGACAGGGGTGTCGCGGTCGATGTGGTGGAACTGGTAGAGGTCGATGTAGTCGGTCTGGAGCCGCTTGAGGCTGGCGTCCACCGCGCGGCGGATGTTGAGCGCCGAGAGCTTGTCGTGGTTGGGCCAGGGGTCGCCGTCGCCGGCCATGTTGCCGTAGACCTTGGTGGCGAGGACGACCTTGTCGCGGCGCTCGCCGCCCTTGGCGAACCAGGTGCCGAGGATCTCCTCGGTACGGCCCTTGTTCTCGCCCCAGCCGTAGACGTTCGCGGTGTCGAAGAAGTTGATGCCCGCGTCGAGGGCGGCGTCCATGATCGCGTGACTGTCGGCCTCAGTGGTGAGGGGGCCGAAGTTCATCGTCCCGAGGACGAGGCGGCTGACCTTGAGTCCGGTGCGTCCGAGCTGCGTGTACTTCATGAGTCCACAGCCAACTGGTTTGAGCGTACTCAAGGCAAGAGCGGGTGGGCCTTGTGGCGGGTTGTCATGGGTGGGGGTGGAAGCGGGGGTGGAGGTGGGGGTGGACGCGGTCGGAGGGGCCGGAGAGCGTCAGTGGGCCCTGCGGTCCGCGAACGTGTCGAGCGCGGCGCGGATCTCGCGGCGTACCGTATCGCTGCCCTTGTGGCCCGCGTCCTGAACGACGGTCAGGCGCGCGTCGGGCCAGGCGCGGGCCAGTTCCCAGGCGGTGCCGAGCGGGCCGCCGAGATCGTGACGGCCGTGGATGAGCACGCCGGGGATGCCCGCCAGCCGTCCCGCGTCGCGCAGCAGGGCGCCTTCTTCCAGCCAGGCGCCCTGGGAGAAGTAGTGCGCGCAGATGCGGACCAGCGCCTGCTGGGCGGCCGGGGGGCGGTCGGCGTAGATGGTGGGGGAGCCGTTCGGTTCCTGGGAGAGGACGGCGTCCTCCCAGGTGACCCAGTCGGCGGTGGCCCGCGCGCGGACGGCGGGTTCCGGGCTCTCGACGAGCCGGGCGTACGCGCGCAGGGTCTCCTGAACCACGGCGGTACGGTCCGCGGCCGGCCCCGACCAGCCGGTCCTGCGGTCGTCGGCCGGGAGGCCGGCGCCGGTACGGAACCGGTGCCACTCGGCCGGAAAGACCGCCCCCGCGCCCCCGTACAGCCACTCGATCTCGGAGCGGCGGGTGGTGGTGACGGAGGAGATGACGATCTCGGAAACGTTCTCGGGGTGCCGTTCGGCGTAGGCGAGGAGGAGGGTGGAGCCCCAGGAACCCCCGTACAGGAGCCAGCGGTCGATCCCGAGGTGCTCGCGCAGCCGCTCCATGTCGGCGATGAGGTGGTCGGTGGTGTTGTGGCGCAGGTCGGCGGGGCCGGCTGCGGGATCGCCCGCGTGCGGGGTGCTGCGGCCGCAGTTGCGCTGGTCGAAGAGGACGGTGCGGTAGCGGGCCGGGTCGAAGTAGCGCCGGGAGTACGGGGTGCAGCCGGATCCGGGACCGCCGTGGACGACGAGCGCGGGTTTGCCGTGCGGATTGCCGCAGACCTCCCAGTGGACGAGATTGCCGTCGCCGACGTCGAGGAGGCCTTGGTCGTGGGGGTCGAGGGGCGGGTAGAGGGGGTCGGGGGCGGGGTTGGGGCTGGTTATGGCCATGGTCATGGCGGAGTCACTGCCTCTGCGGTCTGCGGGACGTCGGTGGTGGTGCGGGCGAGGTCCGACCCTACAGATACAACAGCGCTGTTACATTGGCTTTATGGCATCCGATCCTCCAGAGCCCGCCAAGTCCCCCGACGAGGACCCGGGCCGACCGACCCAACTGGGCCTGCCCGGCCCCGAACTGCTCGGGACCCGGCTGCGCCTTCTCCTGGACCGGCTGGAAGCCGGTGTCGCGGCGGTCTATACGGACCTCGGCATGGAGGGCTTCCGCCCGCGCTACACCCCGGTCGCCCGGACGCTGGCCGCGGCGGGGGGCCCGCGGTCCATCCGCGAACTGGCGGCGGCGACCGGGGTGACGCACTCGGCCGCGAGCCAGACGGTCGCCCAGATGGCCAAGGACGGCCTGGTGGCCGTGGCGCCGGGCAGGGACGCCCGCCACCGCCTGGTCGAACTCACACCGAAGGCCGAGGCGCTGCTCCCGGCGCTGGACGCCGAATGGGCCGCGACGACGGCTGCGGCCACGGCCCTGGAGGCGGAACTCCCCTACCCCTTGAGCCGCCTCATCGGCGAGACCCTGGCAGCCCTGGACCGCCACCCGATGCGCGACCGCATCGCAGCCGAGTTGAACGGCCTTGGTGGGTGAGGGTGGTGCGGGTTGGCGGTGTGGTGCGGGTCAGGGCGGTTTTGAGTGGGGTGGGTGGCGCGGGTTGTTGGGAAGGGGGCCGCCCCTCCAGCGTTTGAGTGTCGCGTCTCCGTGACAGGTGTAAAGGGCGCTCCTGCGTCGCGTCGGCTGCGCCGATTTCGCTTCGCTCACCCTTGACTCCTGTCCCGGAGTCGCAAGTGCGGCTTTTCGGGAGGGGCGGCCGGGGGGGTGAGGGGTTGCCCGGGGGGCCGGATGCCCTGCCACTCGGCTCAGGGTCCGGCGGGCCGGTGGGCCCTGCGGGGCTGCGCACTCTTTGCATGGGGCAGCGGGGCTTGTCTCGGCGGCTGACGGCCGCCTGTTTGCTGGCACTCATGCCTCGCTGGTCACCGTTGCGTTGTGGTGCCCGGGAGCTGGGCGGCGCCTGCTGTCCGGCCGGGGGCCTCGGGCCGGTCGGGGAGCTTCCGGGCGCCCCACCCCCACCAAGATGCCCTATATAGGATGGTTTGGCGGGCGGTTGGTGGTCTCTCCGGACGGTACATGTGTCCTGAGGTGCATTAGTCGCCCTTCTGAGCGCAAAGTCCGCCTTCGGGAGCCCACTTACCGCCACACACATCCCACCAGTCCCTCCCTCCACTCCACGGTGACCAGCGGGGCATGAGTCGCAACCAGCAGCGGACCGTTGGCCGCCGAGCCGGTGTCGGGCGGCCCCTCTCCTCTGCCGCGTGGCCCCGCAGGGTCCACCGGGCCGCCAGCCCCTGAGCCGACCGGCAGTTCGGCCGGCCCTCCGGGCAACCCCCTCCCACCCGGCCGCCCCTCCCGAAAAGCCGCACTTGCGCCGGAAGGGCAGGTGTCAAGGGTGTAGCGAAGCGTAATCGGCGCAGCCGACGCGACGTAGGAGCGCCCTTTACTCCTGTCCTGGAGGCGCGAAACTCACAGCAGGAGGGGCGGCCCCATACCCACGACCCGCGCTACCGGCCACCCACCCCCCATCGGCCTCGGCTGTGCCACCGGCCCGAACCCCGTACCGGCGCCCGCGCCTTCAGTCCGTGCTCAGCCATCCCGTCGCGTCCAGCGTGGCGCCCAGGGTGTGGGGGCCGGGGCCGGGGCCGGGGCCCGTGTCTGTCGTGAGGGTGCGGAGGTCGGATTCCAGGGCTTGCAGGCGGTTCGGGCCGATTCTCCAGGCCCAGGTGGCGCGCAGCTGGTCGAAGATCGCGGCCGAGCGGGCCAGGGCGTCGTAACCGCGCGGGGTGAGGCGGACCAGTTTGCGGCGGGCGTCGGTGGGGTCTTCTGTGCGTTCCGCGTACCCCAGCGCCTCCAGGCGGTCGACGGTCTTGCCGGCGGCCTGTTTGGAGATGTCCAGACGGCGGCCGATCGTCACCGCCGTGGCGCCCTCGCGGCCTATGGCCTGCATGGCGAAGCCATAGGCCGGCCGTACGTCCGGGTGGCCCTGGAGGGCCAGTTCTGCGTGCAGTTGGTCGATGAGGGAGCGGAAACCCGCGAAGAGCAGCAGCGGTAGTTCATAGCCCGGTGTGTCCTGCTTGGTGCTGCCCGCCTGCTCGCCGCTTCCTGCGTCCTCGCCGCTTCTTGCGTCCTCGGCGGTCCCCGCGTCCTCGGCGGTCTCCGGCTTCTCCGCTCCCGGGTCAGCCATTGTGGAACTCGACAACCTGGTTTACCTTCTTGTCGTCAACCATGTTGTCGATTCTAGCGAGGAGTGCCTCTCATGCCTCCCCTCATGCCGTCATCCCCCTTTGTCGATCACACCCCCGCCTCTGCCCCCGCCGCCTCCCGCCGCGCGCTGGAGGCCACGACCCGGCACCTCGGTTATCTGCCCACGGCCGTTGCCCGGATGGCTGCTTCCCCGCAGCTGCTCGACGGGTTTCAGCGGCTCACCGGCCTCTTCGAGGCCACGACGCTCGACCCGGTGGCGCGCGAGGTGGTCGTCATGACCGTTGCCGTACGCAATGAGTGCCACCTCTGCGTCGTTATGCACACCAGGAAGCTCAGGGCGCTCACGCCCGCGCCCGACCGCGTCGAGGAACTGATCGCCGCACTCGGCGAGCAGCGGCCCCTGGCGGACGAGCGGCTCGAAGCGGTGCGGCGGTTCGCGCTCGCCGTGCTCGCCGCGGCCGGTGGGGTCGACGACGCGTCACTCGACGCGTTCCTGGCGCACGGTTACACCGAGCGGAACGCGTTGGAGGTGGTCCTCGGCATCGGTACGTACACCCTGTCGACCCTCGCCAACCGCCTTACGCGGGCGCCGGTCGATCCGCCAATGCTGCTCGCGGCAACGGCAGCGGCAGCGGCGCCGGGTCCGGCTCCAGCGCCGTGTCCGGCTCCTGCCGGGTGACGTACGGGCCGCCCAGGGACCAGGCGCCGTGCAGGGCGTCGGCGAAGGCGGCGGCGAGTTTGTGTTCGCCGGTGGGGCCCGGATGGGTGCCGTCGTAGGTGTCGTGGCGGATGTCGTACGTGGGCGGGCGCGCGGCGAGCACGAGGGGGGAGTCCGGGTGGTCGAGGTCGGCCACCACCTCCCCGAGCAGGCCGTTGAAGCGGTCGACCTCGGCCGCGAAGGCCGGGTCGGACTCGGCCCGGATGTTCGGGATGACGGGCAGGAGTACGGCGCGCACCCGTGGGTTGGCCGCGCGCGCCGCGCCGACGAACGCGCGGACGTTCAGCGCCGTTCCCGCGCTGTCCGTGTAGAAACCGAGGTCGATCAGGCCCAGCGATACGAGCAGCACGTCCGCCCGCGCCGTTCCGACCGCCTCCTCGGCCAGCGGCGCCATGTGCTGCCAGCCCTCGCCCCAGCCCGCGAGATGACGCCGCGCGTCGGGCGGGAAGTCCTGGGCGCCGTACGCGTACGAGACAGGCGCGTCCCGCTCCGGGTCGTACAGCGTCTCCCGGGGGCCGACGAGGCGGAACGGGCCGTCGAAGGTGGTGTCGAGGTGCTGCCACAGGCGGTAGCGCCAGGTGAAGTCACCGGCGCTACCGATCGTCATGGAGTCACCCACGCACATGAATCGCATCCGGCCATCCTTGCCGACGATCTTTCGCGCCCGGATCGACCTCCTCCCCGGTTGCTCCCCGGTTGCTCCCCGGTTGCTCCGGGGTTCCTCCCCGGCTTGTCCCGAGCTTCTTCCGCGCTCTTTCGTGGTTGTCGCCCTCGGCCAGGTGGCAGGCTTGACGGATGCATGCGCTCCCGTACCGCTCCGGCCTGCGTCGTCTCTCCGGCGTGGCGTCCGTCCTCGCCGTTCTTGTCGCCGTACCGCCGGCCGTGCTGCCGAGGGCGGCGGCTGCGGCGACCGTGGCAGCGACTGCGGCGACGGCCGCTGCGACGGCCGACGAAGGTTCACCCGACCGGGACTTCACCATCAAGGACCCGCGTATCACCGAATCGAGTGGTTTGGCCGCGAGCCGGATCCATCCGGGTATCTACTGGACGCACAACGACAGCGCCCACCCGCCGTACATCTACGCCGTCGACTCCAGGACCGGCGAGACCGTCGCGACCATCACCCTCGCGGGCATCGGCGAGATACGGGACGCCGAGGCCATCTCCCTCGGCCCCGACGGGAATCTGTACGTCGGCGACATCGGCGACAACCTCAACGGCTCCTGGGACCACGTGTGGATCTACCGCTTCCCCGAGCCCAAGCAGCTCAAGGACGCCACCGTCCGCCCGACGCAGTTCACGGTGCGGTACGAGGACGGCCCGCGCGACGCCGAGTCGATGATGGTCGACCCCACCACCGGACGTGTCTACATCGCGTCGAAGAACCAGAACGGCGGCGGACTGTACGAAGGTCCCGCGAAGCTGGACCCGTCCGGTACGAACACCTTCCGGCGCATCGGCGAGGTGCCCTGGGTGACGGACGGCGCCTTCTCCCCGGACGGTAAGGAGCTGACGTTCCGCTCGTACTTCAGCGCCCGCGCGTACGAGTGGAAGGACGGCCGGCTCGGCGCCCACCACTCGGTTGAGGCGCCGTTCCAGCGCCAGGCCGAGTCGGTGACGTACACGGCGGACGGCAGAGCCCTGATGTTCGGTACGGAAGGCGCGGGGAGCGGGGTGGTACGCGTCGACATCGACGGCGGCAAGAGCGGTGGCAAGAGCGGCGGCGCCGAAACCGAACCAAGTACGGGTAACGGTACGGGGGCCGGAACCGGCGCCTCCGGCAAGAGCGCCGGCGGTCTCACGCTCGGCGGTGCCGTGCTGCTCGCCATCCTCGGCTTCTTCGGCTTCCGGCGCCTGCGCGGCAAGGGCAAGGGGTAGGGAGAGGGGAGTAGGGAGAGAAGGGAAGGGAGGAAGGGGGGAAAGGGGAGGCGATGGCGAGCGTCGCGGGTCTCACCCCTCCATACGCCGTGCGACCAGCACTTCCAGACCGTCGAGTAGCCGCTGGAGCCCGAACTCGAAGTGGTCGAACTCTGGGCCGAAGGCGTCCTCGGACAGCGAGGCCATGACCGGATACACCCCGCTGTTCATCGCCTTTGTCAGATATGGCTCCTGAACCTGCCAGAACTCGCGGTCGGACATCCCGGACTTCCGCTTCACCTCGCCGGCGTGGACATGGGTGCGGGCGACGCCGCTGACATAGCCCTCCACCATGATCCGTACCGATATCAGCTCCGGATCGGTCAGCCCCATGTCCTTGATGCCGGACAGCATTTCCTCCAGCCCGCCCACCGCGTTGGGGCCGAGGACGGGCCGGGCCTGGTTCACCGAGAGCAGCCACGGGTGGTGCTGGTACAGCGCGAGCATGGCGCGCGCCATCTCCTCGATGGTCGTGCGCCAACCCGCGCCGGGCGCGCGCGGGGTGCTGTCCGTCTCGCCCCAGACGTCATTCAGCATCAGATCCAGCAGCTCCGCCTTGCCCGGGACATAGCGGTAGAGCGACATCGTGCCGGTGCCCAGCTCGGTGGAGAGCCGGCGCATGGACACCGCGTCCAGCCCTTCGGCATCGGCGAGCGCGACGGCGGTCGAGACGATCCCGCCGAGGGTGAGGCCGGGTTTCGGGCCGCGGCTCGGCCGCTCTCCGGCCCCCCAGAGGAGTTCGAGACTGCGCGCGACGTTGCCGCTGCCGGTCGTTTCGGTCGACGTCATGGCTTCAGGGTAATCGCCTCGGAAAAAAATGAGTACGGCGTACTCGGATGTGGGTACAGTGTACTCAGTTCGGTTGGTCGGAATCAGTTGGTCGGAGGGGGACGAGAGGTGCCCGTGGACGAACACGCCGTGTTGGCGGAAGCGGTCAGTAAGACGTACGGAGGGAAGGGGAGGGGCGGGGAGAAGCGCGCGCTCGACGGGCTGGATCTGGCCGTGCGCGCGGGGACCATTCATGGGCTGCTCGGGCCCAATGGCGCGGGCAAGACCACCGCGGTCCGGGTGCTGGCGACGCTGCTGCGGTTCGACGGCGGGCGGGCGGAGGTCGCGGGCGTCGATGTGGCGCGTGATCCGCGCGCTGTCAGGAGCCGGATCGGTTTCGTCGGGCAGTACGCGGCGGTGGACGAGGGCCTCACCGGCCGGCAGAACCTGGAAATGTTCGGCCGGCTCTTCCATCTCGGCGGGAAGCGGGCGGCGTCGCGTGCCGGGGAGCTGCTGGCGCGGTTCGATCTGGTGGACGCCGGCGACGAGGGCGTTGGTACGTACAGCGGCGGGATGCGGCGGCGGCTCGATCTGGCCGCGTCGATCATTCTCGCCCCGCGGGTCCTCTTCCTCGACGAGCCGACGACGGGTCTGGACCCGCGTGGGCGGGGGGAGGTCTGGGACGCGGTGCGGGCGCTGGTCGCGGACGGGACGACGGTGCTGCTCACCACGCAGTATCTGGACGAGGCGGACAAGCTCGCCTCGCGCATCACGGTGGTCGACCGGGGGCGGGCGATAGCGGACGACACTCCGGCGGAGCTGAAGAACGCGGTGGGGGGAGACCGGATCGAGGTCGTGGTCGCCGCGGACGCCGACATTCCCGCGGCGGTCGGGGCGGTGGCGCGGGTCGCCGGTGGCGGGGGCCGGGTGGAGACGGACGACGGGGAGCGGCGGGTGCACGCGCTGGTGAGCGATCGGGTGGCCGCGCTGACGGAGGTGGCGCGGACGCTTCAGGACAAGGGGGTGGCGGTGGAGGACATCGGGCTGCGCAGACCGAGCCTGGACGATGTGTTCCTGCGGCTCACCGGACACCGTACGGATGCGGGAGTTCCCGGAGTTGCGGGAGTCGGTACGGAAGAGGGGAGAGCCGCGTGAGCACCGCACTGGAGAGGGGGAGTACGGCGGTCGGCGGGGTCGGCGGGGCTGACGGCGCCGGTGAGGGCGCTGGTGAGGGCGGCCACGGCCGCGTGTACTGGGCGGTGGCGGACGGCTGGAACGTCCTGCGGAGGGGGCTCACGCACTATCAGCGCCAGCCGTTGGCCATCGTCTGGCAGCTGGGATTCCCGATCATCTCCGTACTGCTGTACGGGTATGTCTTCGGCAGCGCGATGAAGGTGCCGGGCGGGGGCGACTACCGGGAGTTCCTGATGCCGGGGATGTTCGCCATGACGATGGCGTCCGGCTTTACGACCACGGCGGCAGCCGTCGCCACGGACAGGACACGGGGGGTCATCGACCGGTTCAGATCGATGCCGATGGCTCCCTCGGCGGTGGTCACGGGCCGGGGGGTCGGGGATCTGATAACGGCCTGCGCGGAGCTGCTGATCCTGGTGGCGACCGCTCTCCTGATCGGCTGGAGCCCGAACGGCGGGCCGTTGAAGACGCTGGCGGCCATCGCGCTGCTGATGCTGCTGCGCTTCTCGCTGATATGGCTGGGGGTGCTGCTGGGGCTGCTGACGCCCAGCCCTGAGCAGGCGGGCGGCCTCTACGCGGCGGTCTTCCCGATCACGATGATCTCCAGCGTCTTTGTGGCTCCCTCGCTGATGCCGGGCTGGCTGGGCGTGGTGGCCGCCTGGAATCCGGTCTCGTCCACCGTCACCGCGACCCGGGAGCTGTTCGGCAATCCGGTGGCGGGCGGGGGCACTTGGCCGGAGGAGCACGCGCTGTTGCTGTCGATCGCCTGGCCGGCGCTGCTGACGGTGGTGCTTCTGCCGCTGGCGGTACGGAGGTTCCAGCGGCTGAGCCGGTAGCCGGTGACCGCGCGCGACGGCCCCCGGCACGGGGTGCCGGGGGCCGTCGGGGCAGACGTGGATCAGGGGTGGATCAGAGGTGCTCGATGACGTAGTCGATGCACGCGGTCAGCGCCTCGACGTCCGCCGGGTCGATCGCCGGGAACATCGCCACGCGCAGCTGGTTGCGGCCCAGCTTGCGGTAGGGCTCCGTGTCGACGATGCCGTTGGCGCGCAGGGCCTTCGCGACAGCGGCCGCGTCGATTTCGTCCGCGAAGTCGATCGTTCCGATGACCTGCGAACGCTTCGCCGGGTCGACCACGAAGGGGGTGGCGTACTTGGAGGCTTCGGCCCAGCCGTAGAGGTTACGGGCGGACGCGGCCGTGCGGCCGGTCGCGAAGTCCAGGCCGCCCTGGGAGTTGAACCAGTTCAGCTGCTCGTTGAGCAGGAAGATCGTGGCCAGCGCCGGGGTGTTGTACGTCTGGTTCTTCAGCGAGTTGTCGATCGCCGTCGGCAGCGAGAAGAACTCGGGGACATGGCGCCCGGAGCCGTGCACGCGGGCGGCACGCTCCAGCGCGGCCGGCGAGAAGAGGCCGATCCACAGACCGCCGTCGGCGGCGAAGGACTTCTGGGGGGCGAAGTAGTAGACATCCGTCTCGGCGATGTCGACCGGCAGACCACCGGCGCCGGACGTCGCGTCGACCAGCACGAGCGCGCCCTCGTCGGCTCCGGCGACCCGCTTGACGGGCGCCGCGACACCGGTGGAGGTCTCGTTGTGGGTCAGGGCGTAGACGTCGACGCCCGCTTCCGCCACCGGGTCCGGGTGCGAGCCCGGGTCGGCGGAGATGACGCTCGGCTCGGCCAGCCACGGCGCGAGCTTCGCGGCCTTGGCGAACTTCGAGGAGAACTCACCGAACGAGAGGTGCTGCGACTTGTTCTCGATCAGACCGTGCGTCGCGATGTCCCAGAAGGCGGTGGAGCCACCGTTGCCCAGGATCACCTCGTACCCCTCGGGGAGGTCGAAGAGGCTCCGCACACCGTCGCGCACCGAGCCGACCAGGTTCTTGACCGGGGCCTGGCGGTGGGACGTGCCGAGAAGAGACGTACCGGTCGCGGCCAGCGCGTCCACCGCCTCCGTCCGTACCTTGGAGGGACCTGCGCCGAAACGGCCGTCGGCGGGCTTGATGTCAGCGGGAATCTGGATATCGGCCACGGGCCGGAGCGTAGTCCCTTCCGGCGCACCGCCGAAATCCGTGTCCGTCGGGTGAGACGTCGGGATGTCCGATTCGGGATGATGCGGTACGTACCGTATGTGCGCGCGTGCATACGGTACGTACCGCGCCGGTACGGGGGCGGGGCGGGGCCGCGGCGCCGCGGTGGGTGTGGGTCAGGGTCGGCGTGCGGGGGCCAGCGGTGGGGCCGGGGAGAAGATCACCGGCAGGCTGGTCAGACCGCGCAGCCAGGGCGACGGACGCTGCGCGAGTGTCTCCTCCGGGACGGCGAGGTCGATGTCCGGGAGCCGGTCGAGCAGCACCTCGATCCCCGTCCGGGCGATGACCTCGGCGATCTCCTGGGCGGGGAACGGGCAGCGGTGCTCGCCGTGGCCGAAGGAGAAGAAGGCGTTGTTGCCGCCGGTGAGGACGGAGCTGTCCGTACGGATCTGCGGGTCGAAGTTGGCGGCGGCCACCCCCAGGATCAGCAGATCACCGGACTGGATCCGGCGGTTGCCGAGGTTGGTGTCGCGGGTCGCCCAGCGGCCCGGGACGTTCTGGGTGGGCGTGTCCTCCCAGAGCACCTCGGTCATCGCCTCGCCGACGCTGTGCCGGCCCCCGGACAGCGACGCGGCGAACCGGTCGTCGGTCAGCATCAGCCGCAGCGTGTTGCCGATCCAGTCGGCGGTCGGCTGGTGGCCCGCCGCCATGATCATCAGCAGGTCCTTGGTGATCCCCTCGACCGTGAAGTCGCCGCGGTTGGCCAGCATCCGGGAGACGACGTCCGCGCCGGGCTCGTCGGTCTTCCCGGCGAGCAGCGCCGTCGCCGCCGCGACGAGGTGCTGGTGCCCGGTGAGGGCGCGGTCGCGGCCGTTGAGCATGTCGTTGAGCGCGGTCACCAGCCCGGGGCCCTGCTCGTCGCTGAAACCGAGCAGCCTGGCGAGGACCTGGACGGGGAGGAGCATCGCGTACTGGCCGATGATGTCCGTACGGCCGTCCGCGCAGAAGCCGTCGATCATCTCGTCGGCGAGCTGCTCGGCGTGCTGCCGGAGCGTGAACGGGTCGACGGCCTCCAGCGCGTCGCTGATCATCGCGGCACGCTCGCGGTGCTGCCCGCTGGTGCTGTGGATGATGGAGGTCTCCCCCCGGCCGATCATCGGCAGGAGAGGCCAGTCGTCGGGGACGGTGTCCCACTGGTTCCACAGCGCGGAGTCGCGGCTGAAGCGCGTCGGGTCGCCGGTGACCTGGTGCAGTTCGCGGTAGCCGATGACCAGCCAGGCCGGGATGTCGCTGTCGAGCAGGATGGGGACGACGGACCCGTGATCGCGGCGCAGTTCCCGGTACAGCTCGACGGGGTCGGTCTGGAAGCGGGGGTCGTTCAGCGGTATCGCCCCGGGGACCGGTGCGGCTCCGGGGGCCGGGACGGCTCCTGAGGCCGGTGCGGCTCCGGGGGGCGTTTCGGTGAGGGAGCCCGTAGCCGCTGTGGCTCCGGTGGCGTTTCCCGCGCGGGCCGGGCAGCCCGCGGCCGGTGTGGCTGAAGTGGTCACGATGTCGTCTCCACCGCATTCCTCTTCTTCGACAGCGCGTGCAGATGCTCGACCAGCGTGATCAGTACGTACTTGCTGGACGAGCGGTCCCGCGCGTCGCACTCCACCATGGGCACGTCCGGCGCCAGATCGAGCGCCTCCCGGATCTGCTCCTCCGTGTGGAGGGGCCCGCCGAAGTCGTTGCAGGCCACGATGAAGGGCGTGTTGTGGTGCTCAAGGCGGTCGATCGCGTACCACGAGTCGGAGAGCCGTCGGGTGTCCACGAGGACGACCGCGCCGAGCGTGCCGGAGAAGAGCCGGTCCCAGAGGAACCAGAAGCGCTCCTGTCCGGGCGCGCCGAAGAGATAGAGCACCGAGCGCGTGTCGAGGGAGATCCGGCCGAAGTCGAAGGCGACGGTGGTCGAGGTCTTCCGGTCCAGCCCGTCGAGCTCGTCCAGTTCGTCGATTCCCTCGCCCGCGCGGGTCATCGTCTCCTCGGTACTGAGGGGACGGATCTCGCTGACGGAACGGACCATGGTCGTCTTGCCGACCCCGAAGCCGCCGACGATGACGATCTTCAGGCCGTTGTCGGCGGTACTGGCCAGCGACGGCAGGGAACCGTACGAGCCCGAGGGCTGGTCCGGGCCGGTGGGCCGGTCAAAGGTTGCGGAGTCCAACGAGCACCTGCTCCAGGATGTCGGGATCGGGAAGGCGGTCGTCCGCCTTGGCCGTTCGGGGATGGCGGGCGCTGATCCGGCCGGTGTCGAGCAGATCGGCGAGCATGATCCGTACGATGCTGCCGGGCAGGCCTAGTTCGGCGGCGATCTCCACGACCGCCATCGGGCTCTGGCACATCCGCAGGATCGTGACGTGCTCCGACTGCATGCCGGGGGTCGGATCGCTCTCCGCGACCACCAGCGTCACCAGGTCGAAGGTGTCCGTGTCCGAGTGGCTGCGGCCCCCGGTGAGGGTGTACAGCCGGTCGGGCGACTCGTCACGGCCGGGTCGGCTTCCGCCGGGCCGGCCCCGGCCCGGGCCGCTCATACCCGCACGCCGCTGGTGCCTTGGGCGATGGTGCGTGGCGGCGCGCTGAGATGCTCTCCCAACTGCTCGACGAGTTCGCTCATGTTGTGCCCCACCAGGCCGACATCGGCGTCCTCCGTCGCGAGGACCGCGAGATGAGCCCCGTCCCCGGCCTCCACGATCAGCAGGAGGCCGCCGTAGAACTCCGTCATGGCGGACCGTACGCCGCCCTGCCCGTTGCCGAACTCGACGGACGCGCCGTGCGACAGGCTCTGGATGCCGGCCGCGATGGCGGCGAGCTGGTCGGCCTGGTCGACGGTGAGTTCGGGGGTGCGGCACAGCTTGAGGCCGTCCCGGGAGAGGACGAGCGCGTGGCGGGCCCCGCTGGTGCGCTGGAGCAGATTCTCCAGCAGCCAATTGAGCTTGTCGTCGGTGGTGGTGCCGGTCATCGGGGATCGCCTTCCGGGTGTGTGGCTGGGGCCGGTTGCGGTGATGTGGGGGTGGGGGTGGGAGCGGTTCTTATGGACTTGCGGAAGTTGCTGAACCGGGCCGCCTGCGCGTCGGGGGTGGCGGGCGGGGCCTTGGTGCCGGCGGCATCCGTGGTGGTACGGGCCCGGGACTTGGCCTCGCCGGAACGGAGCAGGGCGGCGGCGAGGGTACGGCCGCGGCGGCGCTTGGGGAGGCCGCTGTCGCCCAGCTCTACGGGGGCGTCGGGGGAGTCGGGCGTGGCGGGGGTTTCGGCGGGCTCGGTGGCCTCGGTGGCCTCGGCCGTCTTGGGGATTCCGGCGTCGGTGGGGGCCTCGGCCTCGGCGGTCGCGGGGACTTCGGCGTCAGCGGGGGCCTCGCCGTTCGTGTCGCTGCCGGCGGTGGTGGCGGTGGCGGTGGCGGTGCCGGTGGCGTCCTCGGCCTTGGGCGTTGCCTTCGTGGTCTTCGCCGTCTTCGCAGTCTTCGTCGCCTTCGTGGCCCTCGCCGGCGCGGCGGCTGACGCGACAGCCGGTGTCGCGGTCCGTGCGGCGACCGATGCCGTGGCCGACGCGATGGCCGGTACGGCCGGCCGCGTCCGTACCGGCAGCGGCGGCGCGGTCCGGAGCGCCTCCGGCGCCGGGGACCCCGGCCGTACCTCCGTGATCAGCTCCTGCGGCAGCAGCATCAGCGCGCCCGTACCGCCCCGCGCCGACGGCCGGAACGAGACCGTCAGCCCGTGCTTGAGGGCCAGCCTGCCGACCACCGCGAGTCCGAGCCGGGTGCCGGACAGTCCGCTGAGGTCGGACGCGTCCGTCGTGACGGCGCGTTCCGCGCGGCGCAGTTGGAGGTCGCTCATCACCAGCCCGCTGTCCTCGACCGTGATGACGACCCCGGCCGGGACCTCCTCCACGTACACATGGACCTCGGCGGTCGGCGGCGAGAAGTTCGCCGCGTTGTCGAGGAGTTCGGCGAGGGCGTGCATGACGCCCTCGGCCGCGTGCCCCGCGACGGCCACCTGGCTCGTCGAGTGGAGCCGTACCCGCTGGTAGCCGCTGATCCGGCCCAGCGCGCCGCGCAGGATGGACTCCATGACGATGGGTCGCGCCCAGCGCCGGCCGGAGCGTGCCCCGGTCAGTACGGCGATCGAGTCCGCGAGCCGGCCGGCCTGGGCGGCGCGGTGGTCGAGGTGGAGCAGGTCGGCGAGTACGTCCTCGTCCGTGTGCCGGTGCTCCATGGCCCGGAGGTCGGCGAGCACACCGGTGGCGATGGCCTGCATCCGGCCCGCCGCGCTGGCGCAGGCGGAGACGGTCGCCGCGCGGTGCGACTCGCTGCGGGCGGAATCCTCGGCGGCGCGCCGGGACTCGGCGACCGTGCGCCGTACGTCCTCCTCGGCCCTGCGGGCCTTGGCGGCGAGCTGGTCGGCACGGGCGGCGAGCGCCGCGCCGCGCTCGCGCGCCTGCCGGTTCATCTCACGGAAATGGGCGGCGGCGGTGACGGCGGCGGTCAGCGCAAGGGCGCTCGCGCCCCCTCCCCAGCCGAGCGGGGTCTGTACGGAGGAGGGCGCGGCGGATACGGCCCAGACGCACAGGAGGCCACTGACGGCCGCCGAGATCAGCAGGGCCGGTGCGGTCGACCGGAGTGAGGGGCGCAAGTCTGCTACCTCGTTGACGGGGATGGGGGACGGGTCGGGAGCGGGGATGTCCAGGGGATTCAGGTGATGTTCAAAAGGGGCGCACGGGCGGATTCGGGGCGCGCGTGCGCCGGAGCGGACGAGCGAAAAAATTGAATCCTGCTCAAACTGCGGTCACTATATGAGAATTGACGATCAGGATGGGAGCTGTCCGTTCCTTTTCTTCTCCTGTTCCCGTGGGAGGCATCCTGGGGTCATGGCTGAGCAGCGGAAGACAACATCGGCTACGGAGCTCGCGCGGGACCTGGCCCGGACCGTACGCGGCGAGGTGGATTTCGGGGCGGCGGCACGCGCGCTGACCACCATGGACGCCTCCAACTACCGCCGTGTCCCGGTCGGTGTCGTCGCCCCGCGCGACGCGGCTGACGTGGCCGCGGCGCTCGCGGTCTGCCGCGCGCACGGTACGCCCGTGCTTCCGCGCGGCGCCGGAACGTCCATCGCGGGACAGGCCACCGGCGTCGGGGTGGTGCTCGATCTCACGCGCCATCTGCGGTCGATCGTGTCGGTGGACCCGGCGGCCCGCACGGCGGTGGTCCAGCCCGGTGTCGTCCTGGACGATCTGCGGGACGCCGTACGGCCGTACGGGTTGACCTTCGGCCCGGATCCCTCCACGCACAGCCGCTGCACGCTCGGCGGGATGATCGGCAACAACGCGTGCGGCGCGCACTCGGTGGCCTGGGGGACGACCGCCGACAACGTCCGCGCGCTCTCCGTCACCACGTACGGCGGCGAGGAACTCCGCCTCGGGCAGGGCTGGGACAGCATGTCCGGCGGGCGGTCCGGGGGCCGGTCCGGGGGCGTGTCGGGTGGTACGTCCGCCGGTGCGTCCGCCGGAGTGCGCGCCGGACTGCGCGCACTCGTCGACGCCCATCTCGCGCCCCTGCGCACCGGCTTCCCCGCCGGCCTGCCGCGCCGTATCTCCGGTTACGCCCTGGACGCGCTGCTCCCGGAGAACGGCACCGATCTCGCCCGCGCCTTCTGCGGCGGCGAGGGCACGCTCGGCGTGGTCACCGAGGCGGAGCTGCGGCTGGTCGAGGCGCCCGCCGCGCGCGCCCTCGCTGTCCTCGGATACCCGGACGAGAGCGCCGCCGCCGAGGCCGCGGCCGGGCTCCTGCCGTACGGGCCGCTCACCGTCGAGGGCATGGCACAGGACCTGGTCACCGCGGGCAGCGGTCACGATCTGCCGCGCGGCGCCGCCTGGCTCTTCGTGGAGACCGGCGGCGCGAGCGCCGCCGAGGCGCGCGCCGCCGCCGAGGCGATCCTGCGCGCCGCCGACGCGCTCGACGGGACGGTCGTCACCGACCCGGCCGGACAGCGCGCGCTGTGGCGGGTACGGGAGGACGCGGCCGGCACGGCGACCCGTATGCCCGACGGCACCGAGGCGTGGCCCGGCTGGGAGGACTGCGCCGTGCCGCCGGCCCGGCTCGGCCCGTATCTGCGCGACTTCCGCGCACTGCTGGCCGAACACGGCCTGCGCGGCACACCGTACGGACACTTCGGCGACGGCTGCATCCACGTCCGGATCGACTTCGATCTGCTGACCGAGGACGGCGTCCGGCGCTTCCGGCGCTTCTCCGAGGACACGGCGACGCTGGTCGTCGCGTACGGCGGCTCGCTGTCGGGGGAGCACGGCGACGGACTGGCCCGCGCCGAGCTGCTGCCGCGGATGTACGGGGACGAACTGGTCGGCCTCTTCGGCCGCTTCAAGGACGTGTGGGACCCCGACGGCGGCATGAACCCGGGCATCCTGGCCCGTCCCGGCCGGCTCGACGACCACCTGCGCTTCGCCGTCCTGCCGCGCGAACGGGTGGAGGTCGCCTTCGGCTACCCGCACGACGGCCCCGGGGGAGGGGACTTCGCGCGGGCGGTCAGCCGGTGCGTGGGCGTCGCCAAGTGCCGTGTCGCCGGGCCGAACACCGGGTCCGATGTCATGTGCCCGTCGTTCCGCGCGACCGGAGAGGAAACGCACTCCACGCGCGGGCGCGCGCGCCTGCTGCACGAAATGCTCGCGGGCGAGGTGGTGACGGACGGCTGGCGCTCGACGGAGGTACGGGACGCGCTCGATCTCTGCCTGTCCTGCAAGGGCTGCCGCGGCGACTGCCCGGTGGGCGTCGACATGGCCACCTACAAGGCGGAGTTCCTGCACCACCACTACGCGGGCCGGGTGCGGCCCGCCGCGCACTACGCGATGGGGATGCTGCCGCGCTGGCTGCGGCTCGCCGCGCCCTACGCGCGCGTGCTCAACGCCGCGGCGCGCGTACGGCCACTGGCGGCGGTCGCGAAGCGGCTGGGCGGCATCGCACCGGAACGTACGATTCCGCCGCTGGCGACGGAGACGTTCGGGCAGTGGCTGCGGGGGAGGGGACGCAGACAGGGGCGGGGGGTTCCCGTGGCGGGCGGGCGGCGCGCCACGGTCGATGGGCGTACGACAGTCGACGGACGCACCACGGTCGTCCTCTGGCCCGACACCTTCACGGAGCATCTGTCGCCGGAGGTCGGCCGGGCCGCCGTACGGGTCCTGGAGGCGGCCGGGCTCGATGTCGTCGTGCCACCGCGCGCCCGCGTCTGCTGCGGTCTGACGTATGTCTCGACCGGCCAGCTCGACCGGGCCCGTACGGTCATGCGCCGCACCCTCGACGTACTCGAACCGGCCCTCGACAAGGGCCTGCCCGTCGTCGTCCTCGAACCGAGCTGCGCCGCCGCCCTCAGCTCCGACCTGCCCGAACTCCTCGGCGACGACCCGCGATCGGCGCGGCTCGCCGCCTCGGTGCGGACGTTCGCGCGGGCGCTGGAGGAGCACGCGCCGGACTGGCGCCCGCCGCGCGTCGACCGCCCGGTCGCCGGGCAGACCCACTGCCACCAGCACGCCGTCCTGGGCGACGACGCGGACCGGCGGCTGCGCGAACGGGCCGGGCTTACGGGCGAGCTGAGCGGCGGGTGCTGCGGGCTGGCGGGCAACTTCGGCTTCGAGCGCGGCCATTACGACGTGTCGGTGGCCTGCGCCGAGGACCAGCTGCTGCCGGCCGTACGCGCCGCCGCTGCGGGCGCCGAGGGGCCGGGTGCCGAGGGGCCGGGTGCCGAGATTCTGGCGGACGGCTTCTCCTGCCGTACGCAACTGGCGCAGCTCGGCGGTCATCGGGCCCGGCACCTGGCCGAAGTCCTGGCGGAGGCGCTGCCGGAAGTGCCGACGGAAGCGCCGGCGGAGACCCGGAAGTAACCTTGAGTGTCAGACCCATCGCGTAGCGTGTTCGTGTCGGCTCGCCTGCGACCCTTGGAGGTCCTGTGCTCAACGAACTCGCCTTGATGGCGCCGCCCGTGCAGTTCACCACTCAGCAGGAGTGGATCAACGCGAGGGAATCGACGGTCCACACCGGCGCCACGGACACGGCCGGCATGCTCATCGTCTACATCCGCGGCGCCGGACCCGGGAGTGCGGACCGGCCCGGATCCGCGACCCTCGCCGTCCGCCCGCCGGGCGCGGCGGAGGGCGAGGAGACGGTGCTCCACGCGTCGGGGCGGCAGTTGGTGTATCTCGCGGCGGACTCTCACGTCGAGGTGACGTTTCGGAGCGGCGGCGGCAGCCATGCCGTCGTGACCTGGTTCCCCTTCGTCCGGCCCTGAACCCCCGCTGGAGGCAGTCGGGTTGAGGGGTGGCGGGAGAGGGGGCGGACCGGTCGGCGGCTGGTGCCCCGTACGAGTGGTTTTTCCTTTCTCCCGCATGAAGTGCGAGATATCTCGGGATTCACTGATAAATGCTGTTGTCTCGCTGAGGGCGGGGCACGTGTATTCATGGGGGTAGCGCAATGACCGTTTCAGACTCCGTTCCGAGCGTGGGCTCGGGCACCGGGCTGGGCTTAGGCCCGGCGCCCGGGGCCGATGCCGACCCGGGCCCCGGCTTTGACTCCGGCTTTGACTCCGGCTTCGGCTCCGGCTCTGGCTCCGTGCTGACCTGTCCCGTCCGGCACGACAACGCGCTGGAGCCGGACCCGTTCATGACGCGGATGCGGACCGAAGCCCCCATCGCACGCGTGCGGATGCCGTACGGCGAGGGCGACTGCTGGCTGGTGACGCGGTACGCCGACGTACAGACGGTGACCGCGGACAAGCGGTTCAGCCGGGCCGCGCTGATCGGGCGGGACTTCCCCCGGATCACCCCGGCGCCCATCGCCCAGTCCGAGGCGATCAATCTGATGGACCCGCCCTCGCTCAACAGGGTGCGCAGGCTGATCATCAAGGCGTTCACCACGCCCCAGGTGGAGGCGCTGCGCCCCTGGACCCAGCGGACCGTGGACCGGCTGCTCGACACCATGGTGGCGAGCGGCTCCCCGGCCGACATCACCCACCACCTCGCTGACCGGCTCCCGCTGCTGACGATCTGCGAGCTGCTGGACATCCCCGAGTCCGACCGGCCCCAGCTTCGCGAGTGGGCCATGGCCATGATGTCCATGAGCGCCGCCGACAAGAGCTCGGCGGTCGCCGCGAAGGCCGGGCTCCGCGCCTACTTCTCCGAGCTGACCGCCGCCCGCCGTGCCGCCCCCGGCGACGACCTCATCAGCGCCCTCTCCACCGCGCGCGTGGGCGACGAGATGCTCGACGAGGCGGAGCTGGCCGTTCTCGCCATGCTCCTGGTCGTCACCGGCCACGACACCACGACGTACGACATCAGCAACGTCCTGTACACCCTGCTCACCCATCCCGCCCAGCTCGGCCAGTTGCGCGCCAGGCCCGAGCTGCTGCCGGGAGCACTGGAGGAGCTGCTGCGCTTCATCCCGTTCCGGCAGGGCGTCGGAATCCCCCGGGTCGCTCTGGTGGATGTCGACTTCGACGGCGTCGTCATCAAGGCCGGCGACACGGTGCACGTCTCGTACCTCACGGCCAACCGGGACGAGCTGGTCTACGACCGCCCCGACGAGCTGGACTTCGAGCGGCCGGACCCTGTCCCGCACATGGCCTTCGGCTACGGCAGCCACCACTGCCTGGGCTCCCATCTGGCCCGCATGGTGCTCCAGGTCTCCATCGGCACCGCACTCACCCGCTTCCCCGGACTTCGGCTGGCCGTACCGGAGGAGGAGGTGCGGTGGAACACCGTCTCGATCTGGCGTTACCCGCTCGCTCTCCCGGTTGCCTGGTAAGGACTGAACGATCATGGCAACTCTGTGCAGACCGGCGATCGCCGTCCCCGACCATGTCATCACCCGCGAGGAGACGCTGGAGCTCGCGCGCACGCTCCACGCGGACCACCCCCAACTGGGCCTCGCCCTGCGGCTCATCGGCAACACCGGAGTCCGGACCCGGCGCCTGGTGCGGCCCATCGAAGAGACCCTCCGGCACCCCGGCTTCACCGCGCGCAACGCCGTCTACGAGGCGGAGGCCAAGGCCCGCGTGCCCGAGGTCGTCCGGCGCGCCCTGGACCACGGCCAACTCGCGCCCACCGACATCGACATGATCATCTATGTCTCCTGCACCGGCTTCATGATGCCGTCGATGACCGCCTGGATCATCAACAACCTGGGCTTCCGCCCGGAGACCCGCCAGCTCCCCATCGCCCAGCTCGGCTGCGCCGCCGGCGGAGCGGCCATCAACCGGGCGCACGACTTCTGCGTCGCCTACCCGGGCGCCAACGTCCTGATCGTGGCGTGCGAGTTCTGCTCCCTCTGCTACCAGCCGACCGACCTCGCGGTGGGCAACCTGCTCTCCAACGGCCTCTTCGGCGACGCGCTCGCGGCGGCGGTGGTACGCGGCGAGGGGGGTACGGGCGTACGGCTGGAGCGCAACGGATCCCATCTGGTGCCCGGCACCGAGGACTGGATTTCCTACGCGGTCCGCGACACGGGCTTCCACTTCATGCTCGACAAGCGGGTCCCCGGCACGATGGCCATGCTCGCGCCCGCGATGCGCGACATGGCCGCGCCGCACGACTGGGACGTCTCCAACCTCGACTTCTACGTCGTCCACGCGGGCGGCCCCAGGATTCTGGACGACCTCAGCCACTATCTGGACCTGCCGCCGGAGATGTTCCGCTACAGCAGGGCCACCCTCACCGAACGCGGGAACATCGCCAGCGCGGTCATCTTCGACGCCCTGGAGCGCCTCTTCGAGGAGGGCGGCGCGGACCACGGCGCCCGGGGCGTCATCGCCGGGTTCGGTCCGGGCATCACCGCCGAGATCACGCTCGGGACGTGGACGGAGGCCGGCCGGGAGGAGGACCGGGAGCGGGAGGAGGACCGGGCGCTGGAAGCGGCTCGGGATCTGGAGATGGCCGTGCAGGCCCCGGCGTTGCAGGGGGTGGGGTCGGGGGCGGCCGAAGGCTGACGGCCGGGCTACTTGCGCGCGTCCGCGGGGCCGGGGGTGGGCTGGAGCTTCAGGACCACGTAACCGCCCGCCTGGTCGAGGACCTTGTACGTTGCCCGGGGGTGCAGCTGACCGGCGTAGATGATGGGATCGCGGGTGGCCCTGTTCTGGAGGGCGATGTACTCCGGGGTGATGCCCTGGGTGTCGCCCACCCAGAACACGCGGCAGCGTGCGGTGAGGTGGGCGAGCGGCCCGAGGTTCGCCTCGACCGTCGCCCCGCTCGGTATCCGCCCCAGCAGCTTCGCCGCGACCTCGGCCTGCGGCGTCGTACGGTACGGATCCGGTTCGGCCAGCGCCGCCAGCGGCAAGGACGTCGTGAGCGCGAGCGCCGCCGCCGCGCTCGCGACCGGGATATGGCGGGCGTACGAGCGCAGCCAGGTGCGCCGGCTGCGCCGCGTGCGCTCCATGGCGTCGACCAGCGCGAGCGCCACGACGGGCATGAGTACGGCGCTGTAGTGCCAGTCCGTGCCCCAGTAATGCTCGTCGGCCGACACGAAACGCCAGGTGAGTGTCGGTACGGCGACCAACAGAAGGGGGGAGCGCAGGGCGAGCAGTCCGGTGGTCGGCAGCAGGAGCCAGACCAGCGTGCGCAGTTTCGTGTCGATGCCGTCGAACGGCCCGCCCCCGCCGCCGACCTTGGTCCAGTAGTCGTAGGTGTCGCTGGTGTTGAAGGCCGGTATGACGACGGTGAACACCAGCAGCGCCCACACCGCCGCCATCGCGGCGACCGCGATGCCCCAGCCGACGGCCCGGGGCGAGGCGCGTCGCGCCCGTACCGCCACGAGCAGCGCGATCGCCGCCACCGTCAGCCCCAGGTCCTCCTTCACGAACACCAGCGGCGCGGCCCACAACAGCGCGGCCCGCCAGCGCCGCATGAGAACGGCCTCCAGGGAGAAGGCGATCAGCGGTACGGCGAACGCGATCTCGTGGAAGTCGAAGGCCACGGCCCGCTGGACGCCCCAGGACAGCCCGTACGCGACACCGATCGCGAGTCCGCGCTTCGGCCCCAGGAACCGCGACGCCGCCCGGGTCACGGGGATCGCGGAGACCGCGAAGAGCGCCGCTTGGCCGACCAGCAGGGTGACGGGGGTGGGCAGCAGCCGGTACACGGGAGCGAGCAGCGCGGTCACGGGGCTGAAGTGATCGCCGAGGATGTTGGTGCCGGGGCCCTTGATGTCGACGACGGGCGCGCGGAGATGGGCGTAGGCGCGTATCGCCTGTTCGAAGATGCCCAGGTCCCAGGACATGGTGGAGAGATTCCGGTACCGGCCGACGGAGACGATCGTGTAGGCGCAGAAGAGGACGAGGGCGAGCGCGTAGGGGAAGGGCTCGCGGAACGAGCGGGCCGCGGCGCGGACGCGGTCGCGTACCCGCCTCTGGAGGCGGGGAGCGGCAGCGGAGCGGAACGTGGGCAAGGTAAGACTGCTGAGGCTGACGCCGGGCACAGTGGGGATCCTTACTGCAGGTCAACGGGCGGTGCCGGCGACCGTCCGGGTGGGGGACGAGGGCTGAAGCGGAAGCGTGGAGGCGGATGCCGAAGCGCCGGGGGATCCGTTCGGATCGAGCGAGGGGGAGGAGAAGGAGGGGGAGGAGGGGGAGGGCGAGGGCGAGGCGTCCGAGGTGGCGCCCGTGAACGGGTCGGTGGGCGGCGGCATGTCGCTCGGACCGGTTCCGGTTCCGGGGCTGGTTCCGGGGCTGGTCTCAGGTCCCGGGCCCATCTGGATCGGGGTCGGGCTGGTGCGCGGTGCCCTGCCCGTCGGGCTCGCACCCGGCGTCGCGGGCGGCCCGGGCGCCGTTCTGACCGGCCCCGTCCCGTCCGGCCCCGTCCCGTCCGGCCCGGAGTACGCGGGCGCGGCCGGCGGCTGCCCGGTGTGCGACCCCGTTAGCGCCAGCGCGCTCACCCCGGCCAGTACGCCCACCGCACTCACCGCCCCGGCCGCGGTGGCGACCAGCCGCCACTGCCGCCGCCGCGTCCCGCGCGCCGCGATCTCCGCGACGGGCGCGGGCGGTGGCGCGAGGGTCCGCGCGTCGCGCGCGGCCCGCTTGAGGGTGACGGCGAGCAACTCGTCGGTCCGGTCCCGGCCGTCGGGGGGAAGCAGGTCAGACACGGTGGGCCTCCTGGGGGAGGGCGGCGCGGGAGGTGCGGGAGGGGAAGATGGGGATGATGGTGGGGCGGTACGGGGGTGCGTGTTCCGGTCGGGGTGCCGGCTTGTACGCGGGGTCGTCGAACGCCGGGGCGTCGTCGGCGTCGTCGGCGTCGACGTGGTCAGTGACGATGTCATCCGCTCCGGCGTCGAGATACGGCGCGAGCGCGTTCCGGGCCCGTGACAGATGGGTCTTGACGGTCCCCGGCGAGATCCCGGTCTCCGCCGCGATCCGGTCCACGGACAGGTCACACACGTAATGCAGTACGGTCACCAGCCGCTGCCGCGCCGACAGCCGCCGCAACGCAGCCACCAGCGCGACCCCCTCAGGCCCCGGCGCCGCCAGCTCCCGGGGCCCCGCCCCGCTCAGCCGCCGCCACGCCTCCACGGCCCGCCCGCGCCCGCGCCACCTGCTGATCGCCAGCCGGACGGCCACCGTACGGACCCACGCCTCGGGCCCGGCGTCCAGGTCCAGCCGCGCGCGCCGGTTCCACGCCCGTACGAACGCCTCCTGCACGACGTCCTGCGCCTCATGCAGATCACCGGTGAACAGATACACCTGTCCCACCAGCGGCTGTACGGACCGGGCGTAGAACTCCTCGAACTCCTCGACGGTCATGCGGCTCCCCGAGCGTGGCCAGATCTCGCCGGGTATACGCCCCGGATCTCGATCCGGTTGACACCCTCAGCCGGAAATCTTCCGCCGTACCCGATCCGGTTCGGACACCGCCCCCGGCGGTACGGGGTGCGGGGTGCGGGGTGCGGGCCTGCCGCGGACGTCGCCGTGGCCGTCGCTGTTGGACGTACGGATCCGGCCAGGAAGCATGGCGGCGGCAGAGGCAACCACTGCCCTGTGTCGCGGCTGCGCCTGCCCCTGCGCCTGCCCCTACGTCTTCCGCAACTGCGCGAACGACGTGTCCAGCCCCCGCTTGAGCGCCCCCGCCAACGGCCGCTCCACGAACCGATGCACCAGCCAGGCCAGCACCATGAACCCGGCGATCACCGTCAGGACCAGCAGCCGGGGGTCCATCGTGTCCCGCAGATGATGGATCGCGGTCGTACCGGCGGCGTAGTGCATCAGATAGAGCGGATACGTCATCGCGCCCGCCGTGACCAGCCACTTCCACTGGACGCGGTCCGTCGCGCCGAGGGCGATGGCGACCATGATCAGCAGGAAGACCGTGTAGATCAGTACCGCTCCGCGCCAGCTCGACACATGCTCCACCTCGTCGATCCGCGCCCCCAGTTCTTGCTGGCCCATGAGCCAGGCCATGGCGAGGATGCCCCACAGAAGCAGGTTCTGGCCGAAGCGGTGCATGAGGTAGAGGGCGAGGCCCGCGATGAAGTACCAGGCGCCTTCCGGGTTCGCCAACAGCTCCAGCAGGGGGAGCTTCGCGATCGGGGCGAGCATGGCCGCGGCGCCCCAGGCGCAGCAGAAGATGACGACCTTGCGGTAGGTCAGGCCGGTCCACACCACTGCGAGGAACAGTAGGTAGAAGCGGAGTTCGGACCACAGGGTCCAGTACACGCCGTCGACGTTCATGACGCCCGAACCCGATTGCAGCATCGTGAAGTTGAAGAGGACGTCCCGCGTGCGCAGGCTGTCCCAGACGCTGGGGAACACGACGAGTACGGACGTGGTGAAGAGGACGGCGAACCAGTACGCCGGGTAGAGGCGGATCACCCGCGACACGAAGAACTGCTTCGGCGAACGGCCCCAGCAGGACATACAGATCACGAAGCCGCTGATCACGAAGAAGATCTCGACGCCGATCCACCCGTACGCCGCGAACCGGAAGACCGTCGGCATGATGTCGGACGCAGGCCGGTCCCAGATGAGGTTGCCCGGCTGGTCAACCCTGCGGGTGCCGGCGTAGTGGTGTACGGCGACCAGCAGGGCGGCGAGGAGTCGGATGCCGTCGATGGCGTACAGCCGTCGACCGGCGCGTGATCCGGCGCGGGCGCCGGTGTCGGTGACAGTGCTTGGGTGCGCGCCCGCGCTGGGGCGCCCGTCGGCGGGCGGGGCGGCAAGCGCGGCAAGCGCGGGAAGCGCGTGCCGTGAGTCCCCGGGGAACTGCTGAGATGCCGCCGTTCCGCTCTCCGTGCCCTGCATCGACACCTGTCCGTCCTTACGTGGGGATGGGGATGGCCGGGCCGGGAGGCATCGGACGCCTCAAGCTACGACCGCCATAACCGCCACATATCGAACGAACATGCATACTCTTCGTGCTCTGGACATGGATTTGTCACAACGCTTGCCGAATCACCGTCCAGAGTTCCCAGAGACTTCACCGCGCGCTTCTGGACGCTCCAACTGGGCGTTTCCGGCGGGAGTCCCGTACGGGTACGCACTCTTTGAATGGGGCTGCCGGGGTCGTCTCGGCGGCTGACGGCCGCCGGTTGGTTGGGATTCATGCGCCGCTGGGCGCCGTGGGGTTGTTATCTGCGGGTCAGTACCAAGAGGTAGAGCGGGGTGGGCCGGGGTCGAGGTGCTGGGCGTTTGGTGCGGGGTGGGCCGCCCCTCCTTTTGTCAGTGTCGCGCCTCCAGGGGAGGTGTCAAGGGCGCTCCTACGTCGCGTCGGCTGCGCCGATTGCGCTTCGCTTCACCCTTGACACCTCCCCTTCCGGCGCGTGTACGGGAGAGGGGGGGCGG